>NZ_JAAXKY010000079.1 GCF_012911925.1 Pseudonocardia xinjiangensis | reverse complement strand
CCAACCGCCGGCTCGTGCCCTCGCACAAGGTGAGCACAGACAGCAGCTCGTCATCGGTAGCCGAGTCGGTGGCGGCGGACAGCGCGTCGATCGCCTCGACCAGGAGGCGATGGGCGGTGGTGAGCGGGCTGTCCGACATCCCACCATCATACTCGAACACATGTTCGAATCGATGTTCGTCGTCGCAGGTCAACGGCCGTTCAGCGCTCGCGGTGGTGGCCTGCCGGGCGAGGGCCGTCCGCAGCGGTGACCGGCGGAAGCGTTACGACCAGCGTCCCGCCCGGAGGTCTCATGGCCCACCGAAATGCCCGTTCTGGCCTTCAACAGGCACATGCTGCTGGTCGAGCGCGTGCCCTCCGATCGCCCCGTTACGAATGTCGCCGCCGAAAGCCCACCGCGGCCACACCGTGTTCGGCGGCCACCCACTCATCAGCCGGGTCAACAACCCGGCTGGGCATTACAGCTAGGACCTGAGCGGCACCGTCTCGTCCAGCCAGGAGGCCTCGGCCGAGACGAGCTCGGCATCGTTGCGGGCGGTGGTGGTGAAGCGCTGCTGGTAGCGGGCCGGCGAGACACCGAGCCGCCTGACGAACACGCGACGGAACGACTCGTAACTGGGGAAACCGGCGCGCAGTGCCGCCTGGGTGGCGTTCATGCCGCTGTCGAGGTGGGAGCGGGCCAGGTCGAAGCGGATGCGCTCCACGTACCGCGCGGGTGTCGTGTCCAGCTCCTCGCGGAACATGCGGGTGAGGTGGCGGGCACTGACCCGCGCCACCGCCGCCAGCGCCGCCAGGCTCCACTCGACGCTCGGGTCGGCGGCAACACTCTCCGCCACCAGCCGGATCGCGGGAGTGCGCGGCGGAGGACCTTGCAGCGACGCGGAGAACTGGGACTGGCCACCCGGGCGCTTCATGTAGACGACGAGGGCACGGGCCACCGAACGCGTCAGCTGTGGGCCGTGGTCCTCCTCGAGGAGAGCCAGCGCCAGATCGATCCCGGCGGCGACTCCGCCCGAGCTGTACGTGCTGCCGTCCTTGATCCAGATGGCGTCGGGCTGAACGGAGACGTCGGGGTAGCGGCGAGCCAGCTCAGCGGCCATCGCCCAGTGCGTGGTGGCGCGCTTGCCGGCCAGCAGCCCGGCTTCGGCGAGGACGAAGGCTCCCGTGCACACCGACCCGGTCCGTCTCGCGCCACGGCTCATCTCGGTGGCGACATCGACGTGCTCAGGAGTCACCGGCCGCTTCGGGAAGCCGCCGCCCGCAACGAGCACCGTGTCGAAACGGGCGTCGTGGGCAGACCCGGTGGCGGAGATGGGCAAGCCGATCGAGGACATGGCCGGCTTGCCGGTGACCGAGACCGTCGTCACCTCGTAGTTGCCCTCGCCGCGGTTGGCCTCGGCGAACACCTCGGCCGGCCCGGCGACGTCGAGCATCTTGACGCCGTCGAACACGAGGATCCCTACGCGGTGCAGGGACGGCGCCATCTCACCTCCGTGATCGTGGCGGGATTGGTGGGCTTCCTGGCCAGGTTCGGGCGGCGTGGCGACGCCCACCACAGCGATTCTAGGAGCGTGAGAACGCCGGCGCGGCCGGTGATCCCTCCGTCATCTCCCATCGCACTCAGTACGAGGACGACACCGTGACCACCTTGCTCGACCACGTCATCGACGCCCACGGCGGGCTGGCGCCATGGCGGAACGCCACCATCATCGAGGCCGACGTCACCTACGGCGGCCCGTTCTGGGAGTTCAAGGGCGTGCCCGACTTCCTCGGCACCGACCACGTCATCGCCGACGTCCATCGGGAACACGTGATCCTGCAGCAGCCCTCGGGCCGCACCATCGAGTTCGACCGGGATGCGGGCACCCTCACCGTAACGGGCCCGGACGGCCGGCACGAGACGCTCTACAACCCGCGGGCTAGCTTCGCCGGGTACACCCCCGACAGCCGGTGGAGCGTCGCGCAGGCCGGCTACTTCCGGGCGTACGCGACCTGGAGCTACCTGGTCGAGCCGTACCTCTTCACCTACCCCGGCGTCGAGACCGCGGAGATCGAGCCGTGGATCGAGGACGGTGAGCGCTGGCGCGGCCTCAGCGTGACCTTCCCCGCCACGCTCGACCTGCACAACACCACCCAGCTGTACTACTTCGACGATGCCGGCCGGCAGCGCCGGATCGACTACCAGCCCGACGTCAACGGCGGCTCACCCACGGCGCACTACGACACCGCACACGACACGTTCGACGGGGTCGTGGTCACCACGGCCCGCCGGATCCACATCCGCAACGAGGACCGCACCCCCGACCGGTCCTGGGTGCCGATCACGCTGGACGTCACCGGGGTACGGCTGAAGTGACCTCCGAGCCGCGTGCGTCACGAGGCGGGACCATCCGCCGCCTCCCCCGGCGCCCACGGCACGGTTCCCTCCCAGCGGTTGAGGTAGCTGGTCTCCCAGGTCGGCCGGCGTTTCGTCGGACCGAAGTTGCCGGCCGGGTAGCCGAGCGGGATCGCGAAGTGGAACTTCACCTCGGGCGGAATCCCGAACATCTCCCGGAACCGGCCCTCCACCGAGCTGTGAAGGGTGGTGGGGACCGACCCGATGCCGAGCGCACGTGCGGCGAGCATCAGGTTCTGGGTGGCCGGAAGGACCGAGCCCTCCGCGTTCGGCGGCACGGACAGGGCGAAGACGACGCACGGAACGCCGCCCATCTCGTCGGCCAGCCGCATGGAGGGCGCCCACTGGGCGCGCTCGGCTGCGTTCAGGTCGTCGGGTCCGGTCCAGCCCTCCGCGTCCCGCCGCTTCGCCCACCACGCCTCGCGGTAGAGCGCCCCGAACTCACGGATGAGGCCGGGGTCGTTCACGGCGAGAAAGCGCGCGATCTGGCTGTTCCCGCCGCTCGGGGCCTTCGATGCCGCGGCGACGATCAGTTCGAGATCGGCGATCGGGACAGGATCCGGTCGGAACCGGCGGATCGACCGCTGCGTGAAAATCGCCTCACCGAGCGTCATGGCCAGTCGTGAGTGGATCACTCACCGATCATAGACACACAATCACACATTCATCCCCACAGCTCCTGCGGCGGCGGCACGCCCAAGGCGGTGAGCAGTGCCGCCAGCTTCTGATCCAGCTCGCAGCGACCGCGATGGTGTCGGCGTTGCGAAGGCCGGCAAGCGTCGTACTCGGCTGGTCGGTCACAAAGATCGTCTGCCCGCCCGAATCGACATACAGTGCGACCCGCAGCGGGACATGGAGCAGCGCGGCCGGACTGTGGGCATAGATTCGTTCCGCGATCACGTGGCTGCCCATGAGGTACATGGCGCAGCGCGGGTCGTGGCCTGCCAGGGAGAACGGGCGATGATCTCCTCCATCCGCTCGTGGTCGACCCGCGGCACCGCGCGTTCGAACTCAGCGCGGAAATCAGCGAAGTCGGCATCGACAGGTATCTCGAGGAGAACCACTTCGTGCGGCACGGCAGGCATTCGATCTCCCTTTCTCACGAAGTGATACATCGAAGCCGGCACCTATTGCGGCCAGCACTCAAGACAACATTCTCGAACAAGATCTCGGCGTACTCCGTGGGCCGCGGAGATCAGCATCCCGACCGGGAGCATGACGAGCCACTAGGACTCGCGCATACCTCGCCAGAGGAGGTCGGCAAGTTTCGCGGCGTGGCTCTTCCAGTCCCCGTTGCGATCGAGGTACAGGAGGCCGCCCAGCCCGCGAAGAACGGTTTCCGGATCGAGGTCGGCGCGGACGGTGCCGGCCTGGACGTTGGCCTTCAACAGCGTGGCGATCGCCTCGACCAGGGTGTCGTAGGCGTTCACCGGCAGTTCCCCGTGGGAGGGCGCCACAGCGCGGAGTGCGTCGGCCAGGCCTCGCTTGGTCATCATGTAATGCGCCAGGTGATCGATCGTCCAGGCCCGGAAAGCATCCTCGGGGGCGTGCATCTCGAGCAGGACCGGCACGACCTCGACGAGATGCTGCACCTCACGCCGGTAGACCGCCAGGATGAGCGCTTCCGGGGTGGGGAAGTGCCGGTACACCGTGCCGACCCCCACTTCGGCCTTCTTCGCGATGGCGTTGAACGACACCCCGTCCGACCTGGCCAGCGACTCCGCCGCCGCGGTGAGGATGCGCTCGTGGTTGCGCCGGGTGTCCGCACGCCGGGGGCTGACCGATCCCGTCGTCATCGTCCCTCCCGGTCGTCCGTCTCGTCGTCCGATGCAGTGGAGCACCTCCCGGTCCCGGTGACCAGTCGTTGCGGAGCGGATCGTAATCCGCTAGCTTCGAGAGCTGAACCGGATGAATATCCGGTTCACTGTCGCGGCGGCTCGTCGACGTAGCCGACATCGCGACCCATGCCGTCAGGCTTCCTACACGGACGATCTGGGGGAACAGATCCAGTGGACATCTCGCTCGAAGTCAACGGCAGGACGGAACAACTGAGTGTCGATCCCGGTGTGACGCTGCTCGACACTCTACGTGAACGCCTCGGCGTGACCGGTCCCAAGAAGGGATGCGACCGAGGACAGTGCGGCGCGTGCACCGTGCACGTCGGCGGCAGACCGGTCCTCTCCTGCCTGACCCTGGCCGCCACGGTGAAGCAGCCGGTGACCACGGTGGAAGGGTTGTCCACCGAGGACGGGCTGCACCCGGTCCAGCAGGCGTTCGTCGACCAGGACGCCCTGCAGTGCGGGTTCTGCACTCCGGGGCAGGTCATGTCGGCTGTCGCTGCGGTCCGGCAGGACGTCGAGGACGTCCGGGAGTTCATGTCCGGCAACATCTGCCGCTGCGCGGCCTACCCGAACATCATCGCGGCAATCGAACAGGCGAGGCAGGCCGATGCGTCCGTTTGAGCTCACGGCACCCGAGACCGTCGAAGCCGCTCTTGCCTCACCCGGCACGTTCCTGGCCGGTGGGACCACCCTCGTCGACCTGATGAAGCTCAACGTCCTGACGCCGCAGCACGTCCTGGACATCAACGAACTGCCGTTGCGCGGTCTCGACACCAGCGACGGGCTGCGCATCGGCGCGCTGGAGCGGATGAGCGAGGTCGCCGGGCAGCCCGGCGTGTACCCCGTGATCGCCCGTGCCCTGCTGCAGAGCGCCTCCCAGCAGCTCCGGAACATGGCCAGCATCGGCGGGAACCTGTTGCAGCGCACCCGCTGCACGTACTTCCGCGACGTGGAGATGCCGTGCAACAGACGGCAACCCGGCAGCGGATGTTCCGCGATCTCCGGGGCCAACCGGATGCACGCCGTGCTGGGCACGAGCGACTCGTGCGTTGCGACCCACGCCAGCGACCTGGCAGTCGCCCTGGTCGCGCTCGACGCGGAGATCCGGCTGGTCAGCGCCGAGGGCAGCCGCACCGTCAAGCTGGCCGAGTTCTACCGGCTGCCGGGTGACACCCCGGAGGTGGAGAACGACCTGCGTCCCGGTGAGCTGGTCACCGAGGTCCTGGTCCCACGTCTGGACTGGGCGTCGCGTTCCACCTACGTCAAGGTCCGCGACCGGCAGTCCTACGAGTTCGCGCTGTGCTCCGCAGCGGTCGCGCTGCACATCGAGGACTCGCGCATCGTCGACGCCAGGGTGGCGGTCGGTGGAGTGGCGACCGTGCCGTGGCGACTGCACGCCGTCGAGGCGGCCCTGCGCGGTGCGCCCGCGACCCCGGAGGCCGTCGAGGCCGCCGCGTCCGTGGGTGCCGACGGCGCCAGGCCGTTGGCCGACAACGGTTTCAAGGTGTCCTTGCTGAAGCGGACCGTCGTCCGCGCACTGCTCGAACTGACAGAGGAGAGCCGCTGATGCCCAGCCGGCTGGACGGGCCGCTCAAGGTCAGCGGCCGGGCCGAGTACGGGGCGGACCACAACTTCCCCGGCATGGCCTACGGATACGTCGTGCTCAGCACGATCGCCAACGGCGAGATCGAGGCCATGGACGTCACGGCCGCGAAGAGCGCACCCGGCGTGATCGGCGTGTACACGCCGTTCGACCCGCTGGAGCTGCGCACACCGAGTCTGCCGATGTTCGGCGAGACCTGGGTCCCGCTGCAGAACAGGGACGTTGCGTACTACGGCCAGCCGATCGGCTTCGTGGTGGCGGAGACCTTCGAGCAGGCGCGGGACGCCGCGATGCTCGTCGACGTCACCTACCGGGAGCGGCCGGCCCTGACCTCCCTGGAGGACGGCCTCGCCTCGGCCGAGGAGGCGCCGCCGGGCTTCGACGGGTCACCTCAGACCCACACTCTTCTCGCCTCCGGTGTCGACTCAATCGAGGACGCGCTGGCCGACAGCCCGGTGGTCGTCGAGGCGACGTACAGCACCGCCACCCAGAACCACGCCGCCATGGAGCCGCACTCCGCGGTCGCGGTGTGGGACTCCGGCGTACTGACGATCTACAGCGGGAACCAGGGGTCCGACCTCCAGGCGATGGAGGTGGCCGGCGCGCTGGCTCTCGATCCCTCGGCGGTCCACGCAGTGAACCCGTTCGTCGGCGGGGCGTTCGGCGGCAAGGGCCGCACGTCCACGCCCGCGTTCCTCGCCGCGGCGGCGGCCAGGGCCCTCGACCGGCCCATCAAGGCCGCGCTCAGCCGGGAGCAGGTCTTCACCGCTACCGCGGGCCGGGCCGCGACCGTGCAGAAGATCGCCCTCGGCGCGGACACCGACGGCAGGCTGATCGCGGTGCGGCACGACTCGTGGTGCAGCACGGCGATGGATCGCTCGTTCGTCGAGCCGACGTCGCACGGCACCTCGCGGGAGTGGTACGCCACCCCGAACCTGGCCCTCAGCCAGAAGATGGTGCCGCTGAACATCCCGCCGACCACCTTCATGCGGGCGCCGGGTGAGGCACCGGGGTCCTTCGCGCTGGAGAGCGCGATCGACGAGCTCGCGGTCGCGCTGAACATGGACCCGATCGAGCTGCGCATGCGCAACAACTCGACCGCTCCGCCCGGCAGGGACCTGCAGTGGTCGAGCAAGCATCTCGACGAGTGCTTCAGCGTCGGCGCAGCGCGGTTCGGCTGGGCGAGCCGCTCGCCGCACGGCCGCACCGACGGTGACTGGCTCGTGGGGGTCGGTACGGCCACCGCGATGTTCCCCGCCCTGCGGTTCCCGGCCTCGGTCGAGGTCACCCTGCAGGCCGACGACACAGCGGTGGTCGCGACCAGTGGGGCGGACCCGGGAACCGGTCTGCTGACCGTACTCTCCCTGGTGGGGGCCGAATCGCTGGACATCACGCCGGACCGGATCACGCCGCGGCTGGGCGACTCGGCACTTCCACCCGGTGGCATGTCCGGCGGCTCGACCGCCACGGCGAGCGCGGGCACGGCCATCATGATCGCCGCGTCCAAGGTGATCGACGACCTGCTGGTCGTTGCGACGTCGCCCGGCTCACCGTTCCAGGGGATGGAGACCTCGTACGCCGACGGTCACGTGCTGGCCGGCGGCCGGACGATGACGTTCGGCGAGGTGCTGCGCGCCGTGGGCCGCCCGTCGATCTCCGCGATCGGTTCGTCGGCACCCGGCGAGGAGATGACCAAGCACTCGTTCAGCTCGTTCGGTGCGCAGTTCTGCGAGGTCCGGGTGCACAAGTGGACGCGCGAGGCCCGCGTGTCCCGCATGCTGGGCGTGTTCGACGCCGGCCGGATCATCAACGACAAGGCCGCGCGCAGCCAGATCATGGGCGGGATGATCTGGGGCGTCTCCGCCGCGCTGCACGAGGGCCTGGAGATCGAGCCGAACGGACGGATGGCGAACGCCGACTTCGCGGGCTACCTGCTGCCGGTCAACGCGGACATCCCGGAGGTCGACGTCCACTTCGTCCAGCACCCGGACACACTGCACAACGCCGTCGGCGCGAGGGGTGTCGGCGAGATCGGCACCGTGGGCATGGCGGCAGCCGTGGCCAACGCCATCTACAACGCCACCGGCGTCCGGGTCCGTCACATCCCGATCGTGATCGAGGACCTGCTGGACGACTGACGCCTCCCGGGCAGCGGTCGCGGCCCGGGTGGCGACTCGCGGATGGTTCGGCGTCCTCGCAGACCGAGTGGGTTCGTCGCAGATGCTGTGGGGTCTGCGAGGAGCACGGCGGCTCTGCGAGGACGCGGCCGGGGGTGCGGCGTCGGGGGCGGCCAGCGCGTTGCGGCCGTGTCCCGCCCGGTCGGCGGCACCTTCGATTCCTGGATTCCGCCATCATGGCTGATATTCAGCGATTCCTGACCAGCTGAAGATCGGATTATCTTTCTCCGTCCATCGACGGGAGAATGAGATGCGGACAGGCGTTGGACGGTGTCGATCTCGGCGAGGACCTGACCAGGCCATGGGGCTTGCCGTCTGCGTGGCCCTCTTGTTCACCGCAGCCTGCTCGGCGAACTCCACGCGGGAGTCGACCGGATCGGCCCCGACTGCCACCACGCCGTCCGCCTCGCCCGCGCTCAGGACGATCGACCCGGCCGCGCTTCAGGCCGCCGTGGACGAGACGACCAGCGAGCTGTTGGTTCCCGGCGCCATGGTCGTGCTCCGAACTCCCCAGGGCGATTTCACGTCCGTCACCGGCACCACGCTGCGGGGCGCCGAGTCGCCGCCCAGCGCAGACACCTACTTCAGGATCGCGTCGAACACCAAGACGATGACCGCAGCGGTGATCGTGCTCCTGGCCCAGGAAGGCAAGCTCCGGTTCACCGACCCGGTGTCGAGATACGTTCCGGGCGTGCCCAACGGCGAGAACATCACCATCGCCGAGCTGCTGACGATGCGCAGCGGCCTGTACAACTACACGGACGCGCCAGAGCTTGCCGCGACTCTCGATGCCGATCCGACGAAGGCCTGGACACCACAGGAAGTACTGGCCATCGCATTCCGACATCCGCCAGATTTCCCACCCGGCACCGAATTCGCCTACTGCAACACCAACTACGCCCTGCTCGGCCTGGTTGCCGAGAAGATCGACGGCACGTCCCTGGCCAGGATCTTCCAGGAGCGCCTGTTCGGTCCGCAGCGGCTCCACCAGGTCATGCTCCCGGCTATCGACTCCACCTCTATCCCCGACCCCTACTCGCACGGCTACATGTACGGCGGATCCGCATTCGCCCTGTCGGACTTCCCCTACCCGCCTGCCATGCAGGCCGCCGCCCGGGCAGGAACGCTCGAGCCCATCGACTACACCAACCAGAACCCGTCCTATGCCACGGCAGCGGGAGGCGCCATCGCCACCGCCACCGATCTGGCCACCTGGATCCGAGCGCTGGTCGAGGGCCGGGTGTTCAGCGCCGACCACCAGCGCCAATGGCTCGACAGCGCGCAACCCGAGGACCCCACCAAGCCGGACGGCCAGCAGTACGGGTACGGCATTTCCCGGCAGCGCTTCGGGCCGACCGCCTCCATGTACTACCACGGCGGCGAGCTCCCCGGATTCAACTCCTTCATCGGGCACGACCCCGACAACAACGTGACGCTCGTGATATGGACGAATCTCACCCTGTCGCTCGACGGTGACCATACGGCGAACGTGCTGCTGCTGAAGGTGCTCGACCAGATCTACCCCGGGTTGGCACTGGCACCTCCCGCAGCGCCGACCCCCACTACCCGCTGACGCAGGCCGGCTTCGACGAGGTGAACACGCAGGATCGCTTGACCACGTCGTGGTCGCACGAAATCGTGACGATATGTCGTCGCTGGAGCGCCTGGTGGTCAGCGTTCGGGACCGGCGACCGGTCGTATGGTTCACCTGGTTCGTCCGCGTGATGCTGGCGCTCGGGTTCCTGCCGTCGGGCATGATCAAGGTGCTCGGGATCCCGTTCACGAAGCTCCCGACCACCGACCCCGTCGGTTACTTCTTCGATGCGCTGCTGCGCACCGGCGAGCTGTACCCATTCATCGGAGTCTGCCAACTCGTCGCGGCGGTCTTTCTGCTGGTGCCCCGCACCGCGACCGTGGGCGCGCTCGTGTACCTGCCGATCATCGCCGGTATCGAGGTACTGACGCTGACGGTTCCGTTCCAGGGCACGTGGGTCATCACGACCCTGATGCTGCTCGGCGTGATCTATCTTCTCGTCCGAGACGTCGACAGGCTGGCCGCGCTCGTCCGATCGCCGGAATCCGACGAGGTCCGGGTCGGCCGGGCACGTTGAGTCGGGTCCGTGGTCGTTGCGCTCTGCGACTGGCACCTCGATATTCAGCTTCTGCTGATGCTTCCCGGCTCGGTTACTCCTGAGCCTCCTGCACGCCCGCTGCGGGCAGTGGGAACGAGCGACGACGACTGGTCCGACATCGGCGCGCTGTTCCGTATCGATCACCTCGATGAGGACGCGCGTGCCGGCCGGCCGGCACGTCCCCTGGCGGTGACGACCGCGGCTGCTCGGCTGGTGCCTCACGCCGGCCGCCACGTACTTCGTGGCAGAGGAGCGCGGTGAGATCTACGGGTTCATCGCAGCCTGGGTCAGCGAGGACGGAGTCGGGATCATCGAAGACGTCTTCGTCCGTCCCGACGCTCGTGGCGCCGGGCTGGCGACGCAGATGCTGCGCTTCGCGGTGGCGCACGCCCGATCCCGTGGGGCCGGGCCGATTCTGATCGGTAGCGACGTGGACGACACGCCCAAGAATCTGTACGCCCGGTTCGGTTTTCGCCCGGTGACGGTGGTTCGGAGCTACGTGCATGAAGCTCGCGCGGCTCGGCTCCAGTAACCGGCCGGACAATCCACCTCAGTTGCATGTAACGCACGCCTGTTCCGGGCCGACAGGCCGTACGCATCCCCACCACGAACCTGGAGCAGCACGTGGGCCTTCTCGACGGATTCATCGGAAATGCCTCTCGCATCGACCCCAACGCGGCAGCGCAGGAGTACGGGCGACTACTGGGACATGGCGAGCAGGTGCAGGCCGCCTATCAACTGGTGCGCGACGCGTTCCTGTTCACCGACCGCCGACTGATCCTGGTCGACAAGCAAGGCATGACCGGCAGGAAGGTCGAATACCACACCGTGCCGTACAAGAGCATCACACACTTCAGCGTCGAGACAGCGGGAACATTCGACCTCGACGCGGAGCTGAAGATCTGGCTTTCAGGAAGCCCCACTCCCATCGTCAAGCAGTTCGGCAAGGGCGTCGACGTCTATGAGGTACAGGCCCTGCTCAGCCATTACGTCGCCCGTTGACCTCCAGGACCGACAGCCGAGCCGGGCTGTGCTGCCAACCGCGGCTCATGGGACCGCATCCGTGACCGTACACTCGTGATCATCGGCTGAGTCCGTAGACCGCAGACCACGGCCGCACGGGAACTCCCATCGCTACCGCGAGGTATGGCGTTTGAACAGGTTGGGGGCGAGCAGATCGGTCTGCTCGATTGGCGGAAGGCCGTCGTCGCACGCCCGCTGATCCGCGCCACCGCGACGTTCAGCTCGGGAGTCTCGTCGTCGGAGAGGATCTCCAGGTATTTGTCGGGCAGCTTGTTCCAAACCCATTCGGCGCTGCGGAATCGAGGATCGGTGGCTGCCTTGCGCAGCACCTCGTCTCGCACAAGCTCAGGGACACTGATGGGTCCCAACGTGCCGAGGAGTAGACGTTCTCGGTTGATGGAGAAGAAGTTCAGGGCCGGGCCGGCGTCGATGACGGGACGCACATTCACCCCGGCGACCCTCCCGACTCCGACCTCTCCGACGGAGTGTTCAGCTCCAGACCCTCATCGATGTCGTCGAGCGAACTGCAATCGACCTCGACCATCGGTAGATCATCGGGCTCGGCCCACGCGATCGGCTGCTCTGCTGGCTCGATCCCGGCTTCACGGAGCTCGACCTCGACGTCGGCAGCGGGGACCGGCATCACGAAAGACCAGCCCGCCCGGCTGTTCGTGCGCGGCAGCGGGGTGTGCTTGGCGACGGTGGGCCGGGACTCGGGGACGATGACGGTCATCGCCGATCACGACGACGGCTGGTACGACACGGGCGATCTTGCGGTGCCGGATCGGCGTGGCGGAATCCGGCTGATGGGCCGCGTCGGCGACCGGATCGGTGGACTGTGAAATCACGAGAACAGCGTCGTCCTGACACATCCGGTCGAAACCGAACACAAGGCCCGAGCGCAGTAGCTGGTTGCCAAACAGAGTGCGCGGACGGGATGGTGCGGGACACTGCCTCGGTGACTGCTGAGTACGCTCGGAGTGACCAGTTCCGTGGTGCCCGCGTCAACCTGTGCGACCTCGCCGGCCTCGAGATCCGGGATTGCGAGGTCAGCGGTCTGAAGATCGTCGACTGCTATGGGAGCGAGGTCTACCTCGGTGGCGACTTCGAGCGTCTCGTCGTCAACGACGTCGACGTGACCGCCTACGTCGAGGCCGAGCTCGACCGGCAGCACCCCACGCGGGTGCTGGCGCGTGACGCCGCGTCCCCCGACGACTACCGGACTGCTTGGGACGCCATCGAGACGCTGTGGAAGGCGACCCTCGACCGCGCCAGGCTATTGCCCGAGGCCACGCTGCACGAGCAGGTCAACGGCGAGTGGTCGTTGGTCGAGACCCAACGTCACCTGCTGTTCGCCGGCGATGCCTGGCTCGGCAATGCCGTGCTCGAGGAGGAAGCGCCCTACCACCCGTTGGGCTTCCCTGCGGGCGGGATGCCGCCCGACGCGACGGCGAAGCTCGGACTCACCCTCGAAGCCGTCCCGACGCTCGACGAGGTGCTTGCGCCGCGGCTCGCCCGCATGGCCACGATGCGGCGCACCATCGACGGGCTCACCGGGGCCGAGCTCGATCGGGTATGCGGTCGCAAGCCGGCGGACCCGTATCCCGATCAGGAGTACGTCGTGCGCCGCTGCCTCAAGGTGGTGCTCAAGGAAGAGACCGAGCATCACCGTTATGCGGTGCGCGACCTCGCGGTGCTCGAGGCCGGTGCCTGAACCGGGTGAGGGTGCGCGTGCCACCGGCTGACGCCCGCCGAGCAGGCGCGCCGACCGGGCCGCAACAACGTCCTGGGTCACTACACCTAGGTCTCCCAGCGCAGAGCCGAGAGTGGTCACTTCGGGTCGGGCTCGACGACCTCGATCAGGTTGTGCCGCTTCTTCGTCACGGGATCGGTCCCGGCGTAGACCCGGACCCGGAGAGCCACGCTGCGAAGCGTCTCGATGTTGCCCCTCCCACGGGCAGGAGACCGAGCGGATCTTGCAGTCAGCGTTCTTGATGGTCAGGCATGGAGCCGGAGGTCGGGATCGAACCGACGACCTACCGCTTACAAGGCGGCCGTGACGAGGCGAACCGGCTGCCTACCTGCGAGAACACTGCTCCGATCCATGTACACGGTGCCGGAGTTGCACCAAGGAAGAGGAGTTTCGCGCCACGTTTGATGCCACGGCGTGTCTACGCGTCGCTGCCGGTCAGCCGAGACCATAGCCCGCGCCGTGCAGGAGCTGGCGGGCTCGGCAGCGGCGGAGCTGCCGACGGCAGTCGCGAGGGCTGCGCGGGCGGGCGAGGCAGCGGCACCACAGGCCGATCGGCGACTCGGGCAAGAGCACGCTCGGCGGCAGCGGGCCGATGGATGGCCCGCTCAGGACGGCGCAGCGTGATCCCGACGTCGGTGAGGATGCTCACGTCCAACTCCCACACGCGCGCGGACCGTGCGATCCACACGTCCTCGGCAGCATGGACGTGCGTGAGCGCCTCGGCGAGGGTGAGGCCGTTGACCTTGCGCAGGTGTGCGAGCGCTTCGTCGGTGCGGCCCTGCACGTTGGCGTACCCGAAGTGCGTCACGAGGTGACACGGCGAGCAGAGGGTGATCAACCGGCTGCGGCGGCCGATCTTCCGTCGCGCGACCGCAGCCGCCTGCACGACGCTGATGCCCGCCCGATCGCCAAGGGCCGGCTCGGGAAGCCAGTGCAGTTCGGCTACAAGGCCCAGGTCCTCGACAACGACGCCGGCGTCGTGCTCGACCACACCGTCGAACGCGGCAACCCTGCCGACGCACCCCAGCTCGCGCCCGCGGTCGGCCGGGTCATCCGCCGCACCCGGCGGCGTCCGCGCACCGGCACCGCCGACCGCGGCTACGGCGAGGCCAAGGTCGAGGGCGAGCTGCACGAGCTCGGGGTGCGCACCGTGGTGATCCCCCGCAAGGGCAGACCCGGCAAGGCCCGCCAAGCCCACGAACGCAGCCGCGCGTTCCGCAGAACCGTGAGGTGGCGCACCGGCAGCGAAGCCTGGATCAGCACCCTCAAACGCGGCTACGGGTGGGACCGCACGCACCTGGATGACCTGGAAGGCGCCCAGATCTGGGCCGGACACGGGGTCCTGGCCCACAACCTGGTCAAGATCTCGGCCCTCGCCGCATGATCGATCCCTGAAAAGAGATCAACACCCTCCGAGCTGCCACCCTCAGCCCTCTGATTCAGCGCGATCGGCCTTCTTCAGGGCGAAGTAGCTAGCCCTCGGGTCGGTGCTGGTCTACGCCAAAGAAAGAAAAGAGAAGGAGCGGACCGCCGCCGAGGTCACGGCGCGGGCGGTGGCCGACAAGTGGACGCGCGCGTCGGTGCTGGCGCGCGGGCGCTGCAACCTGCGGTGGCGGGTCGACGGCCTTTGGTGGTGGGGCCGACGACGGTGGCCGCAATGGTGCGCCTCGCGGGGGTCCCGATGTGGAGGCGGCGTTCCTGCCCGCCCGGGCCGACGGCGCACCGGCCGTGCTGCGGTACAGGTCGGGCCACGTGGGAGATCGCGGCCGGGCCAGACGCACATCATCATCGCGGCGTGGACGTCGTGGGCTGGGCGATCGGTGTGCTGCCGACGGGCGCGGCCTTTGAGTAACGAGCGACGGACCGTTCCCGAGTACTACAACAGCAGGGTTGCGGAGCGATTCGCCAGCTCTCCGAAGGTGGGATTTCAGCCGAGCCCCGGGACAGAACTCATCGGTAGCCGCGAGTGACGACATGGTGGTTAGGAGGAGGTTGTGCGACCAAGTCCATACCGGCGGCCAGCGCTTGAGGATGCTGAACGGCTCGTTGCCATCCGGGATGAACTCGCAAGATCGCTAATCGCGAACGGGCCTGATCCAGGAAAGGCTCCCCGGGCTGCCGAGGGCGAGGAACTCTTTCCGACCCCCTTCCCGCCCGGCCTCCTGTCGTGGTATGAGTGTCACGAGCTCATCTGGGCAGCGGAACATTTCATCGCTCAGGGCCAGCTCGCCGCCGAACAAGGAGACACGGCGGCGGCCGAATACTTCCACAAGGCTGGATCTGTATATCTCGACGCGTGGTTCAAGAATTGCCTGGCAATCGACTGATACCATCGCTAACCCGCTGCACTCCTCCGTAAAGGACCGCGCGGGCTGGAAGCGACATTCACCGTCGCCGAGGTGGCGATCGTCTCGCAGCCAGGCAGCTGGTGGGCGATCACGGTAGCCCGGCATTTGGGCTCTCATGACACTGATCGAACGCGCCGCGAGCGAAGTTCCCATTCCTACTCAACGAAGCTGCTAGTTGGAGGACTCAGTGGAAGCGTATGACGAAAGTACGGCAGTCGCTGACAAACTCGGTTCTCTAGTGAATTCGATTCGCGCCGAGGCGAGCCGGATTGGGGCCGAAGGGTTACGTGCTCTTGCGCTGAGAGTACGGGACCAAGATGCGCCACCCCTGGAGCAGCGAGGGTCGAGGCCTTCTTTTGCTTCAATCCAGAATCGCCTCAATTCAGATGCTGTCGAACCACGGTTGGACCCCGCCTGTGATATGGCTTGGGCCATCGCGATCGGCTGCTACCAAATGGCAGCGGAAACCACGGGGGATGAATCTGCTTTCTACACGGGCCAGGGCAGTCACTACCTGGCAATTGCGTTGGACTGCGAGGATGGCGGATCGCCGACTGGATAGCAGGGTCATTATGGTGGAGGAGTACCCTCCGGGCCCTCTTTCCGCGTCGATCGTCGCCTGTACTGTAATTGCGCCGCCTGCAACGCCTGCGCCAGCTGCGATCAGAGCGACCAAAATCTGCACGATGACATTAAGTTGCCTGTTCCACCAGCGCTAGCCCTGCCCGCCGCGCGGGAGGCACAAGATCGAGCTGCCGGTGCGCTTCATGTGGTCCTGCCCCAGACGTGATCGCAGCGTGGCCGCGATGCCGACGTAGAGAAATCGAACCGTCTCGTTGGCGAGGCGGTCAGATCGGGCAGCACTGTCGGTGCCGCCCACCACGCGTCCAAGCCCTGGCGCAGCCGGTGCCCTGCGCGTTGATCGCGCTGGTAGGCAACGGGCGGCCTTGAAGGGGCAGTCATGACGACATCGATGTCGGCCGTAACCGCGGCACTGCGTCCCAACGACCGGACAACAACGACGCTCGATCATCCGGTTCTGCCGAGGCCAGGTCCGCTCGACCGGCTGCTGGCGTCCTGTGCGTCGTCCTCCGCCCACTGAGCAAGTTCGGCTTGCCGGGTATCGCCGTCCGACACGTCGCGATCCACAGCATCGTCGTGGCGCTGCTCGATCGTCGAGAAGGCAAGCGACGCTCGATCGACAACCTCGGCTGTGGCATCCGCTGGGCGGGACCGTTGCTTCGTCGTCTCGACGTCGTCGACGGGCGGCTGAACCACGGTCACGTCGTTTGCCGCGTCGTCGACGTCGTGCTCGGTGATCTCGCGGTGCTCGTCTTCGGCGAATTGCGCAGCGCGGTGCTCGTTGAGCCATTCCTCGGCCGTGATCTGTTCGGCGGGATTGTCGAGGTCGATCCCGCGGACGGCCGCAGCGTGGCGGGCGCGTTCGGCGTTGTCCTTGGTGACGGCGGTTTCGTAGCGCCAGGCGGCGCGAGCGTCGTCGGCGAACTGGAGGTCGTCGAGCTGATGCTCCAGCTCGGCGACCCGCTTATGGGACTGCTCAGCGGCTCCGCGAAGTTGGTCGGCTTCCAGCGGGTCGGGCTCGGCATCGGCGCGGGCGGACCACACGGTGGCGTTCTCGCGTGCTGCGCGGAGTGCGGAGTGAGTGGCTTCGAGGCGGTCCGCGACGTAGTCCGGAGCCCACGACTTCTCGCGCTCCCATGCCGCGATCCGTGCGCGGAGCCGGCCCTCGGACATGCGCTCCTCCTCGTCGCCGGCGGTGGCCAAATCAAGGGCGGTATGCGCGGTGTGGAACAGCGCGTGCTTCTCGGCCAGGCCGCGGGCCGGGGCGGCGCCAAGGGGGTCCTCGGCGTCGGTGTGGTCGCCTAGTTCGCGGTAGCTCGCAGCCCAACCCGCCTTGTCGACCCAGGCAGCACGCTCGCCGGGCTCGTCGGGGACGGGGCCGAGGGCCTCGGTCACCCATGTCGGCGGAGCGAATGCCAGGTCGGCCACGAGTTCGGCGCGGCGGGTGTCGGCGGCATCGGCCAGGGCGAGCAGTCCCGTCCGCGTGTCTGCGGGGAGATCAGTGGGCAGCAGGTCGCGGTAGCTGTCCACGCGCGGGGTGAGCTTGCCCTCCAGTGCGGAGCGGACACGGAAGTGCAGTACCTGTGCCACCGACGTCGACCCGTCCAACGAGGTTGCAGTGACCGCGTCGGCGAGGACCTGGCGGGCATCGTGTCCTGCCAGCTCAGCCGCGCGCAGCAGCTGGTCGAGTGACTCGCGGGCCTCGTCGGCGGCGAACGCGACCCGATGCCGTTCTGGCAGGACGCCGGCGGCCGCTAGCTCGTCGAGCCAGCGGCCGGTCCGGCCGCCGAGTGCGTCGCCGAGGACGGTGAGCAGCGGGTCGATCTGCGTCGCGGTCGAGCGGGCCCGGTCGGCGGCGGCTTCGGCCTCGGCGAGCGCGGTGCGGTTGCGGTCCTCGTCCGGTGGGCGGATCACGTCCGCCAGCACCGTGGCCGCACCCCGCTCGGCGACGCCGAACGTCTCACCGGTCGCCGCGGAGTCACTCACATTGCGGGTGACCGCGAACAGCATGTTGGTGTCGGTGCCACGGGTGGCTTGCACGTAGGCGGCCTCGGCGTCGGTGCCGGGTGCGAGCACACCGATGCCGTCCTGAACGGTGCGGCCGTGCGCGGCGTGGACGGTGGAGGCGTAGGCGAGGGTGACGTGCTCGTTGACATAGCCGGCGGGGAGGTGCAGGGGCTCGCCGAGCTGCTCGGCGCCGTCAGCGTCGCGGCCCGTCACCCGGGCAACGGTCAGCCCGCCACCGTCGGGCGCCAGCGCGGTGACCCGGTAGACGGTGCGGTTGATCGGGGCGGCGGTGTTGCCCTGCCAGCCGTCGAGGTGCCATGCGTTGCGGCGGGCCTGCACCAGGTCCCCGACGCCGGCGTAGGTGCCCTGCATCCCGAGCGGTACCCCGCGCTCCTCGACGCGGCCCAGCCGCACCAGCTCTGACCGCAGCGCGTTCGACACCCGCGCCGCGGCGGCGTTGCTGCCGACGACGAGCAGGGCATCCCGGCCGTCGAGGGTGGCGGCCAGCCATGCGCGCGCCGCGGCAGCCTCGGCCTGCTCCGGCGTGCCGCCGTCGACGAGCCGGCCCTGCTTGGCGTACTCGGCGACGACGGTCTCGTCGCCGTCACGCAGCCGCAGCGACGCCGGCCCCTCCCAGCTGTTGCGGAACCGCCGCACTTCGGCCAGCTCGTAGCGGATCCCGCGCTCGGCGATGTCGGCCATCGCGCCGCCGGCCCCGACCGCGGCGAGCTGTTTCGGGTCGCCGACGAGCAGCAGCTTCGCCCCGGCCTGCGCGCACCTCCGGTGGATCGCGACCAAGGCCGGGGTGGACGCGGCGCCGGCCTCGTCGACGACGACCAGGTCGCCGGAGCGCAGCCGGAACGCCTCGTCGTCCCCGCCCGCCGTACCCGCGTCGAGCCGGGCCTGGCCGTCGAGCCACCGGCGGATGTTCCGCGACGTGACGCCCTCGTCGCCGAGTACGTCGGCCTGCCGCTGACCGTAGGCGAGCCCGAACACCCGGCGCTCCCGCTCCTCACCCGCACCGGGAGGACCGCCCCACGAGTCGGCGAGCGTCCCGACGAGGAACGACTTCCCCGTTCCCGCCGGCGCCATCAGGAGCTCGACCGCGGCGCCGGAGGTGAGGATGCCCCGCAGCGCCGCCTCCTGATCGGCTCCCAGCGTCCGCCCGGACCGGGAGAACCGGGCGAGCAGATCGTCTGCCTGCTCGGTCGTCCACGCCGGTGCGCCACGGCGCACGGCGGCGGCGCGCAGCTCGCGCTCGCCGAGCAACTGCTCGTCGGTGGCGTAGCGCTCGGTGCCCGGCTTGACGAACACGCTGGACCCGTCGGCGCGGTAATAGCGCCCAAGGGCCGCGTGGCCGCCGCGGTTCGGCTTGGTTAGGCCGTGGTAAGCCAAGGGCCGCCAGGCCCCCGCCAAAGGCGGTCCGCCAGGGCAGTTCCTCGGCCCGCGCGGCCTTGAGCGCAGACTGGCGCTTCGGCCGACGGCGCGGACGGGCCGGGGGTGACCAGTGGCGAAGAGGTCGGTCAGCCCAGCCGGAAGATCGCCGTGACCTCGACGCTGCCCGGGCGACTCAGGTGCAGCTCGTAGTCGCCGATCCAGGCACTTTCGGGTCGGTCACTGGCATCAGGCTTCTCCGCACGGACGATCCCGACCAGGTGCGGACGGAAGGAGTCCGGGTCCTCGATATCCGCCTTCACCGTCCTCGGCGAGCACCACATGCCACCGGGACCGGTGACGACAACCGACCAGTACTGACCTGCATGGCGCGGCTCCCCGCGCACGGACGGCCTCGGCCCGCTCGTCGAGCTTCGGGCCGGGCTGCACCACCTCGCGGAGATAGTGCCGGCGCTTGGTCACCGGATCGGTGCCGGCGTAGACGACGACGCGCAGCGCACCGCTCGGCGGCGTCTCGATGCTGCCCTTCGCACGCCGCTGACCAGCGGCGGAGGCGCGTGGCATGGCACGAACTTACCGCATTCGCACCATGTTTGATCCCATGTCGCGTAGATCGAGCTGTCGACGAGCGGAGAAACCGATGGTCAGGCGTGGAGCCGGAGGTCGGGATCGAACCGACGACCTACCGCTTACAAGGCGGTTGCTCTACCACTGAGCTACACCGGCGGGCGTTTGGTACATCTGACCTGCGGAAACGTGGTCCTGATCGGTGGACGGTCGCGTTCCCGGAGGTAGTCTCATGGTGACACGAGTCGTTGGAGGCGTCAGCATCACCCCGGACACAGAAGCCCTACCGGGAGGCGTCCAGCACGCTCCTCACCTGATTGGGGGCTGCCGGGCAGGGAACGAGCGCTCCTATCGCCTGGCGCGGAACCGCCCACGTCCGCCACCCGTGCTCCCTGACGACGGTGGCCACCCGCGCACGGGAACGGTGGATCTCGCGGGTGAAGAGCATCAGCGGCAACGTGGTCCCGCTGCGGCGGGACACTGTGGAGCGCGTGCACCCGGCATCGCGCAAGCGTCGGAGTGCCGTCAGTGGCGACGGGCGCCGCACCTACCCTGACGTCCATGGTGGAGTGGATCGCGGCCGGTGGCAGCACCGGTGATACCTCGTGACCGCAGCTCGCCGGATCACCCGACGGGTTCGGAGCGTTCGGAATGTACTGAGGCGTGAGGCGCACGAACTGCTGCAGGCCGGGCCGCCCAGTGTGCAGTTGCTGCGCCCGCTCGGCCCGCAGGTACCCGACGACGCGCACGTGCAGCAGGTGCTCGATCTGTGCATGCGGGTCGGGGAGGTGCTGCTGTCGGCCGGGGAGAGCGCCGATGAGACGACGGAGACGATGCTGCGGATGGCCGCGGCCTGTGGGCTCTCCACAGTGGACGTCGACATCACGTTCACCTCGATCACCATCTGCTGCCACCGCGGGATGGCGGCGGCGCCGGTGACGTCGATGCGGCTGGTCCGCTACCGGTCGCTCGACCTCACGCGGCTGGCGGAGGTCGCCGCGATCGTCGAGCGGGTGGAGCGCGCCGAGCTCGACGCGCAGCAGGCCGCGGTCGTGTTGACCGACGCGGTGAGCGCTCCCCACCCGTACCCGCGGTGGGTGGCCACGGTGGGCTGGGCGTCGTTGGCCGCGTCGATCGCGCTCCTGCTCGGTGCCGCCCCGATCACGGCGCTGGCCGCGTTCGTGGTCACGGCGCTCATCGACCGGATCGGGCGCCTGCTCAACAGGTGGGGACTTCCTCCGTTCTTCCAGCAGGTCGTCGGCGGTGTCGTCGCCACCGGCTCGACGCTCGCGCTGTTCGCCGCGGGTGTGTTCCCGCCGGGCACGCAGCCCTCCCTGGTGGTCGCGGCGAGCATCACGGTGCTGCTGTCCGGGCTCTCGGTCGTCGGCAGCGTGCAGGACGCCATCTCCAGCTACTTCGTCACCTCGGCCGGTCGGGCCGCGGAGATCCTCTTGCTGTCGGCCGGACTGCTCACCGGTGTCGTGCTCGGCCTGAAGATCGGGCTCGCGTTCGGGATCACGCTCGAGGTGGCCGGCCCACTCTCCGCCGGGTCGGGCCGGTTCAGCGTCGCCGTCCTCGCCGCGGCCGCCGGTGCCGCCGCGTTCTCGCTCGCCGGCTACGCCCGCCCGCGCCCGCTGCTGGCCGCCGGGATCGCCGGTGCCGCGGGCTGGGGCACCTACGGCGCACTCACCCAGCTCACGGCGATCGGACCGGTCGCCGCCACCGGCATCGCCGCGATCGTCGTGGGGATCGCCACAGGTCTGCTGCGCCGGGGCGGGCGGGTCGCGCCGCTCGTCGTCACCCTCGCCGGGATCACCCCGCTGCTGCCCGGCCTGACCGCCTACCGCGGCTTCTACCAGCTGGCCGTCGAGGGGCTCGCCGAAGGACTCGTGACGGTGACCCTCGCACTGGCCATCGGGCTCGCGCTCGCCGCCGGTGTCACCCTCGGCGACTTCATCGCGCGGCCCGCGCGTCCCAACCGCTCCGTCGTCGCGAGTACCGCGAACGAGCAGCCACGGCAGTAGGCTGCCGCCAACGGTTGGCAGCGGCCAGCCCCTGCCACACCGTCGCCAAACAGGCGATATGCGCGAGGAGGATCATGCCGACCGGCAGTACCACGCTTTCCGACGCCGAGTTCGTCGTCGTCGCCAACCGGCTGCCGGTCGATCTGGAGAAACTCCCCGACGGGTCGCAGCGCTGGAAGCGCAGCCCCGGCGGTCTGGTCACCGCGCTGGAGCCGATGCTGCGCAGCCGGGAGGGCGCCTGGGTCGGCTGGCCGGGCCTGGCCGACGCCGACGTCGAACCGCTCGTCGAGGACGGCCTGCAGCTGCACCCCGTGCGCCTGTCCGCGCAGGAGGTCGAGGAGTACTACGAGGGCTTCTCCAACGGCACGCTATGGCCGCTCTACCACGATGTCGTAGCCCCGCCCATGTTCCATCGCCACTGGTGGCAGGCCTACGTGCGGGTCAACGAGCGGTTCGCCGAGGTGGTGGCCGGGGTGGCCGCCCGCAACGCCACCGTCTGGATCCAGGACTACCAGCTGCAGCTGCTCCCCGCTGCGCTGCGGAGACTGCGGCCCGACCTGCGCATCGGGTTCTTCCTGCACATCCCCTTCCCTCCCACCGAGCTGTTCATGCAGCTCCCCTGGCGCCGGAGGATCATCGAAGGGCTGCTCGGGGCCGACCTCGTCGGCTTCCACACCCCCGGCGGCACCCGCAACTTCCGGTGGCTGGCCACCCGCCTCACCGACGCCACGCCCGGTCAGGGCCGCACCGAGGTCACCTACGACGGGCGCACGGTCAAGCTCGGGGCGTTCCCCATCTCGATCGACTCGGCGGCGCTCGACAAGCTCTCCCGCACCCCCGAGGTGCTCGAACGGGCCAAGCAGATCCGGGCCGACCTCGGCGACCCGGCCAAGGTCGTGCTCGGCGTCGACCGGCTCGACTACACCAAGGGCATCGACGTCCGGCTGCGGGCGTTCGAGGAACTGCTCTCCGAGGGCCGCGTGGATCCCGAGGACGTGGTGATGATCCAGCTCGCCACGCCCAGCCGGGAACGCGTCGAGCACTACCAGAAGATGCGCAACGACATCGAGCAGTCCGTCGGGCGGATCAACGGTGAGTACGCCCGGGTCGGCCATCCCGCGGTGCACTACCTGCACCAGTCGCTGCCCCGGGAGGAGCTCGCCGCGTTCTTCGTCGCCGCCGACGTGATGCTGGTGACGCCGCTGCGCGACGGGATGAACCTCGTCGCGAAGGAGTACGTGGCGTGCCGGCACGACAACGGGGGTGCGCTGGTCCTCTCGGAGTTCGCCGGTGCGGCGTACGAGCTGAAGGACGCCATCCTGGTGAACCCGCACGACACCGACGGCGTCAAGAACGCTCTGCACGTCGCCCTCACCATGCCCCGCGAGGACGCAGCCAAGCGGATGCGGGCGCTACGCCGCCAGGTGCTCACCCACGACGTCGACCGGTGGGCGCGCTCGTTCCTCGACGCGCTCGGGCTGCCGCCCGCCGACGGTTCGGCGTCATGAGCGCTCTCGACGACGCCGTGCGGACCGTCGCCGTCGTCCCCCGCCTGCTCGTGGCCCTCGACTTCGACGGCGTGCTCGCTCCGATCGTCCCCGTCCCGTCGGACGCCCGGCCGCTGCCGGTGTCGGCCGCGGCGATCGGCTCGCTGGCCACGCTGCCGGACACCACGGTCGCGCTCGTCTCCGGGCGCGGGCTGGCCGACCTGGCCGCCGTGTCGGGCTTCGGCACCCCGATCCGGCTCATCGGCAGCCACGGCGCCGAGTTCGACGACGGCGGCGCGGTACTCGACGACGCCCAGCGCGAGCGGCTCGAACGGCTCGGCGCGGAGCTGCGCGCGCTCGTGGACGGCGAGCCCGGCGTCACGCTGGAGGAGAAGCCCGCCGGCCTGGCCGTCCACGTGCGGAACGCACCGGCCGACGTCGGCGAGCGCGTGTTCGAGGCCGTGCGCACCGGGCCGGCCTCCTGGCCCGGCATCGAGACCACTCCCGGCAAGGCGGTGCTCGACCTGGCGGTTCTGCAGGTGAACAAGGGCCTCGCGCTGGACCTGCTGCGCGAGCGGATCGAGCCGGACGCGGTCCTGTTCGCAGGCGACGACGTCACCGACGAGACCGCCTTCGCCCGGCTGCGGCCGGGAGACGTGGGTGTGAAGGTGGGTCCCGGCGAGACCGCGGCCGAGCACCGCGTACCGGGGCCGGCCGAGATCGGCGCGCTGCTCCAGGAACTGCTGGCCGTCCGCGCATCGCGGCGGGGATAGCGGTCACATCGTTGCGCTGAGGCGCTCGTCGGCCTCCTCCCAGGTCGGGGGGAGCGCGGCTGCCGGCACCGTCCAGAACGTGAACCCCACGTCGGCCATCGCGCCGCGGTAGCGCCTCATCACGGACCGGTGCGGTTCGGAGCGCACCATCGCGTCGAGGGCCGCACGGTTCTCCCAGGCGCTGAGCGTTCGGAACTCGCGGCGCAACGGGTGGGCCACCAGCGAGACGCCCAGCGCACCCTCGCTCCGCAGGACCTGCGTGTGCACCCGCACGGAGTCGATGAGGAACGGCAGGACGTGGCGGAAGCCCCGGACGCGGAACCGGGACGCCATGACGACGACCTCGGCGTTCGGCGCGGGCTCGCGGACGGTGGACCAGGGCACTGTGGGCACGTCTACTCCTCGGGCTCATCAGCAGGCTCGTCAGTCTTGACAGTGGCAAGATGTCATCGAGGGGCGGATCTTGTCAATGGAAAGATGGGGTTTATGCTCGTCGGCGTGCCCTATCACCACGGGGATCTACGGCGAGCGCTGCTCGACACCGCGCTTCTGGCGGTCGCCGAGCACGGCCCGGCCGCGCTGAGCCTTCGCGACGTCGCCCGCCGGGCAGGGGTCTCCCACGCCGCCCCCACCCACCACTTCGGAGACAAGGCCGGGCTGCTCACCGCGCTGGCCACGGAGGGCTGGACGCTGCTCGCCGATGCGCTGACCGAGAGCGCCGAGCAGAACCGGAGCTTCGCCGAACTCGGCGTCGCCTACGTGCTGTTCGCCACCACGCATCCCGCGCACTTCGCGGTGATGCGCGCGCCGGGCCTCGTTCGCGGCGACGACGCGGAACTTGTGGCGGCGCAGCAGCGGGCCGGCGCACGACTCGATGCCGGGGCGGGGAGGCACGACGGGGGCGCCACATCGCACACCGCGACGACCGTGCTGGCCGCATGGTCGCTCGTTCACGGACTCTCGGCACTGCTCCTCGAGGGCATGGTGAGCCCCGAACCCGGCACGGACGTCGCGACGCTGGCGCGTTCCGTCACCACTCGGCTCAGCCCGCGGAGCTGATCACCAGCCGGAGAAGAAGCGCTGGTCGACGCGGGGCTTCGCGCTCGTCTCACCGACCGTCAGCTCGGTGGGCAACGTGACGCGCCGCGGCCGGTTGCGCTCGCCCCGCTCCAGCAGGAGCTCACCCGCAACGCGCCCCTTCTCCAGCAGCGGCTGTCTCACCGTGGTCAACCCAGCCCGTTCGGCCTCGGGCACACCGTCGAACCCGGTGATGGTGAGCTGGTCGGGCACCGACAACCCCCGGTCCGCGGCGTGGCGCAGCGCCCCGAGCGCGAGGACGTCGGACGTGCAGACCACGGCGGTGAGCTCGGGGTGGGCCGCGAGGAGCGCGGCCGCGGCCGCCTGGCCTGAGTCGACGCTGTGCTCGAACCGCTCGTGGACGGGCACGTCGGCCCAGTCGACGCCGACCTCGGCCAGGCCGTCACGGATGCCGGCGAGCCGCTCGCGCTGCACCGGATAGGTGACGCTCGCCTGCCGCTCCGCCGAGGCGGGACCGTCGTTGCGGCCCGAGGCGAGGCGCATGCAGAGCACCCCGACGCGCCGGTGCCCCATCCCCGTGAGGTGCCGGGCCAGCGCGAGCATCCCGGCCCGGTCGTCGACCCCGACCCGGTCCACGCCCTCGACGCCCGTCGGCTGGTCGCAGACCACGGTGGGCACCGGACGCTCGAGCACCGCCATGAAGTGGGGATCGTCCTCACGCACGGAGTAGACGACGAACCCGTCGACGCCCGCCTGGTGCACCGCGGTGACGTCGGCGTGCTCAGGGCTCACCGGGATGAGCAGCAGACCCTGGCCCGCCTGCTCACACGCCAGCGCCAGACCTTCGAGGAACCCGGTGGCAGCAGGGTCACGGAAGGCGTAGGAGAGGGCCTCGGTGAGCAGCAGGCCGACGGCGCCGGCCTTGCGGGTGCGCAACGAGCGGGCCACCGGGTCGGGGCCGGGATAGCCGAGCCGCCTCGCCGCCTCCAGCACTCGCGCACGCAGAGGCGCGGACAGCTGGTCAGGCCGGTTGTACGCGTTCGAGACCGTCGTCCGCGACACACCCAGCTCGGCAGCCAACGAGGCCAGAGTCGCGGGGCGTCGGACATTCGGAAGCCCGGACATCGGCAAACCGTAACGGTTCAGTTGGTCGCCGGGAAAGTCGAGAGCCGGTGGTGCAGGGAGCGAATGCTCACAGGGCTACAGTGAACCGACAACGGTTATCAATAACTGACCATCACCGGGGAGACCTGCACTCATGCCGTTCCGCCGCTCCGGCGTACTCACCGCGCTCGCCGCCTTCACCGCACTCAGCCTGGCCGGCTGCGGCTCCGGGAACACACCGGCCGCTCCGAGCGCTACTCCCGGGAGTGACGCCCCTCTCAGCGTGGTCACCTCGACCAACGTCTACGGCAGCATCGCGCAGGCCGTGGGCGGGGACCGGGTCGCCGTGACGTCGCTGATCAACGACCCCGCCGCCGACCCGCACTCCTATGAGAGCACTCCCGGCGACGCGGCGAAGGTGGCCGGCGCCAGCCTGGTGCTCTACAACGGCGGCGGATACGACGACTTCATGGAGCGGCTGGTCCAGTCGTCGGGCGCGAAGCCGAGCGTCATCAACGTCACGCAGCTCTCCGGGCTGGCTCCGCCGGAGCCGGCCGGGTCCGACACCGCCCCCGCCGATGACCCGTCGTTCAACGAGCACCTCTGGTACAGCCTGCCCACCGTGCAGAAGGTCGCCGACCAGATCGCGTCCGATCTCGGCACCGCCGACCCAACCGACGCCGCCCGCTTCACGTCGAACGCCCAGGCCTTCAAGGGCAAGGTGGCCGACCTGATCACGAAGGAGCAGGCGATCGGCACCGCCCACCCCGGCGCCCGCGTGGCGATCACCGAGCCGGTGCCGGGCTACCTGGTCCAGGCCGCCGGGCTCACCGACGTGACGCCCCCGGCGTTCAGCGAGGCGATCGAGGAGGACACCGACCCGCCCGCGGCCGTGTTGCAGCAGACCCTCGACCTGTTCACGACCAACCCGGTGCAGCTCCTGATCCTCAACGCCCAGACCGAGACCCCCACCACGACGCAGGTGGAGCAGGCGGCGCAGGCGGCCAACGTGCCGGTCGTCAAGGTGACGGAGACGCTGCCGGCAGGAGTGAACGACTACATCACCTGGATGGGCTCGGAGATCGACGCCGTGGCGAATGCACTGAACGGGAGCTGACGACGTGACAATCCCCCGCACCACGGCTCCTGCCGTGTCCCGGCCGATCGCGGCGCCCGCCGTGTCGATGCGTTCCGCTCGGGTGACCTTCGGCCGGCGGACGCTCTGGGACGGTCTCGACCTCGACATCGAGCCCGGCGAGTTCGTGGCGGTCCTCGGCCCCAACGGTTCGGGGAAGACCACCCTGGTGCGGGTGCTGCTCGGGCTGCTCCCGCTCTCGGCGGGCGAGGTGCGGATCGGCGGCAAGCCACCGCGCCGCGGCTCCCCGAGCATCGGCTACGTGCCCCAGCAGAAGGCGCTCGACCCCGACCTGCCGTTGCGGGGCCGCGACCTCGTCGGCCTCGGCCTCGACGGGCACCGGCTCGGGATCGGGCTGCGCAGCAGGCGGGCCCGGCGCGAACGGGTCGACCGGGCGCTGGAGGCCGTCGGGGGCACCGCATATTCCGGCGCGCCGGTCGGGCGGCTCTCCGGTGGCGAGCAGCAGCGGTTGCGGGTGGCCCAGGCCCTCGTCGGCGACCCGCACGTGCTGCTCTGCGATGAGCCGCTGCTCTCGCTCGACCTGTCCCACCAGCGCACGGTCACCCGCCTGATCGACGAGCGCCGCCGCACCGCCGGCACCGCGGTGCTGTTCGTCACCCACGAGATCAACCCGGTGCTGCCGCTGGTGGACCGGGTCCTGTACCTCGTCGACGGCCGCTTCCGGATCGGGCCGCCGTCGGAGGTCATGACGTCGGAGGTGCTGTCGGAGCTGTACCGCACCCGCGTCGACGTGGTGCAGGTACGCGGCAGGCTGGTCGTGGTCGGCGCGGAGGAACACGCCGAACACTGCCGCGAGGAGGAGTCGGCGTGAGCGAGGTCCTGGGCCGGCTCTTCACGTTCTCGGGCATCGGTGAGCTGCTGGGGCTGCCCTTCGTGCAGAACGCGCTGATCGCCTGCGCCGTGCTCGGTCTCGTCGCGGGCTCGCTCACCCCGTTGATCGTCTCGCGGGGCATGGCGTTCGCCGTGCACGGCACGGCCGAGCTCGCGTTCACCGGAGGCGCGGCAGCACTGCTCATCGGCGTCGGGGTGGAGATCGGCGCGGTCGTCGGAGCCGTGGTCGCCGGGCTGGTGTTCGGCCTGCTCGGGCTGCGCCAGCGCGAACGCGACTCGGTGATCGGCGTCGTGCTCGCGTTCGGTCTCGGGCTCGGCGTGCTGCTGCTGGCGCTCTACAGCGGGCGCGCGTCGAACAAGTTCGGGTTGCTGACCGGCTCCATCGTGTCGGTCGACTCGACGAACCTGACGGTGCTCGCCATCGTCGCCGTGCTCGTCATGGGCACCCTCGCGGTGCTCTACCGCCCGCTCCTGTTCGCCAGCGCCGACCCGGACGTCGCACTGGCCCGCGGGGTACCGGTGCGGTTCCTGTCGCTGGTCTTCGCGGTGCTGATCGGGCTCACCACCGCGCTGGCGGTGCCGATCGTCGGCGCGGTGCTCGTGCTCTCGGTGATGATCGCGCCGGGGGCGGCCGCCGCGCGCGTGACGGCGAACCCCCTGCTGGCCACCGTGCTCGCGGTGCTGTTCGCCGAGCTCGCACTGGTCGGGGGCACCGTGATGTCGCTGGCACCCGGCCTGCCCGTGTCTGGCTACGTCGCCACGATCGCGTTCCTCTGCTACGTCGGCTGCCGGGTGGTGGCCCGGCTGCGCGGGCGCCGCGTCGCCGCGGCCTGAACGCCGCGGCGACCGGCGCTCAGCGGCGCCGCTGACGCGCGATCTCGGCCAGCACGACCCCGGCGGCCACCGAGGCGTTCAAGGACTCCACCGGCCCCGCCATCGGGATCGAGACCGTGACGTCGCACGTCTGCTTCACCAGGCGGGAGAGGCCCTTGCCCTCGGAACCGACCACGAGCACCAGCGGGTCGGTGGCCAGCTCGAAGTCGTCGAGCGACACCGAGCCCTCCGCGTCCAACCCGGCGACCATGAAGCCGGCGGTGGCGTACTCCCGCAGGGTGCGGGTGAGGTTGGTGGCCCGGGCCACCGGGAGCCGCGCCGCCACACCTGCCGAGGTGCGCCACGCCACGGCCGTCATACCCGCGGCCCGGCGCTGCGGCACGACCACACCGTGGCCGCCGAACGCGCCGACCGACCGGACCACCGCGCCCAGGTTCCGGGGGTCGGTGACCCCGTCCAGCGCGACGATCAGCCCCGGCTCACCCGAGTCGGCCGCGATCTCCAGCAGCTCGTCCGGGTGGGCGTAGGCGTACGGCGGCACCTGCAGGGCGAGGCCCTGGTGCAACGCGCCGCCCGCGATCCGGTCGAGGTCCTGGCGGGGCACCTCGAGGATGGAGATGCCCGCGTCGGCAGCCAGGTGCACCGCTTCGGAGACCCGCTCGTCAGTGGTGGTGCCGATCGCGACGTGCAGCGCGGTGGCCGGAACGCCGGCCCGCAGGCACTCCACCACGGGGTTGCGGCCGAGCACCGTCTCCGGCGTCTCGCCGTCACCGGCCTTGCGTCGATGGCCCGCCGTGCTCGACGACCGGCCGCCGCCGCCCGGTCTCCCCGGTTTCGCGTCCCGCGCCGCCTTGCGCGCCTTGGGATGACCGGGACGCATCTCGGCGGGCGGCGTGGGGCCCTTGCCCTGGAGAGCGCGACGGCGCTGCCCTCCGGACCCGACCACCATGCCCTTCTTGGTGCCGTCCTTGCGCATTGCGCCACGGCGCTTGGAATTGCCGGCCAATTTCCCTACACGTCCTTCAGTGACCAGGTGGGGCCGTCGGGGCTGTCCTCCACGGACACCCCGGCGGCGGTGAGGCGATCGCGCACCTCGTCGGCGGCGGCGAAGTCCCGCCGGGCGCGGGCCTCCTGACGCTGCGCCAGCAGGTCCTCGACCAGGGCGGTGAGCGCCCCCGAGGCGGCGTCCGCCGTGGTGTCGTCACCCACCCAACGGGGATCGAGGGGGTCGAGCCCGAGCACGCCCGTCATGGCACGCACGGCCTCCGCCGCGCGCGTGGCGGCCGGATGATCCCCGGCGTCCAGCGCGCTGTTGCCGTCACGGACGGTGCCGTGGATGACGGCCAGCGCGCCCGGCGTGCCCAGGTCGTCGTCCATGGCGGCGGCGAACTCCGGGCAGACCGAGCCGGGCTCCGGCAATCCGATCCGCTCCCGCACCCGGTGGATGAACGACTCGATGCGCCGGTAGGCGGCCACCGACTCGTGCAGCGCCGCGTCGGAGTACTCGATGGACGACCGGTAGTGCGGGCCGACCAGGTAGTACCGCAGCTCGACCCCGCGCACGCGGCGCAGCAACACGTCGATGGACAGCGTGTTACCCAGCGACTTGGACATCTTCTCGCCGCCCATGGTGACCCAGGCGTTGTGCAGCCAGTACCGCGCGAACGGGTCGCCCGCCGCGTTGGACTGGGCCCGCTCGTTCTCGTGGTGCGGGAAGACCAGGTCGAGCCCGCCCCCGTGGATGTCGAACTCGGGGCCGAGATAGTTCGTGGCCATGGCCGAGCACTCCAGGTGCCAGCCGGGCCGGCCCCGCCCCCACGGGGTGGGCCACGACGGCTCCCCCGGCTTGGCCGCCTTCCACAGGGTGAAGTCGAGCGGGTCGCGCTTGGCCCCGCTCTCGCCCTCCCCCTGCGCGACGTCGTCGACCCGCTGGTGCGACAACGCCCCGTAGTCGGGGAAGGACCGCACCGCGAAGTAGACGTCGCCACCGCCCGCGTAGGCGTGACCGCCCTCGACCAGCCGCTCGATCAGCTCGACCATCTGCGTGATGTGCCCCGTGGCCCGCGGCTCGACGGACGCGGGGAGGCAGCCGAGCGCGTCGTAGGCTGCGGTGAAGGCACGCTCGTGGGTGGCGGCCCACTCCCACCACGGCCTACCGGCGTCTGCGGCCTTGCGCAGGATCTTGTCGTCGATGTCGGTGACGTTCCGCACCAGTTCGACGTCGAGTCCGCCGTGGGCGAGCCACCGGCGGAGGACGTCGTAGTTGAGCCCCGAGCGGACGTGCCCGATGTGCGGAAGGCCCTGCACAGTGGCCCCACACACGTAGATCGACGCAGCCCCGGCCCGCAGGGGGACGAAGTCCCGCTGCTTTCTGGTGGCGGTGTCGAACAGGCGCAGGCTCACATCTTCAGAGTACGGACCCACTGCACGCGTTGTTTACCAGGGCAGTTCCGCTTCGTCCACGACGGTAAGCTCACAGGTCACCATCCTGGGGCCATGACAGAGATCCTCGGCCTGCACGCCCGCCTCGTCGTGGAGGGCGCCGACGCGGCGCTCGCCTTCTACACGGCCGCGCTCGGCGGGGAGGTGCTCGAGCGCTACACCGCCCCCGACGGCCGGGTCGTGCACAGCATGGTCCAGGCCGGCCCGGCGCGCTTCGCGGTGAAGGACGCGGGCGACGGCGACCCCGCGCCCACCGGGGGTGGTGTCCCGGTGATCATGTCGCTGGAGGTCTCGGACGCCGACGCGGTGGCCGAGCGGATGCTGGCGGCGGGCGCCCGGGTGATCTTCGAGATCGCCGACCACGGGTACGGCGACTACGGCGGCAGGCTCGCCGACCCGTTCGGTCACCAGTGGATGGTCAGCCGGCGCATCGAGCAGCTGGACGCGGACCAGGTGCAGACCCGCCTGGACGCGCTGCAGGAAACCTGAGCGCCCATCGCCGGTGACAGCCCCGCCCCCGGTTGCAGCCCCGGTTGCAGCAAAGCCACTTTGACGCAACGAGGTGGCATGAAAGTGGCTTTGCTGCAACTCCGGGGGGTGGTTACGCGGGGAGGAGCAGCGCCGTCGCGATCGCCGCGATCCCCTCGCCCCGCCCGGTCAGGCCGAGCCCGTCGGTGGTGGTGCCCGACACCGACACCGGGCCGCCGACGGCGGCGGAGAGCACCTGCTGCGCCTCGGCGCGCCTGGCGCCGATCTTCGGGGCGTTGCCGATCACCTGCACCGCGGCGTTGCCGACCAGCCAGCCCTCGGCGGAGATCAGTGAGCGCACCTCGCCGAGCAGCGCCACCCCGCTCGCGCCGCTCCACTCCGGACGGCCGGTGCCGAACACCGCCCCGAGATCACCCAGTCCGGCTGCCGACAGCAGCGCGTCGCAGAGCGCGTGGGAGGCGACGTCGCCGTCGGAGTGCCCTGCGCAGCCGTCGACCCCCGGCCAGTGCAGGCCCGCCATCCAGCAGTCGCGGCCCGCCTCGACCGGGTGCACGTCCGTGCCGACGCCCACTCTCATCCGTCGTCCCTCCCCGCGAGCAGTTCGGCCAGCTCCAGATCCCAGGCGCTGCGCACGGGGAAGGCTGCCGAGTGGCCGGGAACGGTGTGTACCGCACCTCCCGCCGCGGCGTGGCGGCGAGCCAGCTCCAGCGGTTCGGGAGCGAGCAGGGGGTCGAACAGGTCTCCCCGGACCGCGAGCGGCGTCTGGAGCACCCGCAGCCCCGACCGGTCGGGGGTGGCTTGCACGAGTCCGGCGGCGTCCACCTGTTTGACCGTGTCGACCAGCGGCAGAACGGGAACGGCCATCTCGTGGCCGTCACGGACGGCGGTCACGACGGTGGTGGCCAGGGCGGCCGGAGCGAAGGGGCGGGCGGCTTCGTGAAGCAGGACGACATCCGCGGAACCGGCCGTGACCGGACCGTCACCCGCGGTGGTGCCTGCTCGTTGACCGACGTGTGGCCCTATCCCGGACAGCGCGTGCGCAAGAGCGCTTCGCGTGCTCACGGGCAACCCGGAACAGGCGCTCATGAGGGCGTCCGGGCGTGCATCCACATCGAGCAGGACGACATGATCGATGAGACCCGTGGCCAGCAGGGATCGCACGGATCGAACGACCATCGGTTCACCACCGACGGTCGTGAGTGCATCCACCTCGCCACGGCCGCCGCCGGCCACGACCACAGCGGTGACGTTCATGCTGCGACCGGGACCGGCGGAAGGGGGCAGTGCGCTGGTGCTCAGGCGGATGCGGTGGCCAGCACCTCGTCGAGCAGCAGCTCGGCTCGCTCCTCGTCGGTGCCCTCGGCGAGCGCGAGCTCGCTGACGAGGATCTGGCGGGCCTTGGCCAGCATGCGCTTCTCTCCCGCGGACAGGCCGCGGTCCTTCTCGCGCCGCCACAGGTCGCGGACGACCTCGGCAACCTTGTTGACGTCGCCCGAAGCCAACTTCTCCAGGTTTGCCTTGTACCGTCGCGACCAGTTCGTGGGCTCTTCGGTGTGCGGGGCGCGAAGCACCTCGAACACCCTGTCCAGACCTTCCTGGCCCACCACGTCACGAACGCCGACAACCTCGGCGTTCTCGGCGGGAACACGCACCGTGAGATCACCCTGCGCGACCTTGAGGACGAGGTACTTGCGCTCCTCGCCCTTGATCGTCCGAGTCTCGATGGCCTCGATGAGAGCGGCACCGTGGTGCGGGTAGACGACGGTCTCTCCGACCTTGAAAACCATGTGTCCTCTGCCCCTTTCGCTGCCACCAGGTTAACACGCCTGGACATGACGCCGCTGCACGGCCCAGCCCGTCGTCGCAGGTCAGGGGATTGACAACCAGCGGGAAACGTGCACGGCCAGCAATTGTGACGCTGGTGGGGGACCGGGACCAGCGCTCCTACAGGTGGCGTTAGGCTTTACCCAGGCCGAAGCCAGTGGCCGTCGCGGACACCAGGCATCCGCGTCCGTCGCACCGCTGTGCCCGCGGCACGACGAGATGGCCCGCCAGGAAGGACATCACACCCGTGAGCCGCTACGTGCGTTCCCGTCCGACCGCAGTAGCGGTCGTCATCGGCGCGATGACCGCGGCCGTCGCACTCGCAGGCTGTGGGGCGGGCCAGATCACCCAGACCGACACGCAGGTCGCGTCGGTCAACGGCGCCAACGTGCGCGTGGGCTCGATCTCGGTCCGGGACGCGACGATCGAGTTCAGCGACGTGGCCAAGGGCGACATGGTCTACCCGCGAGGGGGCAGTGCGCCCCTGCAGATGAGCATCGTCAACGCGGGTCCGCAGGGCGACCGGCTGGTCTCGGTCACGAGCCCGGTCGCCACGTCGGTCCAGATCGTCGGTCCGGCCGAGATCCCGGCCGGGCACGTGCTCCTGATCGAGGGCGGGCCTGCCGCCCCGGCGGGCCCCGCAGTCCCTGGCGGCCCCGCCTCCGGAGCGCCCGGTGCCCCGGCAGCGCCCGGCGGCGCCGCACCCACCACGGCAGGCG
>NZ_JAAXKY010000078.1 GCF_012911925.1 Pseudonocardia xinjiangensis | reverse complement strand
ACGATGAACTGACCGCCGGAGTGCTCGGGCTGCCCGGCGGTCAGTTCATCGTCGGGGCGGTCGGGCTCGGGATCCTGGTGGCCGGCATCGTCAAGATCGTCCAGGGCTACCAGAAGAAGTTCCTCGAGGACATGAGCACCCCGACCGACCGCCACGCGCGGCAGACCCTCGAACGCACCGGGCAGGTCGGCTCCGTCGCGAAGGGCATCACCATCGGGCTCATCGGGGTGCTCGTCGTGATCGCGGCCGTCCGGTTCCGCCCGGACGAGGCGTCCGGGCTCGACGTGGCGCTCAAGACGCTCGCCGCCCAGCCGTTCGGGCCCTACCTGCTGATCATCGTCGCCATCGGGCTGGCCGCCTACGGCGTGTTCTCCTTCTTCGACGCGCGCTACCACCGCGTCTGAGGCCGCAGCGGGCGACTCGCCCGCGGAAACGGGGCGACTCGCGGGGAGAAACCGGGCGACTCGCGGGGAGAAACCGGGCGACTCGCGGGACGGCCGGCGCGCGGCCCCCGCGAGTCGCCCGTTCCGGCCGCGCGAGTCGCCCGTTTCGCGTGCGCGAGTCGCCCGTTTTTCCGGCCGTACGGTCAGTCGAGGGCGCCCCTGCTCAGCACCACCCGGGCGTTGACGGCGTCCGAGTGGAAGACGAGCAGGCGGTAGACACCGTCGGCGCGGCCGACCGTCGCGCGGATGCCGGCGTCGCCGAGGCGGGACCGCAGCACCAGGGCGGCCGCCTCCGTCGGCACCCGGGAGACCTCCTCGAGCAGGCCGTCGCCGGTGGGGTCGTCCGGGTCCGGGAGGTGCGGCGCGGGCTGGTTGCGGCCGGTGCCGAACGTCCAGCGCAGCGCCACGAAGAGGACCGCACTCATCAACAGCGCGCCGATGAGGGCGACGGCCGGTGTCCCCTCGAGCATGCCGGACATTGTGCGCCACGGACGCCGCAACCGCGCCCCCACGAACACTGGATCGATCCCTCACCGTTGCCCGGTGTGACGCCGCGCCGTTCGCCCTCTCGGGAAAGCTACGCGCCAGTAGGCTGAGCCGGTCTGCCCGCCGGATCCACGACGCGGAGGTGTCCGGTGCCCTACCCGACCGACCGTCAGCGCGACCGTCCCTGGGTGATCAGGACCTACGCCGGGCACTCCTCGGCGGAGCGGTCCAACGAGCTCTTCCGGCGCAACCTCGCGAAGGGGCAGACCGGCCTGTCGGTGGCGTTCGACCTGCCGACCCAGACCGGCTACGACCCCGACGACGAGCTGGCGACGGGGGAGGTCGGCAAGGTCGGGGTGCCGGTGAGCCACATCGGCGACATGCGCGCGTTGTTCCACGGCATCCCGATGGCCGAGGCCAACACCTCGATGACGATCAACGCGCCCGCCATGTGGCTGCTCGCGCTCTACGTGGCGGTGGCCGACGAGCACGACGCCCCGCGGGCGACCCTGGCCGGGACCACGCAGAACGACATCGTGAAGGAGTACCTGTCACGCGGGACGTACGTGTTCCCGCCCGCGCCGAGCATGCGCCTGATCACCGACATGATCGCCTGGTCGGTGGCCAACATCCCGAAGTGGAACCCGATCAACATCTGCAGCTACCACCTGCAGGAGGCCGGGGCCACGCCGCCGCAGGAGCTCGCCTACGCGCTGTCCACGGCGATGGCGGTGCTGGACGCGGTGCGCGACTCCGGCCAGGTGCCGCCGGAGCGGTTCGGCGACGTGGTCGCGCGCATCTCCTTCTTCGTCAACGCGGGCCTGCGGTTCGTCGAGGAGATGTGCAAGATGCGGGCCCTCGGTCAGCTCTGGGACGAGATCACGCGGGAGCGCTACGGCGTGCAGGACGCGAGGCAGCGGCGCCTGCGCTACGGCGTGCAGGTCAACTCGCTCGGGCTCACCGAGGCGCAGCCGGAGAACAACGTCCAGCGGATCGTGCTGGAGATGCTCGCGGTGACGCTCTCCCGCGACGCCCGCGCCCGCGCGATGCAGCTCCCGGCCTGGAACGAGGCACTGGGGCTGCCCCGGCCGTGGGACCAGCAGTGGGCACTGCGCATGCAGCAGGTGCTCGCCTACGAGACCGACCTGCTGGAGTACGAGGACCTGTTCGCCGGCAGCCACGTGGTCGAGGCGAAGGTCGCCGAGCTCGTGGCCGACGCCCGCGCGGAGATCGCGCGGGTGCAGGAGATGGGTGGCGCGGTCGCCGCCGTCGAGTCCGGCTACATGAAGGGCCGGCTGGTGGGCTCGCTGGCCGAGCGGCGGCGCCGGATGGAGTCGGGCGAGGACGTCGTTGTCGGCGTGAACAGGTTCGACACCACCGAGCCCAGCCCGCTGCAGGCCGAGGGCGCGGCCGCGATCGAGACGGTCGACCCGGCGACCGAGGCCGCGGCGGTCGAGGCGATCCGGGCCTGGCGTGCGTCCCGGGACGCGCCGGCCGTCGAGAGCGCGCTCGCCGCGCTGCGCGACGCGGCCAAGACCGACACCAACCTCATGGACGTCTCGATCACCTGCGCCAAGGCGGGTGTCACCACGGGGGAGTGGGCCGGGGTGCTGCGGGAGACGTTCGGCGAGTTCCGGGCCCCCACCGGGGTGTCCGCCGCGATCGCCTCCGGCGAGGCGGTCGGCGAGATCGGAGTGGTGCGCGAGCGCGTGCGGGCCACGGGGGAGGAGCTCGGCTCCCGGCTGCGCATGCTGGTGGGCAAGCCAGGGCTCGACGGCCACTCCAACGGCGCGGAGCAGGTGGCCGTGCGTGCGCGCGACGTCGGCTTCGAGGTGGTCTACCAGGGCATCCGGCTCACGCCCGCGCAGATCGTGGCAGCCGCCGTGCAGGAGGACGTCCACGTCGTCGGGTTGTCGGTGCTGTCCGGCTCGCACCTGCAGGTGGTGCCTGCCGTGGTGGAGGGGCTGCGGGCCGCCGGAGCCGACGACGTGCCGGTCGTGGTGGGCGGCATCATCCCGCCCGAGGACGCGGCGACGCTGCGGGAGAAGGGCGTGGCCGCGGTGTTCACGCCGAAGGACTTTCGGCTCACCGCGATGATGAACGAGATCGTGACGCTGATCCGAAAGGTGCACCAGCTCGGCGATTGAGGGCCTCTTGCGAGCTGAGCATGGCAATACGACAGTTATGTCCGATTTATCCACACTGGCTTACGAAATCGTTACCGTTTGTAGGCATACCCACCGGTAGTTCACCCGATAGTGTTCGCGAACCCAGGTCGCCCGACCCCGAATCGGGAGCGATCTGGATAACGACGTGAAGGTGGACGCATGCCGGTGCGGCAATGACGGCCCCCAGCGACGTACCCGGCTCGGCGGTGCACGCCGAGCCCGAGGCCGTCACGGTGGGCATGGGAACGACGATCCAGGGCCGGTCGCTCGGCGCGATCGCGTGGCGCCGCCTGCGCCGCGACAGGGTCGCGCTCGGCGGGGCGGCAGTGATCGTGCTGCTTGTCCTCGTGGCGATCTTCGCGCCGCTCATCGTGGCGCTGCTGGGGCACCCCCCGCTCGACTTCCACTACGAGAAGATCGACCCCGACCTGCAGGTGGCCAACGGCCCCTTCGGCGGGATCAGCCACGACTTCCTCTTCGGGGTCGAGCCGGTGAACGGCCGTGACATCTTCAGCCGGGTCGTCTACGGCTCCCGGATCTCGCTGCTCATCGCGTTCCTCGCCACTCTCCTCGCGGTGCTGATCGGGGCCGTGCTGGGTGTGGTGGCGGGCTACTTCGGCGGCTGGGTCGACACCCTGATCAGCCGCACGATGGACGTCTTCCTGGCGTTCCCGATCCTGCTGTTCGCCCTCGCGCTGGCCGGCATCATCCCGGACAAGGCCTTCGGCCTGGAGGGCGACGCGCTGCGCATCGCGCTCATCGTGGTGATCATCGGCTTCTCCAGCTGGCCCTACATCGGCCGCATCATCCGCGGCCAGACGCTGTCGCTGCGCGAGCGTGAGTTCGTCGACGCCGCCCGCAGCCTCGGCGCCCGCAGCCCCCGGATCCTGTTCACCGAGATGATGCCCAACCTGGTGGCACCGATCCTGGTGTACGCCACGCTGCTGATCCCGACGAACATCCTGTTCGAAGCCGCACTGTCGTTCCTCGGGGTCGGTATCCGGCCCCCCACCCCGAGCTGGGGCGGAATGCTGTCGGACGCCACGCACTGGTTCCAGATCGCCCCGAACTTCATGCTCTTCCCCGGGCTCGCGATCTTCGTGACGGTCCTCGCCTTCAACCTGTTCGGCGACGGCCTCCGCGACGCGCTCGATCCGCGTTCGCGGTAATTGATCCCATTTTCCCGGTATCACCGGGAGCTCCCCGATGAGAAGTAGGCGGAAAGCGTGAGAAGTAGGAGAGTGGCGGCGGCCGCGGTCATCGCGGTCTCGACGCTGGCCCTGGCGGCCTGTGGAGGCGGTAGCTCGGGCGGGAGCTCGTCGAGTGGTGGCGGGAGCGACGTCGGCGGCGTCCACAACGTCTCGGACGTCACGGGCGGCACGATCCGGTACGCCAACTCGGGCGACTGGGACTCGCTGGACCCCGCCGACACGTACTACTCGTACTCGTGGAACTTCGCCCGGCTCTACAGCCGTGCACTGGTGATGTTCAAGTCGGCCCCGGGCAAGGACGGCGCGACCCTCGTGCCCGACCTGGCCGAGTCGCTCGGCAAGCCCAGCGACGACGCGAAGACGTGGACCTACACGCTGCGTCAGGGCGTGAAGTTCGAGGACGGCACGCCGGTCACCAGCAAGGACGTCAAGTACGCCGTCGAGCGGTCGCTGGACAAGACCACGTTCCCGAACGGGCCGACCTACTTCAACGACTTCCTGGACCTGCAGGGCTACACGAGCCCGTACGCGGACTCCGACCCGAACAAGCTGGGGCTCAAGGCGATCGACACCCCGGACGACCGGACGATCGTGTTCCACCTGAAGCAGCCGTTCAGCGGGTTCGACTACTTCGCACAGATGCCGAGCACCGCGCCGGTGCCCGTCGCCAAGGACACCGGGTCGAAGTACAAGGAGCACGTGGTCTCCACGGGCCCATACATGTTCGACACGAACGACCTCGGCAAGAGCTTCACGATGAAGCGCAACCCGAACTGGGACCAGGCGACCGACCCGAACCGCAAGCCGCTGCCCGACCGCATCGAGGTGGCGCTCAATGTGAACTCCGACGACATCGACAACCGGCTGCAGTCCGGTGACCTCGACGTCGCGATCGAAGGCACCGGCGTCGGCCCGGCCGCCCAGGGCAAGGTACTGGCCGACCAGACGCTCAAGGCGAACACCGACTCGGCCATCAGTGCGCGGCTCTGGTACACGTCGATCAACTCCGACGTCGCACCCCTGGACAACATCCACTGCCGCAAGGCGGTGGAGTACGCGGCCGACAAGACCGGTTACCAGCGCGCCTACGGCGGGGCGACCGGTGGCGAGATCGCGACCAACCTGCTGCCTCCGGTGATCCCCGGTGCCGAGAAGTTCGACACCTACCCGACCCCCGGCAACGCCGGTGACGCGGCGAAGGCCAAGGACGAGCTCGCCCAGTGCGGGCAGCCGAACGGCTTCACCACGGGCATCTCCTACCGCGCCGAGCGGCCGAAGGAGAAGGCCACGGCCGAGGCCCTGCAGCAGTCGCTGGCCAAGGTCGGCATCAACCTGGAGGTCAAGCCCTACCCGCTCGGTGACTACGCCAAGCTCTACGCCGGCAAGCCGGACTTCGCGAAGGCCAACTCGCTCGGGCTGAACGTCTTCGGCTGGGCCGCCGACTGGCCCGACGGCTACGGGTTCCTCGCCCAGATGGTCGACAGCCGCGCGATCCGTGCCTCCGGGGGCAACACGAACTTCGGCGTCAAGGACCCCGAGGTCGACGCGATGCTCGACAAGGCGCTGGTCACGACGGACACCACGGCGCGGGAGAAGATCTGGGTCGACATCGACAAGAAGGTCATGGACGACGCCTACATCCTGCCGGGCATCTGGTCCAAGGGCCTGCTCTACCGGCCGCCGAACCTGACGAACGTGTTCATCACCGACGGCTACCAGATGTTCGACTACCTGGCGCTGGGCACCACCCGCAAGTAGGTGTTCCCCGCGGACCGACCTGGAGGTAGGTGAAGGCACGTGGTGGGCCGGTGGGCCGCACCCGACCGGTGCGGCCCACCGGCCACCGAGCCGTAAGTGATGGCCATCTACATCGTGCGGCGGCTGGTCGCGGCGGTGATCCTGCTGCTGATCGTCACAGCCGCCGTGTTCGCGATCTTCTTCCTGGTGCCCCGGCTCGCCGGGGCCACCCCCGAGGATCTCGCGTCGCGCTACGTCGGCAAGACCGCCGATGCCGAGCAGATCCACGTGATCGCGGTGAAGCTCGGCTTCACCGACCCGATCTGGGTGCAGTACGGCCGGTTCCTCAAGGGGCTGGTGGCCGGCGCCGACTACAGCACCGGCCCGACCACGGTGCACTGCCCGGCGCCGTGCTTCGGGTACTCGTTCCTCACCCAGAACCCCGTACTGCCCGACCTGCTCGACCGGCTCCCGGTGACCCTGTCGCTGGCCGCGGGCGCCGCCCTGATCTGGGTGGTCGCGGGCGTCGCCACCGGCGTGGTGTCGGCGCTGCGTCCCGGCAGCATCTTCGACCGGGCCGCCATGGGCGTGGCGCTCGCCGGGGTGTCGCTGCCGATCTTCTTCACCGGGCTGCTGTCGCTGGCGGTCTTCAGCTACGCGCTCGGCATCACCGCGCCCGGGGGCAGCTACACGCCGATCGAGGACAACCCCTTCCTCTGGGCGTACGACCTGCTCCTGCCGTGGATCACGCTCGCGTTCCTGTACGCCGCGGGCTACGCCCGGCTGACCAGGGCGGGGATGCTCGACACGATGGGCGAGGACTTCATCCGCACCGCCCGCGCCAAGGGCCTCCCCGAGCGCACGGTCGTGGTCAAGCACGGCCTGCGCTCGGCCCTCACCCCGATCCTGACGATCTTCGGACTGGACCTCGGGCTGCTGCTGGGCGGCGCGATCCTCACCGAGAGCACCTACTCACTGCCCGGTATCGGCAAGTACTCGGTGGACGCCGTGGTCAACAACGACCTGCCGAAGGTGCTCGGCGTCGTCATGGTCGGGAGCATCTTCATCATCCTCGCCAACCTGGTGGTGGACCTGTGCTACGCCATCGTCGACCCGCGGGTGAGGTACTCATGACCACCGACGTGACCCCGCCCGCCTTCCTGGACGTGCGTGACCTGCGGGTGCACTTCCCGACCGACGACGGTGTGGTGAAGGCCGTCGACGGGCTGTCGTTCACCCTCGAGCGGGGCAAGCGGCTGGGCATCGTGGGCGAGTCCGGCTCGGGCAAGAGCGTGACCAGCCTGTCGATCATGGGTCTGCACAAGGCGCGTGCGGCGAAGATCTCGGGCGAGATCTGGCTCGGCGGCCAGGAGCTGGTCTCGGCCGGTTCCGAGCAGGTCCGCAAGCTGCGGGGCCGGACCATGGCGATGATCTTCCAGGACCCGCTCTCGGCGATGCATCCGTACTACTCGGTGGGCCAGCAGATCGTCGAGGCGTACCGGCTGCACCACGACGTGAGCAAGCGCGACGCCCGGACCAGGGCGGTCCAGCTGCTCGACCGCGTGGGGATCCCGCAGGCGGCGTCGCGCTTCGACGACTACCCGCACCACTTCTCCGGGGGGATGCGCCAGCGCGCGATGATCGCGATGGCGCTGTCGTGCAACCCGGAACTGCTGATCGCCGACGAGCCGACCACGGCGCTGGACGTCACGGTGCAGGCCCAGATCCTCGACCTGATCCGCGACCTGCAGGCCGAGTTCAACTCCGCGGTGATCATCATTACGCACGACCTGGGCGTGGTGGCAGAGCTGGCCGACGACATCCTCGTCATGTACGGCGGCCGCGCGATCGAGACCGGCTCGGCGGCGAGCGTCTTCGAGACACCCCAGCACCCCTACACGTGGGGCCTGCTGGGCTCGCTGCCCCGCTGGGACCGCGAGCGCTCCGACCGGCTGATGCCCATCCCCGGCAGCCCGCCGAGCCTGATCAACGTGCCGGCGGGCTGTGCCTTCCACCCCCGGTGTGCCTACGACGAGCTCACCGACGGCCTGGCCACCACCGTGCGCCCCGAGCTGCGTGCGGTCGGGACGAACGGGCACCGGGTCGCCTGCCACCTGTCCGACGAACGGCGGCGGCAGATCTTCGACGACGAGATCAGGCCGAAGCTGTGAGCCGACCGATGAGCCCCGACCGAACGGGTACCGAACCGATGTCCACCGGATCGACCATCACGGGGTCGACGCCCAGCCCAGAGCCGACGGAGCCGGCCCCGACCGAGCGGGAGGTGCTGCTGCGCGCGTCCGGGCTGCAGAAGCACTTCCCGGTGCGCCGTGGCCTGCTGCAACGCCAGGTGGGTGCGGTGCAGGCCGTGAGCGGCCTGGACTTCGAGGTGTTCCGCGGCGAGACGCTGTCGCTGGTGGGCGAGTCCGGCTGTGGCAAGACCACCACCGGGCGCCTGCTCACCCGCCTCATCGAGCCCACCGGTGGCTCGATCGTCTTCGACGGGCGCGACATCAGCCACCTGCCGCAGCGGGCGATGCGCCCGTTGCGCCGGGAGGTCCAGATGATCTTCCAGGACCCGTACTCGTCGCTCAACCCGCGGCACACCGTGGGGACGATCGTCGGGGCGCCGTTCCGCATCCAGGGGATCGAGCCGCCCGGCGGGATCCGCAAGGCGGTGCAGGAACTGCTGCAGCTGGTGGGGCTGAGCCCCGAGCACTACAACCGCTACCCCCACGAGTTCTCCGGCGGGCAGCGCCAGCGCATCGGCATCGCCAGGACGCTGGCGCTGCGGCCCAAGCTGATCGTCGCGGACGAGCCGGTGTCGGCGCTCGACGTGTCGATCCAGGCGCAGGTGGTGAACCTGCTCGAGGACCTGCAGGACGAGCTCGGGCTGACCTACGTGCTGATCGCGCACGACCTCTCGGTGGTGCGGCACGTGTCCGACCGGGTCGCGGTGATGTACCTGGGCAAGATCGTGGAGCTCGGCGAGAGCGACGCCGTCTACACCCGCCCGATGCACCCCTACACCAACGCGCTGCTCTCCGCGGTGCCGGTGCCGGACACGCAGCGGAAGACCAAGCGGGAGCGCATCCTGCTCACCGGGGACGTCCCCAGCCCGTTGAACCCGCCGCCGGCCTGCCGGTTCCACACCCGCTGCTGGAAGGCGCAGGACATCTGCGGCACCCAGGAGCCACCGCTGGTGGAGCTGGCGCCCGGGCAGCGGGTGGCCTGCCACTTCCCGGAGAACGTGCCCGCGTAGGTCAGCTGCCGTTCTCGGCGTCCTCGCGCTCGCCGCGCCTGCGGAAGTACCCGAGCCCGGGGATGCCCTGGATGGCCTGGCGCATCTCCTTGAGCTGCTCGAGCAGCTCGTGGACGTCCGGGCCGACCCGGTCGAGGGTGGCGAGGATCGGCATGATGTCGGTCTCCATGTGCTCGGTGAGCTGGGGGAGCTGGTCGACGAGCCGGATCGCCGCCTGCACCTCCTCCTCGGAGAACTCCTCCACGAAGCGCCGGGCCAGCGGTGCGGCCTGGCGGGCGATCGGCTGGTAGACGGCGAGCAGTTCGCCCGCGCCGTCGGCGGCGCCTGCCGCCTGGTCGACCACGATGGTGGCGCGCTCGGCGACCGCGGTGGCCTTGTCGATCACGCCGCCCGCGCGGTCGGCGACGCTGCCCGCTCCCGCCACGAGCTCCGCGGCTCCGTCGGCGACCTCTCCCGCGCGCCCGACGAGTCCGGCCGCGTCGTCGGCCACGACACGGGCCTGCGTGACGAGCTCGGCGGCGCCGCCCGCGGCGGTGCGCACCTCGGCGAGCAGCGGGTCGATCCGCCGGACGAGCCCGTCCGCGTCGGCCAGCACCGTGTCGACCCTGGCGACGGCGGTGCGCACGCCGACGAGCACCTCGTCGACCGAGCCGACGATGACGTCCGCCCGGTCCGCGATGACCTCCACCCGGTCGGCGACCGCGGAGATCCTCGCGACGAGGGCCTCGACGTCGTCGAGCAGTGCCGACGCCCGCCCGGGCAGCGACGCCGCTACCTCGACGGCCTCCTCGGTCCATCCCATCACCGCTCTGGCCCCGGCGACGACGTCGGAAGGGCCGACCAGCACGGGGAGCCCGGCGATGCGCAACATGCGGCCGATCCTCGCGCATGGGCCGGCGATCGGCTCGGCGTACCGGCGTTCCGGACACCGAGGCTGATTGCGTTCGGATAACGAGTGGCCTCCGTCCCCTGCAGACACCGGTCCGTCCGGAGGGGTTGACCTACGTTCGCCTGACGACGTCGGTGACCGACGAAGGTCCCGGCCGTTCGATCCGGAAGGGGACCACCATGACGCAGCGATCATGGAGCAGGCGTGACTTCCTCCGCCGCACCGCCGCCGCAGGTGCGGTGGCACTCGGGGGAACAACGGCGCTCGCTGCCTGTACCAGCACGAACGCCGGCGGCGGCAGCGTGCTGGAGAGCGCGCGCAGCAGCGGCACCATCCGCATCGGGATCGCAGGCGAGGAGCCCTACGGCTTCACCGGCACCGACGGGAGGGTCACCGGCGAGGCGCCGGAGGTGGCCCGTGCAGTCCTGCAGGGCATCGGCATCCGTGACGTGCAGGCCGAGCAGGTCGACTTCGGCTCGCTGATTCCCGCGCTCAACGCCAACCGCTTCGACATGGTCTGCGCCGGCATGAACATCACGCCCCAGCGGTGCCAGCAGGCGGCGTTCTCCGTCCCGGACTACACCGCGCTCACCGCGTTCCTCGTGCCGCGGGGCAACCCGGAGGGCGTCACCACGTTCCCGGACATCGCGGCGAAGAACCTGAAGCTCGCCGTGCTCGGCGCGGCCGTGGAGCAGGGCTATGCCGAGGCGGGGGGCGTCCCGGCCGGCAACATCAGCCCGTTCGACGACCAGAACGCGCTGCTGCAGGCCGTCACCGCGGGCCGGGTCTACGCCGCGGCGCTCACCGACATCTCGCTGAAGTGGCTGGCCGGCAAGAACCCGGAGGCGGGCGTCGAGGTCACCCCGGGGTTCACCCCCACCCAGGACGGGCGGCCCGTCGTCTCGGCGGGCGGGTTCGTGTTCCGGCAGGGCGACAACGACCTGCGGCAGGCGTTCGACACCGAGTTGCAGAACCTGCACGGGAACGGGCGCTGGGTGCAGATCGCGAGCCCGTTCGGGTTCTCCGACGCCAACCTGCCCACCGCCGGGCTGACCACCGAGCAGCTCTGCTCGGCCTGAGGCTGCGGTGGACAACCTCGCAACGTTCCTGTCCGTCCTCGCCCAGGGACTCCCGGAGACCGTGGGCGCCACCGTCGGCGGCATCGCACTGACGATCGTGCTCTCGTTCGCGGCCGGGCTCGCGCTGCTGTCGCCGTCGCGGCCGGTGCGCGTGATCAGCCGGATCTACGTGGAGGGGCTGCGCGGCACGTCGGAGGTCGTGCAGCTGTTCTGGATCTTCTTCGCGCTGCCGGTGCTCGTCGGGTTCGAGATCGTGCCGATCTGGGGCGGCATTCTCGTGCTGGGCCTCAACCACGGCGCCTACGGAGCGGAGATCGTCCGCGGTGCGATCCAGTCGGTGCCCCGCGCGCAGTACGAGGGTGCGCTGGCGCTCAGCCTCTCCCCGGCGCAGCGGATGTTCCGGGTGATCCTGCCGCAGGCGGTGGTCGAGATGATCCCGCCGTTCAACAATTTGTTCATCCAGCTGCTGAAGAGCACCTCGATCCTGTCGTTCGTCTTCATCAGCGAGATCACCCGGCAGGCCACGCAGATCCTCGTCCCGCGGTTCAACCCGCAGGTGCTGCAGATCTTCCTGCTGCTGCTGCTCTTCTACCTCGTGCTGTCGCTGGTCATCACCGCGGTGATGCGGTTCCTGGAACGCAAGGCGGCGGCCCGGCTCGGCCGGGGCCCGTCCGAGCGCGCCCGGCGCGCCGCCGTCACGGGGGCGGTCTGATGTCTCAGCAGATCTGGGACTGGAACTACGCCTTCGCGATCCTGCCCTTGCTGCTCGAAGGGCTGGGCCTCACCCTGGTGGCGACGGTGCTCGGCTCGATCGTCGCGATGGTCCTGGGCCTGGTGCTCGCGGTGCTGCAACGGGGCCCGCGGCCGCTCGCGGTGGTGGTGCGGGGCTTCGTGGAGCTCGTGCGCAGCACGCCCCTGCTCGTGCAGATCTTCTTCCTGTACTTCGTGCTGCCGCAGTTCGGCATCGTGCTGAGCGCGCTGACGGTCGGCGTGATCGCCCTCGGCGTGCACTACGCGTGCTACACGTCGGAGGTCTACCGAGCCGGGATCGACGCCGTACCGCGCGGGCAGTGGGAGGCGGCCACGGCACTGAGCCTCCCGCGCTCGCGGGTCTGGACCGGCGTGGTGCTGCCGCAGGCGGTCCCGCGGGTCGTCCCCGCGCTCGGCAACTACGTCATCTCGATGTTCAAGGAGGTGCCGCTGCTCACCGCGATCGGGCTGCTCGACGTGGTCGGCCGCGCCCAGGAGGCGGGCGACACCTACTTCCGCTACGTCGAGCCGTACACCATCGCGGGGTTGCTCTTCCTGCTGCTGAGCTACCCTGCCTCGCTGCTCGTGCGGAGATTGGAGCGCCGTGTCGGGACCATCTGACCCGATGATCGTCTTCGACGGGGTGGAGAAGCGGTTCGGCGACAACGTCGTGCTCTCCGACCTCGACTTCACCGTCGCCCCCGGTGAGCACGTCACGCTGATCGGGCCGTCGGGATCGGGCAAGACCACCATCCTGCGGCTGCTCATGAGCCTGGAGGCGGTGAACGCCGGCACCATCACCGTCGCGGGTCGCTACCTCTCGCACATGGAGAAGGGCGGCAAGCTCGTCCCCGCCGACGAGAAGCACAGCCGTGAGGTGCGCAAACACATCGGGATGGTGTTCCAGCAGTTCAACCTCTTCCCGAACATGACCGTGCGGGGCAACCTGATCGAGGCGCCGACCCGGGTGCTCGGCCTGTCGAAGGACGAGGCGAACGCCAGGGCCGAGGAGCTGCTCGACCTGGTCGGCCTGCGGGAGAAGATCGACGAGCACCCGTCACGGCTCTCCGGTGGGCAGCAGCAGCGGGTGGCCATCGCGCGGGCGCTCGCGATGCGCCCGGACGTCCTGCTGCTCGACGAGGTGACCTCGGCACTGGACCCCGAGCTCGTCGCCGGTGTGCTCGCCCTGCTGCGCGACATCGGCGAGACCACCGACATCACCATCCTCTGCGTCACGCACGAGATGGGGTTCGCGCGCGACTTCTCCCACCGGGTGATGATGTTCGACGGCGGACAGGTGATCGAGGACGCCCCGCCGCAACGGCTGTTCAGCGCCCCGGAACATCCGCGTACGAAGGAGTTCCTGAAGGCGGTGCTGGAGCGGGGATAGCGGTCGTCCCGATCAGATCGTCAGGAGTGTGTGACGGACGGAGGGGAAACGGGCGAAGTCCCGGTCGAGAGTAGCCACCGCGCACCCGTTCTCGATGGCGATGGCGGCGAGCACCGCGTCCGGCACCAGGTTGCCGCGAGCATCGGCCTCTTCACACATGCTTCGCAGCAATGTCAGGTGCCGGGGCCCGGGCGCGGTCCGTAGGTGATGCGGCTGGGCACATATCGCGTCGATGAAGACGAACGCGGCCGCCAGTGGGCTCGGAACGGTGAAGATTCGGCGGTTGGTGGCAAGGCGGAGGAACGACGCCCAGACCGAGTCGGGCACGGTGAACGGTTCGTCGCCGGCGAGCAGGTCGTCGAACCATGCCCGGACGGGGACGTGGTGCGGATGGTCTGCCCGATGGGCGGCGAGGACGACGTTGACGTCGAGGAGGAGCACGTCAGCGTCGCTCGGCGAGATCGTCGTCGTCGTCGAGCGCCTCGTGCAGCGAGCTGTTGGAGGTCAGGTCGATCCCCGGCCGCGGACCGCTCTCACCGTCGAACACCGGCACGACAGGGCGACTCCCGCGCTGCGTCGGGATCGTGAGCTCACGGCGGAGCGCGGCATCGATGACCTCACCCAGCGTCTGACCGCGCTCCCGTGCCAGACGCTTCGCGGCGATGAGCAGCTCGTCGGAGATCGACACCGTGGTGCGCATGATGACCAGACTAGTGCATCAGGTGCATCATCCCGGTGTGTCATGGGCAGTCTGCTGATCTCCGCGAGGCTCGGCGAGCCGATGGAGACCGGGCGATGACATTCGAGCTGATTATGGAATTGCGCCGAGCCGCAGTGCGACGTCCTTGACGGATATTCGGGGCCTGCATATTCTGCGGCCCTACTTGTGATCCGTGCTCCGCCGTAACAATCTCGGTACGAATCTCTTCGCCCTCGCCAGGAACAATGTGGCGCCGAGCAACATGGGCGAGCAGACGATGCTCGTCACGTCACGGGATGCAGGGCTTCTACGTTCTGGACAGCCAGCGAGGCGGGAACCTCAACGGCACCAACATCTGCGACACGCTGCTCGTCTACTGAGCCCCGGTCTGCCGGCGCGCACGTGCACGTGGTGGGTCAGCCGTGGCGGGACTCGTGGGCGAGGATCGCGAGCTGGATCCGGCTGGTCAGGTCGAGCCTGGTCAGGGCGCTGGAGATCGTCGCCTTGATGCTCGACGTGGACAGGTGCAGCCGCTCGGCGATCTCGGCGTTGCCGAGCCCCTCCGACACGGCGATGGCGACCTGGCGCTCGCGGTCGGTCAGCAGGTCCATGCGGGCGCGGGCGTCGGAGGCGGCCGGTGCGGCCGGGGGGTGCCGGCGGGCGGCCATCGCGATCACGCTGCGGGTGACGCTCGGCGAGAGCACGGGGTCGCCCGCGGCGGCACGGCGCACGGCGTCGACGATCTGGGCGGGCGGGGTGTGCTTGAGCAGGAAGCCGGCGGCTCCGGCGCGCAGTGCGGCGAGCACCGTCTCGTCAGCGTCGAAGGTCGTCAGCATCACGACGGCGGGACGCGGTCCGTGGCCGGCGCGGCGATCGAGGGCCGCGGTGGCGGCGAGGCCGTCGAGCACCGGCATCCGGACGTCCATGAGCACGACGTGCGGGGCGAGCCGGTCCACCGCGTCGACGACGTCCGCGCCGTCCGCGGCCTCGCCGACGACCTCGATGTCCCCCGCGCCACCCAGCATCAGGTTGAGCCCGCTGCGGACGAGGGGGTCGTCGTCGACGACGAGGACCCGGATCGCGGGCTGCGCGCTCATGGCTGTCTCCGTGGTCATCGCCGGTCCTCCGTCGGGACCACGGCGTCCTCGGGTGGCCACGGGATGCTCGCGCCCAGCCGGAACCGCCCGTCGGTGATCTCCCGGGTGAGCTCCCCGCCGTGCAGGGCAACGCGCTCCGCGAGCCCGGTGAGGCCCGAGCCCGCCCCCGGGATCTCGCTCGTGGTGACCCCCAGCGGCACCGGGTTGCCCACCTGCACCACGACGTCGCCACCCGGCTCGCCCCGTACGAGGACGTGCACCGCGGCGCCCGGCGCGTGCTTGCGCGCGTTGGTGAGACCCTCCTGCACGATGCGGTAGACGGTGCGCTGCACCTGCGGGCGCAGGGCGGAGAGGTCGTCGGCGAGGTCCGCGTGCACGTCCTGGCCGCTGCGGCGCGCCTCGTCGACGAGCGCGGGGAGCCGGTCCACGGTGGGCTGCGGCGCGGCTCTGATCTCCTCCCGGTCGACGTCGGCCGTCGCGGCCGGGTCGCGCAGCAGGTGGAGCACCTCGCGGAGCTCGTCGAGGGCCTGGTTCGCGTTGGACCGCACCACGCTCACCGCACTGTGCACCTCCGCCGCGGTCGGTGGCGGCGCGGTGCCGCTCTCCGCCATGGCGGTGCGGTACTCGAGGGCGCCGGCGTGCACCGACAGCAGGGAGATCCGGTGCGCCAGCACGTCGTGCATCTCCCTGGCGATCCGCTGCCGCTCGGTGTGGCGGCTCTCCTCCAGCGCTCTCGCGTGCTCGCGCCGCTCGGCGTCGGCGCGCAGCCCCATGGCGAGCACGAGCTGGCGCCGGGCGCGCACGCCGAGTCCTGCGGTGACCACCAGCGCCACCAACAGCAGGATCACGAGGATCCACGGGACGGGCGGCCCGAACACCGCCGGGAAGTACGTGGCCATGTACGGCACGCCGAGCAGCACCATGCCGAAGCTGACCGGCACCGCGTACGTCCAGCCCCGGTGCAGGGCGAGGGAGAACAGCAGCAGGAACACGGCGCCGGTGGCCGTGTTGGACATCGACGCGGCGACGGCGGCCAGTACCCCGGTGGCCACCGGGAACCGCCTGCGCCACCACAGCGCGAAGCACGCCGCGGCGCCCAGCAGCGGGTCGGCGATCCGGAGCCAGGTGGGCAGGCCGAACAGGTCGGGCAGCACCACGAGCGTCTGCTCGGACGCCCCGACGAGCACGGCCACGAGGAACATCGCGAGGTCGACGGCCCAGTCGCGGGGCGTGCGCCTGGCCGTACCCGTGGTGGTGCGGCCGTCGGGGTCAACGGCGCGGGCCAGCTCCCCGGGCAGCATCCAGCGGTCCACCGGGGGCGCGGCCGGCCGGGCGGTGTCGACCATGGGACGAACTGTACGGAAGGGACGTATACCCGAGTGGCTTGATTTTCCCGCCGGACGCGGACCGATCGGCCAGGGGGACTGTCCGGTCGGCCGCAGTACGGGGCGCGCCGGGCGGGCAGCGTTGCCGCCATGCCGATCGACACGCCGGTGGCCCTGCACCTGGACGGGCTCACGAAGGTCTTCTCCGGGAAGCCGGCCGCCGACCACGTGAGCCTGACGGTGCCGGTCGGCTCGCTGACCGGGCTCGTCGGGCCCAACGGCGCGGGCAAGACCACCTCGCTCGCGATGACCGTCGGCCTGCTGCGCCCGGACTCCGGTACCGCCGCGGTCCACGGCATCGACGTCTGGGCGGATCCCACCCGCGCAAAGGCGCTGCTCGGCGTGCTGCCCGACGGGCTCGCGCTCCCGGAGCGGCTCACCGGCGGCGAGCTGCTCACCTACTGGGGGCTGCTGCGCGGCATGCGCGCCGACGTGGTGCGCGCCAGGGCCACCGAGCTGATGCGCATCCTCGAGCTCGACGAGGCCGAGGACCGGGGGTTGCTGGTCATCGAGTACTCGACGGGCATGCGCAAGAAGATCGGGCTGGCCACCGCCTTGTTGCACGCACCGAAGGTGCTGGTGCTCGACGAGCCGTTCGAGGCGGTCGACCCGGTCTCGGCGCGCGTGCTGCGCGGCATCCTGCGCCGTTTCGTCGCCGCCGGGGGGTCGGTGGTGATCTCGTCGCACGTGATGTCGCTGGTCGAGGACCTCTGTGACCGGGTGGCCATCATCGCGGCCGGGCAGGTACTGACCGCAGGCACCGTGGCCGACGTCCGCGGCGCCTCGACGCTCGAGGACACCTTCGTCCGGCTCGTCGGCGAGCGCGAGGTCGGAGAGGAGGAGCTGGCGTGGTTGGCGAGCTGATCCGGCTCAAGCTCGCGATCCAGCGGCACACGCTCAGCTGGAAGCGCGTGCTCGGTCTCGTGCTGGGGGTGGTGGGCGCGCTCGCCACGTGGGTGGCCGTGCTGGTCGCGGCGCCGTCGGCCCGGTCGGACGTGCTGCTGTTCGTGCTCGCCGCCTGGCTCGTCGGCTGGCTGGTCGGGCCGATACTGACCTCGGGAGCGGCCGTGCTGCGGCCCGAGTACTTCACGCTGCTGCCGCTCTCCCCGCGCCGGCTGGGGTTCGGGCTGCTCGCGTCGGTGTTCGTCGGGGTCGGGGCCGCCGTGACCGCGGGGGCCGTGCTCGCGCTGGTCGGCTACGCGGTCGTGACGGCCGGGTCGGACGTCGCGTCCGTGGCGGCCGCCGTCGGGACCGCGGTGGTCGGAGCGGCGCTGCTGCTCGTGTTCACCGTGGCGGTCTCCCGGGTGGCGTACGCGCTGCTCGGCGCGGCGATGCGCACCCGGATGGGCGTCGAGATCGCGGCGATCCAGTACGGGCTGGTGCTCTCGTCGATGTTCGTCGGGTGGCTGATCGTCTCGCCCGCGGTGAGCGCCGTGCCGGTGTTCCTGCGCGACGGGTTCGGAGCGTCGGGGGTGTCGGGGGTGCTGGGCCTGTTCCCCAGCAGCTGGCCCCTGCTGGCCGTCGACGCCGCGGCCGCGGGCGACCATGCGTCGGCCGCGGGTCTGATCGGTGCGCTGGCACTGGTCACGGCGCTGGTGGTGCTGGCCGCCGTCGCGCTCCTGACGCCCTACGTGGGCAACCGCACCGTCCGCCGTCGCACCCGTCCGTGGGGGAGCCGGGTGCTGACACGGGGACGGCTGCTGCCCGGCACGCCGCTCGGTGCCGTGGTGGGCAAGGAGCTGCGCACCTGGTGGCGGGATCCGTGGCGGAGCCTGGAGATCCGGTCGTCGATCTGGTTCGGGATCTTCGTCGCGATCTACGGCGTGATCGCCGGGATCCCGCAGCTCGCCGGTCTGGCCGGCATCGCCGTCGCGCTGATGGCCGGGCTCAGCGGGGCGAACCTGTTCGGCCAGGACGGCACCGCGCTGTGGCTGCTCGTGGTCGGGCAGAGCCGCCGGGCGCTGCGGGCCGACATCCGGGGCCGCCAGATCGGGCTGGTCGTGGCGCTGGGTGTGCCCGCCCTCGGCCTGTCGACATTGATGATGGTGCTGAGCGGGGTGTTCGAGTTCGCGGTGCCGATCTACGCGGGCATCCTGGCCACGCTCGGGGTCGGCAGCGCCGTGGCCGTCGTGATGTCGGTCGTCGGCGTGACTCCGGGGGTCGACCCGCACCGGCGGGTCAACGCCACCGACGCCGGGGAGAACGGCTTCGCCATCCAGGTGGCGCTCTGGGCGGTGCTCTCGTTCGTCGCGCCGACGGTTGCGGTGGCGGTGCCGCTGGCCTTCGCTGCCGACCCGCCGCCGTGGCTCGCCGTGGCGGCCCTGGGGGTGGCGTTCGGGAACGCCCTGGTCGCGGCCTGGGCGGGTGGTGCCGTGGCGGCCCGCCGCCTGGAGTCCCACCTCCCCGAGACCTTCGCCCGGCTGCGCTACCCGGGCACGACGACGGCGAAGGGCCGAGGGGGCGGGTTCCTCGACTACCTGTCCGGCCACGCCGAGAGTGCCGCCCTTGCCGCAGCCGCGGCGGCCAAGGGTGAGAAGCCGGCAGAGAAGACGAAGGAGACCGTCGGATGACCGCGACCGGACCCCTTGCGAGCGCCGGGTACGGCGCCACCCCGCGCTCGGAACGGAAACTCGCTCCCGACCTGGCCCGCGGGGTGATGCTCCTGCTGATCGCGATGGCCTACGCCGGGGTCTACGCCGGAGTGGCGTTCGGTGGCCGGCTCCCGGAGGGGACCTCGGCGCCCGACACCGTGGCGCGGTTCGTGGTGATGCTCGTGCTGGACAACCGCGCGTTCCCGATGTTCGCGATCCTCTACGGCTACGGGCTGGCCTGGATGGTGGCCCGCAGGCGCCAGGCGGGCGTACCGGACGCCGAGACGCGTGGCCTGCTGCGCCGGCGCAGCCTGTGGCTCCTCGCCTTCGGCGCCGTGCACGCGTTCCTGGTGTTCCCCGGCGAGATCCTCGCCTCCTACGGGCTGGCCGGGCTCGTGCTCGGCGGTCTGCTGTTCCGCTCCGACCGTGCCGTCACGCGCACGATCGCGGTGCTCGTGCCCTGCTACGTCGTCACCGTGACACTGGCGATGGTCTCCCTCGCGGCGGCTCCGGACATCGCCGCGGTCGCGATGCCCGGGTACAGCACCGCGGCGGACTGGGCGGCGCGCGCGATCGCCGTGCCGTTCAACCCGATCTTCGTCGCCGTGGCCTTCCCGCTGCTCCTGCTCGTCGTGCTGGGTTTCCGGGCCGGGCGCCTCGGGCTGCTCGACGACCCGGCGCGCCACCGCCCGCTCCTGGTCCGCATCGCTGCCGGCGGGATCGCCACGTCGCTGCTCGGCGCGTTGCCCGCGGCCCTGATCGAGGTCGACGCCCTGCGCCCGGACGTCGTGTCCACCGGCGCCCTGCTCGCCCTGCAGGTGCTGACGGGGGTGCTCGGCGGCGCGGGCTACGCGGCGGCGTTCGGCCTGCTCGCCCTGCGCCTGGACGAGCGGCGCGGCCCGATCACCCGGGCCGTGGCCGCGGTGGGACAGCGGTCGCTGACCTTCTACCTGGTCAACTCGGTGCTCGTCGCCGTGGTGCTGCACCACCACCTGCTGGGGCTCGGGGAGCGGGTGGACAGCCTCGGGGCGCTGGCCGTCGCCCTCGCCGTCTGGCTCGTGGCGCTGGCCGTCGCGGCCTGGATGGACCGCACCGGCCGCCCCGGCCCCGTCGATGCACTCCTCCGCAGACTCGCCTACCGGCGGTGAGGGGCGGTCAGTCGGGCCACACGGGCGCGCGCTTCTCCAGGAACGACGCCATGCCCTCCCTGGCGCCCGGGCTCTGTGACAGCGACGCCATCACCTCCACGGCGATCGCGTACGCGTCGGCCTCCGGCCGGTTCAGCTGGGCGTAGAGGGTCTGCTTGCCCACGCCCTTGCCGAAGCGGCTGCCGCGGGTGGCCCGGGCGAGCAGGTCGTCGACCCGGGCGTCCAGCTCGGCGTCGGGTACCGCGTAGTTGACCAGCCCCCACTCCGCGGCGGTGGCCGCGTCGATCGCGTCGCCGGTCAGGGCCATCTCCATCAGCCGCTTGCGTCCGACGGTGCGGGCCACCGGGACGGCAGGGGTGTGGCAGAACCAGCCGCCCTTGCCCCCGGGCAGCGCGAACGCGGCCGACTCCGCCGCCACCGCCAGGTCGCAGGACGCCACGAGCTGGCACCCCGCTGCGGTCGCGATGGCCTGCACCCGCGCGATCACGACCTGCGGCACCTCCTGGACGGTCTGCATGACGCGGGTGCACAGCTTCAGCAGGTCGCGCACTCCGCCGAGGTCGCGGGCCGCCACGTCGGCGAAGTCGTGGCCTGCCGAGAACGCCTTGCCCTCGGCGCCGAGCACGATGCCCGTGGCGCTGCTGCGCCCGGCCGTCTCGAACGCGTCGAGCAGCTCGCGCAGGTGCCCTTCCGACAGCGCGTTGCGCCGGTCCGGCCGGTTCATCGTGATCCGGACGGTGTCGCCGTCGTGCTTGACCAGCAGATGTTCGTAGTCGGCCATGCCGCAACGGTAGTCCGGGCCGAGCCTCGTGCCAGTCGGGCGAACCGGTCTTGTCGGGCGGCGCCGGCCCGCGTACGGTGACCTTGTGACCAGATTGATGGATCTGGTCACGAAGTCAGATGGTCAGAGCGTCAGATGGTCAGGGCGTCACGACGAGGAGGTGGGCGTGGCCGCGCCGGAGTTCGCGAGCAGCCGCATGGAGCGGGTGCTCGACACCGCAGCCGAGCTGCTCGTGCGATGGGGCTACCAGCGGGTCACCATCGACGAGGTCGCACGGCACGCCGGAATCGGCAAGGGCACCGTCTACCTGCATTTCCGCACCAAGGAAGCCCTGTTCCTCACCGTGCTGCTGCGTGCCAACCGCCGGGTCGTCACGGCCATGGCCGACCGGATGGAGGCCGAGCCCGCACACGTTCTGCCTGCCCGGCAGCTGCGCTCGCTCTACCTGGAGCTCGCGGCCGACCCGATGTCCCGCGCGTTGTACCTGGCCGACGCCGAGGTGCTCGGCCGGCTCGCACACGAGGCAGGGGAGACCCTCGGGGGGCTGGTCGCCGCCCGGGCGCAGGTGCTGACCGAACACCTGCGGCTGCTGCGCGACGCGGGATGCGTGCGCACCGACCTCGACATCGACGCGCTGCTCTACATGTTCGGGGCGATCGGGGCCGGGTTCTTCTTCATGGGTGGGGCGCCGGGGAGCCGTCCCGACCTCGACGTGGACACCCGCGCCGATCTCCTCGAGCAGGCCGTCGCCTCCGCCGTGCAGGTGCCGGACCCGCCGACCGCCGAGCTCGAGCGCCTGGCGCCCGTCATCGCCGAGCTCTACCGATCACTCATCGAGCACATCGACAACGAGTGGCGCCGCCGCGTCCGGTGAACCCGGACGGACGGCACCGGAGAAGGAGCCAGGAATGACCACGACACCGTCGTCCGTCGAACCGGACCTGATGGACCCTGCCCTCATCGCTGATCCCTACGGGGGCTACGGCCGCATGCGCGAGCAGGCTCCGGTGCTGCGCGGACGCACGATGGACGGCGGAAGTGCCTGGTACGTGACGCGCCAGGCGGACGTGCGCGTGGTGCTGGGCGATCCACGTTTCGTGAACAACCCGGCCTCGGTTCCGGGTGTGGAGGTGAGCAACGTCCGCGAGAAGATGCTCGAGGACATGCTGGGCCTCCCGCCGGAGCTCTCCCGCTACGTCACCACCTCGATCCTCGACACCGACGGCGCCGACCACACCCGGCTGCGCAAGCTGGTGTCGCGGGCGTTCACGGTGCGGCGGGTCAACGACCTGCGCCCCCGGGTCGAGGCGATCACCGCCACTCTGCTCGACGGCCTCGAGTCCCCCGCCGAACTGATCGAGCAGTTCGCCTATCCGCTGCCGATCACGGTGATCTGCGAGCTCGTCGGTGTGCCCGAGGCCGACCGGCCCGCCTGGCGCGAGTGGGGCGTCGGCCTCGTGTCGATGGACCCGAAGATCTTCCCGGGTGTGATCCGCGAGATGGTTGCCCACGTGCAGGACCTCATCGCGCGCCGCCGGGCCGAGCCGGCCGACGACCTCCTGACCGCCCTCATCCAGGCGCAGGAGGCCGACGGCGACCAGCTCAGCGACGACGAGCTGGTCACGATGGTGCTCACGCTCGTGATCGCGGGCCACGAGACCACCGCTCACCTCCTCGGGAACGGCATCGTCGCCCTGCTCACCCATCCCGACCAGCTCGACCTCCTCCGTCGCGACCCGAGCCTGTGGCCCGTCGCCGTGCACGAGCTGATGCGGTTCTGCGGGCCGGTGCACATCACGCGGGTGCGCTATGCCACGGAGGACGTCGATCTCGGCGGGGTGCGGATCGGGGCGGGGGAAGCCGTCCAGGCCGTGCTCGTGTCGGCCAACTTCGATCCCCGGGAGTACACCGACCCCGAGCGGTTCGACGTGACCAGGCGGCCGATCGGACGCGGTGAGGGGCACGTGGGGTTCGGGCACGGGTTCCACTACTGCCTCGGCGCGGCGCTCGCCCGTCAGGAGGGGGAGGTGGCGCTGCGGGCACTGTTCGAGCGGTTCCCCGACCTGGCGCTGGTCAACGAGGAGCAGGAGTGGGCGCAGCTGCCGGGGTCGCGCAGGCTCACCCGGCTGCCGGTGCGGCTGGCCTGACGCGGGGGCTCAGGCCGGCGGCGCCGTGACGCCGAGGAACTCCAGGAGCGCGTCGAGCTTGTGGTCGAGGTCCTCGCCGAACCGCGCGATCCGGGGGTCACCGAGGCTCGCCAACCGCGCGCTGGGCCGGTCGGTCACGAATCGCACTTGCCCTGCCGCGTCCTCGTGGATCGCCGCGCGCAATGGCGCACGGAACAGAACCGGCGGACTGTCCAGCAGGTACGCCCGGCACCGGCGGCAGTTGCCCTCCGGGCACACCATCGAGGAGATGTCGCCGCTCCAGTGGGTGACGAAGCCGTGGGGCGCCTTGTCCGTCACTGCCCGGACAAGGGCCTCCCAGCTCGCTTCCGCTCTCGTGAGCTGGGTGAACGCCGGCGCGTCGAACCTCGGCACGGCCTGCTCGAACCGGGCCCGGAACACGGCGAAGGACGTGTCGACCGCCATCCTGTGCACCTTGCGGGCCGCCACGTCGATCTCGCGTCGTTGCGGTGGTGTCATGGCTTCTCCCTGGGAGGAACCATAAACCCGCCGCCCGTCATTTCAATACTGATCCTGACGGTGGGTCACCAGTCCGCGAATGTCGATCAAATCTGGAGAACGATATCGAGCAGGACGGAAATGGCGGTCACCCCGGAGGTGCCGCCGACGTCTCCCGCGGGCTCCAGCGCCGCAGCGCCGGGTGGGTGACGGCCAGCGCGACCACGACGAGGACGCATGCGAGCCCGCCCGTCACCGCGGCCGTCGACGCCGAGGTGAGGGCGGCCACGGCGCCGGCCCTGGCGTTGCCGATGCCCGGGCCGCCGACGCCCACGACGCCCTCGACGGAGCTGACGCGGCCGAGGTAGGCATCCGGCGTGGCCAGCTGGACCAGGGTGCCGCGCGAGATGACGGAGATGGTGTCGGCGGCCCCGGCGACGACGAGACACGCGAACGTCGCCGGCAGCGTGTCGGAGAGACCGAATCCGGCCAGCGCCAGACCCCAGACGGCCGCGGCGACCAGTGAGACCATCCCCGGTCTTCCGACGCGGACCAGGAGACTCGAGGTGAGGCTGGCGGTGATCCCGCCCACCGCGATCGCCGACAGGAACAGGCCGAGGGTCTCCGGGTTCCCCCCGAACCGCTCCTGGTTGATCACCGGGAACAGCGCGATGGGCATCGCGAGCACGGTGGCGGCGAGGTCGGTGGCCAGGGCACCGCGCAACGCCGGGCGCCGCACGAGGAACCGCCACCCGTCCCAGGTCGAGGCCAGGCTGAACCGCGCCGCGCCGTCCGGCCGCATGCTCGGCAGCCGGGCCACCCCGTACAGGGAGACGGTGATGGCCGCGGCGTCGAGGACGTAGGCCCAGGTGAGGCCCGCGCGGGCGAGAACCAGGCCGGCGACGGCCGGCCCGACCAGCATCGCGGCCTGGAAGCTGACGTGGTTCAGCGCGATGCCGGCCGGAACCTGGTCGCGCGGGAGCAGCCGGGCCACGAAGGTGCGGCGGGCCGACGAGCCCAGCGCTCCACACGATGTCTGCGCGGCCACCAGGAACAGCACGAGTGCCAACGACTGCACCCCGGCGGCGGCCTGGACGGCGAGCAGTACGGCCGCGGTCACCGCGCCCGCACTGGAGAGCATGACGAGCGTGCGCCGGTCGACGGCGTCGGCCAGTGCGCCGCCGGCCAGGCCGAACACGATCGTCGGCACGGCCGTCGCGACCCCGATGGCGCCGACCCACACGGAGCTGTGCGTGAGCTCCCAGACCTGGTAGAGCACCGCGACCACCGCGATCTGGCCGCTGAAGCTCGACGCCGTCGTGCCGACCCAGAGCCGGCGGAACGCCGGGTGCGACCGCAGCGGACGCGTGTCGACGATCCCGTCCAGCGCCCTCACGCCTCCTGCTCCGGCCCGTGACCTTCGCCGCGCTCGTCGAGGTGCTGCGTGATGCGGTCGAGGAAGGAACGGCGCTGCAGCGCCTCCGCGATGTCGTCGACGACGCGGGTGAGGGGGTAGGGCAGCTCCGTCTCCAGCTCCGCCCACGCGCGTTCCGTCGCGCGCCACTCGTCCTCGAGGAACGGCACGAGCGCGCGGCCGCGGTCGGTCAGCGAGACGGTGCGGGTGCGGGCGTCCGAGCCGGGTGAGCTCTCGACGAGCCCGTCCCCCCGCATGGCGGTGACGGTCTGGCTCATGGCCGAGTGCGTCACGTCGATCTGCTCGGCGAGCTCCTTCACGCTCATCGGGCCCAGGTGGTGCAGGCGGATCAGCGCCATGCTGAACCGGGTGCGGACGGGCACGCCGCGCTGCGCGTACAGCTGGGCGATGTCGTCGTCCATCGCCCGCAGCAGGTCCCGCAGCGGGCGGATCGTGCTCTCGAGTGTCGGGTCGGCGTCACCGGGGGGCGATGTCACAGCGCTAATGTAACAGTGCTGATATGACAGGGCTCACGGGTTTCCGGTCGTCGCCGGGCCCGGCACGGCTGCCAGCGACCACAGGGGTCCCTAGGTGGGTGCGTGGGAAACGGGCGACTCGCGGGCGGGGAACGGGCGACTCGCGGGCGTGGGGCGAAGCGATCTCTGCGGCATGGCACCCCCGCCACCTGACGTCCTCGCAGAGGCCCTGGGTTCTTCGCAGATGCTGTGGGGTCTGCGAGGAGCACGCCCGCTCTGCGAGGACGACCCGGGTGCCGCGAGGCGCCCGGTTTGGGGGCGCGAGTTGCCCGTTCTCGTCGTGGCGCGGTCCCTGGGTGGGGGCGTGGGGAACGGGCGACTCGCGGGTGGGGCCCGGAGTGATCGACGCGAGATGCGGCTGTTGGCCCGGCGCGGGGCCAGCACGTGGATCTCGAGCGATCAGCGATCTACCGGAGTCTCGGTCGAGCGGCACCGCGGGCTGCGGCGGCGAGCGCGGACAGCGTGCAGGGGTGGCGTGCTGCGGGCGTCCCACGGCCGGCAGTTGTGCACCCGCGACATCTGCCGACCCCATCATTCACGTGGTTGGCCGCAAGCTCCGCGGACACCTCCGGCATCGCCGCGAGAACTGCCACGAGCGCCGCCCACGTGGTTTGTGGATCACCTGCCACGACGGGACACCCGCCCGCTGCGCAAGTTGATCTGCTCCTGAGCCTCCGCGACGTTCGGGGCGATGCCGCAGGAGTAGGTGCCGTCCGGGAGCGTCACCACCCAGAAGCCCCCGATCCTCTCCGGAGGCGGTGGCGCGCCGCGGTCACCTGTTCGCTCCGGCTCCACTCGCTCCGCGGACTGCTCGTCGGACACGTCGAGTCGCGCGGTGGAGTATCGCGTCAAATGCGTACAGCGTGCAAGTCACGTACTGCACGTACGACAGGTACAGCGCGTCCAGCGAGCTACAGCGAGTACATCGGCCGGTTAGCGTCGGAGCGTGACCAGTGGGCCGGGAGACAAGCTGCTCACTACTGGTGAGCTTGCGAAACTGCTCGGTGTGTCGCCCGGCGCCATCTTGAAGTGGACGCGGAGCGGACTGATCATTCCCACGTGGAGCACGCCCGGCGGGCATCACCGCTGGCGTCTCGGCGACGTTCAGGAACAGTTGCGAGCCGCTCGCAAGCGGGACGACTGACGCCGCACCCCCGCTACATGAGGTCCTCGCAGAGGCCCTGGGTTCTTCGCAGATGATGTGGGGTCTGCGAGGAGCACACTCGCTCTGCGAGGACGACCAGGATGCCGCGAGTCGCCCGGTTTTGGGGCGTGAGTTGCCCGTTCTCGTCGTGGCGCGGTCCTTGGGTGGGTGCGCGGGATCGGGCGACTCGCGCGCGGGGAACGGGCGACTCGCGGGTGCGCCGGGCCGCGTCTAGTACGAGCGGGGGAGGCCGAGTGAGTGCTGGGCGATGTAGTTCAGGATCATCTCGCGGCTCACCGGGGCGATCCGGGTGGCGCGGACGGCGCCGATCAGCGTGCCCACCCCGTACTCCACCGACATCCCGTTGCCGCCGTGCGCCTGCACCGCGGCGTCGACGGCGTTGATGGCGGCCTCGGCGGCGGCGTACTTGGCCATGTTCGCCGCCTCCCCCGCGGCCGTCTGGTCGCCCTCGTCGTAGAGCCAGGCGGCGCGGGTGGTGGCGAGGCGGGCGAGTTCGACCTCGACGTGGGCCTTGGCGAGGGGGTGGGCGATCGCCTGGTGGCTGCCGATCGGCGCCTGCCACACGGTGCGGTCCCTGGCGTAGGCGGCGCCCTTGCGCAGGGCGTAGCGGGCGAGGCCGTTGACGTAGGCCGCCACGGTGATCCGCTCCGGGTTGAGGCCGGCGAACAGCGCCGCAAGCCCGGCCTCCTCCCCGCCGACCAGCGCGTCGTCGGGCACGAACGCGTCGTCGAAGTAGATCGTGAACTGCTTCTCGGGGCTGTGGATGGCCATCTCGATCGGCTGGTAGGTCATCCCCGGCGTGTCCGTGGGCACGATGAACATCGCGGGGCGCAGGGTGCCGGCGGCCGCGTCCTCGAGGCGGGCGACCACGAGCGTCGCGTCCGTCTCGTCCACGCCGGAGATGTAGTACTTGGTGCCGCTCAGCCGCCACCCGCCGCCGTCGGGGTCGCGGCGGGCGGTGGTGGTGATCCGGTGCGAGTTCGATCCCGCGTCCGGTTCGGTGATCGCGAACGACATCCGGACGGAGCCGTCGGCGAAACGGGGGAGCCAGCGCTCCTTCTGGTCGGTGGTGCCGGACCTCGCGATCACCGAGGCGGCGATCGCGGGCGAGACCACGATCAGCAGCAACGGGCAGCCCGCCGCGGCGATCTCCTCGGCGACGATCGTGAGCTCGACCATCCCCGCGCCGCCGCCCCCGTACTCGGCGGGCACCGCCACGCCGAGGTAGCCGGCCGCGGCGGCATCGGCCCACAGCTCGGTGGTCTTGGCGCCGGTCCGCGCCTTCTCCAGGAGGTAGCCGTGGCCGTACTTCGCCGCCATCGCGGCGACGGAGGACCGCAGCAGCCGTTGCTCGTCGGTCTCGCGCAGGTCCATGCGGCGGTCCCTTTCCGGTCGAATCGGTCGTGTCGGCCAGATCTTGCCCCGTCTCCGCTCTCAGCGGCGATCGTGCAGCTGCAGGAGCAGGTAGGCGGCGAGGCTCTGGGAGTCCGTCATCTCGCCGGAGCGGGCCATCGCCTCGAACTCCGTCGTGGTGAACCAGGCCGCGCGCATGTCCTGCTCGGTGTGCTCGCGCTGCGTGGGTCCCTCGGTGAGCTCGGTGGCCAGCCAGATGGTGCCGGTCTGGCTCGACATCCCGGGCGCCACCTCGAGCCGGCCGATCAGCTCCATCCGGCCGGCCACGAGCCCGGTCTCCTCCCGCAGCTCCTGCACCGCCAGGTCGGCGGGGTCGACCTCGGCCCGGCCGGGGGCCGTGCCCGCCGGGAACTCCCAGCGGCGCCGCCCCACCGGGTAACGGAACTGCTCCACCATCTGCAGCCGGTCGCCGTCACGCGGGATCACCAGTGCGAAGGTCGGCTTGTCGATCACGCCGTAGATGCCGTTCGAGCCGTCGGGGCGGCGCACGGCGTCCTCACGGACGGACATCCAGTTGTTGGCGTAGACCTGGCGGGTACTGAGCGTCTCCACATGACCACCGTGCCGGTCTGCCGGGATCGGGCACGATCCGGGGGTGCGCGCGTCCCGGATGGTCACCCTGCTGTTCACCCTGCAGCGCCTGCGCGGGGCGACGGCGTCCGAGCTGGCGCGCGAGCTGGAGGTCTCCGAGCGGACGATCTACCGCGACGTCGCTGCGCTCTCCGCCGCGGGGGTGCCGCTGTTCACCGAGCCCGGACGCGGCGGCGGCATCCGGCTCGTCGAGGGCTGGCGCACCCGGCTGGACGGGCTGACGGCGCAGGAGGCGGCGGCGCTCTTCGCGGTGGGCGCGCCGCAGGTGCTCGCCGAGCTGGGCATGAGCGCTGCGCTGGCCGGGGCGCAGGCCAAGCTGCTCGCCACCCTGCCGGCGGAGCTGCGGGAGCACGCCCGGACCGTCGCGGAGCGCTTCCACCTCGACGCGCCCGGCTGGTTCCACACCCCGCAGCAGGTGACGCAGCTCGCCGCGGTCGCCGAGGCGGTGTGGGAGCAGCGGCGTCTGCGCATCTCCTACCGGCGGCGCTCCGACGTCGTGGAGCGGACGGTCGAACCGCTCGGGCTCGTGCTCAAGGCGGGGACGTGGTACCTGGCCTCGCGGAGCGGGGAGAACGTGCTCACCTACCGGGTCGACCGGATCGCCGCGGCGGAGCCGACGGGCGAGGGTTTCACGCGGCCGGACGGGTTCGACCTCGCGGAGTGGTGGGCGGGGGCGGCCGGCCGGTTCGAGAGCCAGATGCTGCGGGAGACGGTGCGGTTGCGGCTCGGGCCGCGGGGGCTGAAGTGGTTGTCGCACGTCGCCGACTCCGACGCGGCGGTGCGGGCCGTGGCGCACGCCGGGCCGCCGGACGCCGAGGGCTGGCGCGAGGTGGAGCTCGACGTGGAGAGCGTCCCGGTCGCGGCGGGCCAGCTCACGGGGCTCGGCGGTGAGGTGGAGGCGCTGGAGCCGCCCGAGCTGCGGGTCGCGCTGGCCGCTGCGGGTGCCGCGCTCGCGGCCCGCAACGCGCCGATGTGAGCCGCGTGTCAATCGTTGACATTCCCGCCTTCCGGTGGTGAGCATTATTGCCATCGAGGGAGGCGGGATGACCACCACGCGCGGAGCCGGCACCGGCGAGACCGGCACCGGCAGTTCCCGGCGCGCGGTCGTCGCGGGCACGGTCGGCAACTTCATCGAGTGGTACGAGTTCGGCGTCTACGGCTTCTTCGCCACGATCATCGCCGCCAACTTCTTCAGCCCCGACGGAGCGGGCGGGCTGGAGAGCCTGATCAAGACCTACGCGTCGTTCGCGCTGGCCTTCTTCTTCCGGCCGGTCGGGGCCGCGCTGTTCGGTCGGGTCGGCGACCGGATCGGCCGCAAGCCCACCCTCGTGCTCGTCCTGCTGCTGATGACCGGGGCGACCTTCCTGATCGGCGTGCTGCCCACCTACGCCACCGTCGGTGCCGCGGCGCCGTGGCTGCTCACGCTCGTCCGGGTGCTGCAGGGCCTCTCCGCCGGGGGTGAGTTCGGCGGGGCGGTCTCGGTGATGACGGAGTTCGCGCCCGCCGGGAAGCGCGGGCTCTACGGCTCGTGGCAGTCCTTCACCGTGGCGCTCGGGCTGCTCGCCGGTGCCGGGCTCGCGGCGATCCTGGGCGCGGTGCTCACCGCCGACCAGCTCGCGCTGTGGGGATGGCGGGTGCCGTTCCTGCTCGCGCTGCCGCTGGGCCTGGTGGCGCTCTGGCTGCGGCTGCGGCTGGAGGAGACGCCGTCGTTCCGCCGGGCGGCCGCGGCCCCGCACGCAGCGGTGGGCGGCGAGCCCGTCGCGGTGCCCGGTGCCGCCGCGACCGCGCGAGCCATCGCGGTGGGGGCGGCGCGCCTGATGGGCTGGTCGGCCGCGGGCTACACGTTCCTCGTCGTGATGCCCGCCTACCTGCAGTCGTCGCTGGGCGCGTCGTTCCAGCAGGCGCTGGTGGCCACGGTGCTGGCGAACGCCGGTTTCGCGCTGACGATCCTGCCCGCGGGTGTGCTCAGCGACCGGATCGGCAGGCGTTCGGTGATGCTCACCGGCACCGTGCTGATCGTCGTGCTGGCCCTGCCGTTGCTGAACATCCTGCAGGACCGCGGCAGCGGCACGTTCCTGCAGGGCCTCGCCGTGCTGGTGGCGGGCGCGGTCGTCGGCCTCATCGCCGGACCGGGACCGGCGATGCTGTCGGAGATGTTCCCGACCGGCGTCCGCTACACGGGGCTCGGCCTGGCCTACTCGTTGTCGAACGCGGTCTTCTCCGGCTCCGCGGGCCTGATCATCACGGCGCTGATCGCCCAGACGTCCGATGTGGACATTCCGGCCTACTACGTGATGGCCACCTGCGTGGTCAGCGCCGCCGCACTGGCCACGCTGCGCCGCGACGGCCATCGCAGGCCGTTGGGGGAGTGAGGGCGTGCGGGTGATCGGGATGATGTCCGGGACGTCCTTCGACGGGATCGACGCGGCGGCGGCCGACCTCCGGTTCGACGGCGACCGGATCGTGCTGCGCCTGCTCGGCGGGGTCAGCACGCCCTACCCGGACGAGCTGCGCGCCCGGATCGCCGCGGCACTGCCCCCGGCCGCCACCACGATCGAGGAGGTCTGCCGGCTGGACGCCGGTATCGGGCAGGCCTTCGCCGAGGCCGCCGCCGACGCGAACGCGCAGCTGTGCGCCGGGCGAGCGGACCTCGTCGTCGCGCACGGTCAGACCGTCTTCCATTGGGTCGACGGGAGCACCGTCCGCGGCACGCTGCAGATCGGTCAGCCCGCCTGGATCGCCGAGCGCACCGGCTGCGCGGTGGTGGCCGACCTGCGCAGCCGCGACGTCGCCGCGGGCGGCCAGGGCGCCCCGCTGGTGAGCATGGTCGACGTGCTGTGGCTGCGCGGACGCCCCGGTGCGCCGGTGGCGCTCAACCTCGGTGGCATCGCCAACGTGACGGTCGCCCCGCCCGGCGCGGACCCGATCGCGTTCGACACCGGTCCGGCCAACGCGCTGCTCGACCTGGCGGTGTCCGACCGCACCGGCGGCCGACTGACCTGCGACGTCGACGGGGCCATGGCCGCGCGCGGCCGGGTGGACGCCGCCCTGCTCGGACGGCTGCTCGACGAGCCGTACTACGCGCGCCGGGCGCCGAAGACCACCGGCAAGGAGCTCTTCCACCGCGGGTACCTGCACGCCGCTCTGGCGGGGCGCCCGCCTGTCGCCGACGACGACCTGGCGGCCACCCTCACCGCGCTGACCGCACGCACGGTCGGGGACGCCGTCCGCGGCGTCGGGGGCACCGAGGTGATCGCCGCGGGCGGCGGCACCCGCAACCCCACGCTCATGCGCATGCTCGCCGGGGAGCTGCCCGGGGTTCCGGTGCGCACGTCGGACGACCTGGGCCTCCCCGCGCTGTGGAAGGAGGCCTACGCGTTCGCGTTGCTGGGCTTCTGCACCGTGCACGACGTCCCGGCCACCGTGGCGAGCTGCACCGGGGCGCGGCACCCGAGCGTGCTCGGGGCGGTGCTCCCCGGGCGGGCCGGTCTCCCCTGGCGGCAGCGCCCTGAGCAGCTGCCCCGGGTGCTGGAGCTCGTGTCATGACCGACCTCGCCGCTCGGATCCGGGCCGTGCTCCCGGAGCTCTCACCAGCCGAGACGAAGGTGGCCACCCGCCTGGGCGCCGACCCGGGGGCCGCTGCCCAGCTCACGATCACCGAGCTGGCCCGGGAGACCGCGACGAGCACGGCGACGGTCGCCCGGATCGCGCGGCGGCTCGGTTACCCGGGCTACCCCGCGCTGCGGCTGGCGCTGGCCGCGCTGGACAGCCGCCACGGCGCCGGGCTGCCGCTGGACTCGGGTGTCGCCGACGACGACCCGATGCCCACGGTGCTGCGCAAGCTCGCGTCGTTCGAGAGCGAGCAGCTCGCAGGCACCGCCGAGCTCGTCGACGGCGACGCACTGGAGGCGGTGGTGGCGGCGATGGCCGGCAGCAGGCGGATCGACGTCTACGGGATCGGGGCCTCCGGGCTGGTGGCCCAGGACCTCGCGGTCAAGCTCGGCCGGATCGGCGTGCTGTGCCTGGCCCGTCCCGAGCACGACGCCGCCATGGTGAGCGCGGCCCTGCTCCGCCGGGGCGATGTCGCGATCGGCATCTCGCACTCCGGGGAGACGGCAGGGGTCGTGCGGCCCCTGCAGGCCGCGCGGTCGGCGGGCGCGGTCACGGTGGCGGTCACCGGGGCTTCCCGCTCCGCGCTGGCCAGGGCCGCGGACCACACGCTGCTCACGGCGGGCCGGGAGTTCGGGTTCCGCTCCGCGGCGATGGGCAGCCGCACGAGCCAGCTGCTGGTGGTCGACACCGTGTTCGTCGGCGTCGCCTACCGCACGCCGGGGGCACTCGCCGCGCTGGAACGCACGCACCGGGCGGTCTCGGGTGGCGTGGGCCGTCCGCCGCGGGAGCGCGCCGAACCACGTGACGGTGCCGGAGCCGGCCCCGATCGATCCGATGTGGATGGACAACCATGGACCTGACGTCGCTCACCACCGAGGCCCCGAACCCGGCCACCACGGACCTCGACCGGATGCCCGTTGCCGACCTGCTCGCGCTGATGAACGCCGAGGACCGGCGCGCCCCCGAGGCCGTCGCCGCGGCACTGCCGCAGGTGGCCGAGGCCGTCGACCTGATCGTCGCGGCGCGGAGGCGGGGCGGCCGGCTGGTCTATCTGGGCGCGGGCACCAGTGGCCGGCTCGGCCTGCTCGACGCCGTCGAGTGCCCGCCGACGTTCGACACCGACCCCGCCGAGGTGGTCGGGCTGATCGCCGGCGGGCGCCGGGCGTTCACGGAGGCCGTCGAGGGTGCCGAGGACGATCCCGTGCTCGCCGCCGAGGACCTGCGTGGCATCGGGCTCGGGCCCGACGACGTCGTGGTCGGCCTGACGGCGAGCGGGCGCACCCCCTATGTGCTCGGCGGTCTCGACCACGCGCGTTCGGTCGGCGCGGCCACGGTGGCGGTGGCCTGCAACGCCGGTGCCGTGGTCAGCACCCACGCCGACGTCGCGATCGAGCTCGACACCGGCCCCGAGGTGCTCACCGGGTCCACCCGCCTCAAGGCGGGCACGGCGCAGAAGCTCGTCTGCAACATGCTCTCGACCGCCGCGATGGTGCGCGACGGCAAGGTGTTCGGGAACCTCATGGTCGACGTCCGGCCGACCAACGCCAAGCTCGTCGACCGGGCCCGCCGGATCGTGGCCACCGCAGCGGGCACCGACGCCGCCACCGCAGCGGCCACGCTGGAGGCCGCGGGCGGCCAGCCGAAGGTCGCGGTCGTGATGCTGCTGGCCTGCTGTTCGCGCGTGGCGGCGCTCGACCGTCTCGCCGAGACGGGAGGACGGGTGCGCGAGGCCGTCGGGATGTCCTGACGGCCGGCGTGGCACCGGCGCGTGGTCCTCGCAGAGGCCGGGGGGCTCTGCGAGGACCGGCGCACGGCCCGGCCGCGGTCCCCCGATTTCGGGGGCACTAGGGTCGCCCTGGTGCGTCTCGTCATCGCCCGCTGCCAGGTGGACTACGTCGGCAGGCTCACCGCACATCTTCCGATGGCCCCGCGCCTGCTCCTGGTCAAGGCCGACGGATCGGTGAGCATCCACGCCGACGACCGCGCCTACAAGCCGCTCAACTGGATGAGCCCGCCGTGCTGGCTGGAGGAGCAGCCCGGCGTGTGGACGGTGCGCAACAAGGTCGACGAGTCCCTCGTGATCACCATCGACGAGGTGCTGCACGACTCGAAGCACGAGCTGGGCGTCGACCCGGGCCTGGTGAAGGACGGTGTGGAGGCGCACCTGCAGGAGCTGCTGGCCGCGCACCCCGGCGTGCTGGGCGAGGGTTACACGCTCGTGCGGCGCGAGTACATGACCGCGATCGGCCCGGTCGACCTGCTCTGCCGGGACGCCGACGGGCGCAGCGTCGCGGTGGAGATCAAGCGCCGCGGCGAGATCGACGGCGTCGAGCAGCTCACCCGGTACCTGGAGCTCATGAACCGCGACCCCCTGCTCGCGCCGGTGGCGGGGGTGTTCGCCGCTCAGCAGATCAAGCCGCAGGCGCGCACGCTCGCCGAGGACCGCGGTATCCGGTGCGTCGCCGTCGACTACGACGCGTTGCGCGGCACCGAGAGCAAGGACCTGCGCCTCTTCTGAGCCGCCCCCGGCC
>NZ_JAAXKY010000077.1 GCF_012911925.1 Pseudonocardia xinjiangensis | reverse complement strand
GCATCGGCCGTCCGGGCCCCCTTCGTCGTCGGAGCGGCTTCAGTCGTCCAGGCCGTAGAGCCGCGCCCAGTTGTCCCTGCTGGTGAGGTTGCCCATCTCGGCGCGGTAGCGCTGCGCCACCGCGGGTCCCTCCGACACGAACCGGCGGAACGTCCCGGCGGCGCGCTTCGTGAGCTGCAGCGCCACGTCCTTGTCGCGGGTGCGGACGCGGATGCCCTGCTCGGACATGTCGGTGACCACGGCGCGTTCGAAGGTGGAGACGTGCCACCAGTGCGCGTCGCCTGCCGGGACGAAGCCCGATCGGTGCACCGACCGGTCGGTGAGCAGGTACGCGGCGCGCTTGAGCCACGTGAGCCGCTCGTGGCCGGGCGGGTTGGCCGCCCGCACGACCTGCAGGTCGCGGAAGTCGTCATGCACCTCGGAGACGGGGTGCATGGCGGTCTCGGCGTACCGCGACCGGATGCGCCGGATCTCCGCGGCGGCGGCCGCCGACCCGTCACGCAGGATCTCGGGGCCGTCCAGGAAGTCCTCCATGGCCTGCAGCAGGGTGGCCGACAGCCCGTACTGCATGCTGATCACGTACTGCGACAGCAGCTGCCCGAGCCGCCGGGTGAGCCGCCGCACCGAGAAGTCGGTGTGCAGTGCCGCGGTGATCAGCCCGTTGCGCATGTTGAAGTACCGGTGCCACTCGTCCCAGTCCTTCCACCCGAAGTCGGCGTGCCACACGCCGGCTCCGGGCAGTGCGACGGTGGGGAAGCCGTGGGAGCGGGCCCGGTACCCGTACTCGATGTCGTCCCACTGGAAGAACAGCGGCAGCGGGTAGCCGATGGCCCGCACGATCGCGGCCGGGATCAGGCAGGACCACCAGCCGTTGTACTCGGTGTCGACGCGGCGCTCCTGGTTGATCGGCAGCTGCCGCTCGTCGGTGCCGAGCAGGTAGGCCTCTTTGAGCGCACCGGGCACCGGCATGCCGACCTGCAGGAGCTCCGGCTCGGCGTACTCCGCGGAGATGTGCAGGTGGGCGGGGTGGAGCAGGTTGAGCATCTGCCCACCGACGATCGTGGGGTGGCGGGTGCTCGCGGCGAACGCGGTGAGCCGGATGAGGATCTCGGGGTCGAGCAGCACGTCGTCGTCCATGAGCAGGACGTCGGCGTGGTCGGCCGGCTCGCCCGCCGTGGCGTCGAACAGCCCGCGGGTGAAGCCGCCCGCCCCGCCGAGGTTGGGCTGCCGGACGTAGCGCAGCCGCTCGCCGAGTGCCTCGGCGATCTCTGCGAAGCGGGGCCGCGACTCGATCGGGTCGCTGCCCTGGTCGACGACCTGCACGGTGCCGACGCTGGTCAGGGCGTCGGGATCGGAGGCCATCGCCTGCAGCGTGTTGAGGCAGTCCTCGGCCCGGTTGTACGTGCAGATCACCACGTCGGTGCGCGGCACGCGCCGGGTGACGGGGACGGTCCACGTGACGTCGGAGACGGTGAGGTGACCGGTCTCGGTGGTGAACTCCAGCCACATGCCGCCGCCGTCGACGAACCGGTCGACGGGCCCGGTGAGCCGGATCGTGCTGCCGTCGGCGTCACGGACGTCGTGGGCCTCGACGATGCGCCACACCTTGTTGGTGTCCGACGCCATCAGACGCAGCCTGCCCGTTCCGGTGACGACCGCCCGGACCTCGATGGACGAGACGTCGGTCCAGCGCTGCCAGTAGGTGGCGTGGAACCGGCCGAAGTAGGTGTTGGTGCTGACGCGGGTGCTGGGGTCCAGCGTGACGCTGGTGCGCTCGCGGCGCGCCGCGCCCTTCTCGACGATGGAGTAGAGATCCTCCGGCACCAGGGCCGACGGCCCGAAGAACAGACCGCGCTGCGCGGTGAGAGCGGGTCGGCCGTTGTCCTCGGACGGATCCGGGACGGCTCGGTCCGTGGCGGCGGGTGTCTCCGTCGCCGGGCTCGTGCTTTCCGGTATGCGAAGCATGTAGACAGCCGTCCTCGGTCGGGTGTGTACCTGGATGCCTCATTGTGGGGCAAGCAACGGGCTGAACCCCGGCGGGGTCAGCCGACGGGATCGAGCCCGGGGACGCGCGCGTGGCCGTCCCGGTGCCACCCGGAGACGGTCTCATCCGTGACGACGGGAGCCGGCTGCACGAGCGGGACCAGCGGTGACCAGCGATAGAGCTGCGCGGCATCGCGTGTCGGGTCGCCGTGGAGGTAGGTGGCCATCCGCTGCTCGGTGACCAGCTGGCGGGGTGCGGCGAAGGGTCCGCCGAAGCCCGGGGCGTAGGTAATTAACCCGGACGGGTCGCTCGCGGGCGGTCCGACACGCCACTTCGCCAGCGCCGCGGTGCCCAGCGGCAGCGGTTCCGGGGTGATGCAGGGGAAGAGGAAGGCGACCGGCCAGTCGAGGATCGCGGTGGAGCCGGGCGGGAGGATTCCGAGCATCGGGGTGAGCCGTGGCACCCGGGGGAGCGACACGACGGCGGGGGGCCGGGGGCCCGCGTTCGGCGCGACGACGGCGAGCCGCACGGTGTCGGCGTCGCGCGGAGCCATCTGGCGGTCGTCGGTCGGTTCGACGGTGTCCGCGGTGACGGGCCGGCGTTCGAGCACCCGTTGCCCCGACCCGAACTCCAGGTACAGCGCGTCGCCCGGCTGGGCTGCGCCCGAGGTCGTGACGACCACGGGGAGCGCACCGGAGCGCTGCTCGGGGTCGAGCCGGAACCAGGCGGTGGTCATCCGTCCCGCGACGACGACACCGGGCAGGGTGGTGCCCCCGATGTCGACGGGCAGGGTGCGGGGCGTCGGCGGCCCGGACGCGACCGGCAGCAGCCCGGCGGCCGGATCGGTCTCGACGGACAGCTGCTGCTCCAGGCCGCACGGGCGGCCCTGCAGCGTGGCGATGCCGTCGGAGGCGAGGGTGTAGCTGTCGCGATGCTCGACGGCGGTGCGCGCGAAGCCCAGCACCTGCAGCGCCAGCACGGCCACCAGGAGGACGGCCACCAGCGGCGCGGGGCCGGGCACCCGCCTCGGTACGGCGACGTCGGTGGCGCCCCCCGCGCGCAGCCAGGCTGTCCGGGCGAGCAGCCCGAGCACGAGGAGACCGCCGCCGACCAGCACGATGGTGGCCAGCGGAACGCTGCCCACCGCCGGGGGCTTGGTGCTGAAGCTCGGTACGAACCAGTTGCTCGCGTACGGCCAGATGTTGTAGCCGGCCAGGACCAGCGCGCCGACGACCGTCACCGCGCCGAGCCCGGCCACCAGCTGACGCGGTCGCTCGCGCAGGGTGGACACGCGGGGTCCCGCCGACCACGCCACGATGCCCAGCACCAGCACCGCGGCTCCGTAGCCTGCGACGTCGCCGAAGTGCTGGGTCCACTTGGTGGGGCTGGCGGTGAAGGTGGCCAGCGAGATCAGGAAGCCGAGCACCAGCCGCCGGGCCGGTCCGGCGGCGATGCCGGTCCGCGCCGTCCGCAGCGTCCACAACACGCCGACGGCCGCGAGCAGCGTGACGAGCACCGCGGCACGCCGTCCGAGCGAACCCTGGAACGACGCGGGCTCGAGCAGGGTGGAGTAGCGCGCGTACTCCTCGTACCACTCCATCCCGCCGCCGATCACCGTGCGCACCCTGGTGGCCTCGAGCACCCCGGCGAGGCTCTGGTCGGTCACCATCAGCAGCACCGCAGAGGCCGGGGCGGCCACGAGCGCGACGACCAACGGCAGCACGTGCAGGTCACGGCGGGCGCGCAGCAGCCGCAGCACGGGCAGCGCGGCGGCGAGGAACGGCGTGAACGCCATGATCCCGGCCGGGGTCAGTGCGGTGGTGACTCCGGCGATCACGAGCCCGACGGCGAGCGGCAGCACCGTGCGGACGGCCACGGCGCGCTCGACGGCCAGGAACACCGCGAGGCCGCCGACAGCCACCCACGGCTCGGGCCGCAGCCCGAGGTTCAGCGGCACCCACCACGTGGCCAGGCCCAGCGCGGCGAGCCACGGCACCGAGCGGCGGGTGGAGAACCGCCCCAGGCGGGGCAGCACGAGCCGGGAGAGCAGCCACCAGCACAGCAGCCCGAGCAGGGTGGACGGCAGCCGCATCCACAGCGTGGACGGCGACACGAGCGACCAGGCGTAGTAGACGTCGTAGAACCAGCTGAACGGTGCTTCCGGCGCGTTCAGCCAGCGGTAGACGTTGCCGATGAACCCGTTGCTGCCGATGCTGCGGACGATGCCGGTGATGTAGCCGTCGTCCACGGTGATCGCGCCGACGACCCACCACACGCCGAGCAGAGCCACGACCGCGGCGTCGACGGGACGCGGGACCCACCAGCGGCGCGGGAGCAGCCGCACGCGGTGGGTGACGGCACGGTCGGCGCGGCGCAGCGCGACGAGCATCCCGAGAAGGGCGAGCGCGCACACCAGGCCGATCGCGGTCTTGAGTGCGGAGATGGTGGTCTGGAAACGGGTGTCGGCGGTGAGCCCCATGGCGACGCCGGAGGGCACGTCGCTGAACGCCCCCGCGACGTCGGGCCGCACGTCGCCCTCGTGGGTGAGCGCCGGCGCGCCGTTCAGGAGGACGTCGGTGCGCTGGGGGTCGGAGACCACCTCGAGGGTGCACGCTCCCGGCGGGAGCCGCACCGTGCCCAGGTCCACCCCGGCGCTCGCGACGCGCAGATCGTCGCCCGTGGCCGTCAGGCGCAGGCCGTGCAGCGGTTCGGCAGCGGGGTCGGGCCGCAGCGGCACGGTGGAGACCAGCACGCGGTCCGCGCTCGGGGCCGCGGCACCGCGGGGCGCGCCCTCACCGCGGGCCACGGCACAGCTCGTGGTCACGGTCAGGTCGACGGGCTGGTAGGGCATCAGCGGGATCGCGGCCGGCCCTTCGGAGGCCGTCCAGCTGTAGCGGACATCCGGCTGGTGGACCGGTGCGAACGGGAACGCCACCGCTGCGAGTGCTGAGATCAGCCCGAGCGCGAAGACAGCGCGGCGGGGGCCGTGTGCGGCGCGCAGCGGCGGCGTCCCGTCACGTCTGTCCCGACCGCCGTGGTGCGGTTCCCGAGGGCTGTCCGGCTCGGGTGGAGGCACCGACCGTGCGGGCGAGAGCACGGCGTCACCCTATGTCGAGGCGATCACCCCGAGTGGTGGGGGTGAGGGATGCGTCAGCCGTTCGTGGCGGGACCCGTTCCGGTGGCGATGCTGGCGCCGGGGACCGTCCGCGTCGTCTCCGAGACGGTGTAGGCGGCGCGGGCCAGCGGGGTGCTGAAGGAGTACACCTGGATGTTCGGGTCCACCCCGCCGACGACGGCGAGCTGCTGCACGCCCTGGGTACGGGGCAGCTGGGCGAACGCACCGCCCCGGGACGGCACCCAGGTGCCGTCGGTGAAGCCGGACAGGTCCCCGTCTCCCCACAGCACGGCGTACTCGGGGGCCTCGGTGATCCCCTCGACGATCGCCGGTTGCCGCTGGCAGGGGTAGGCGAACGCGAGCGGCCACGCCAGCGCCACGGGGGCGGTGGCCGGCAGGTAGTCCGACAGCACGACGGGGCGTTGGACGGCGGGCGCGGTGAAGGCCACGAAGCCGTTGACCATGCCCGTGGCGTCCACGGCCTCGAGCCGCACCACGTCGGCGCCCGCCGGGGGCTGCAGGACGAAGGTGCGCCATGCCGACTCGGTGGCGTCGTCCGTGAGCGGCTGGTCGCCTGCCGGGGTGACCTCGGTGCCCGACCTGCGGCCGTACACGGCGGTGAGGCTGTTGCCGTCTGTTTCCGTGAGCGTTCCCGCGGCCAGCACGGTGGTGGCCTCCCCACCCGTCAGCGCGGACGGGAGCGAGTACCAGCCGGTGGCCATGTCGCCGGTGTTGCGCTCGGCGCCGTGACCGTTGCGGAAGATGAGGCTGCCCCAGACCTCCGCCCCGGCCGGTCCCTGCGGCGGGTCGCCCGCGTAGTAGCCACCGCCCGCCTCGAAGTTGCGGGACGGCGCGGGTACCGGGAGGCCCGTCGCGAGCGGCAGCGTCGCCGCGGTGGAGGGGTCGAGCACGTGCACCACGCCTGCGGCGCCGCACTGCGACCCCGACGGGTCGGCCAGGCCCTGGGCCCAGATGGACTCGCGGGGGGTGCCCGCCACCGCGGCGGCGCCGAACGTGCCGACGGTGTAGACGGTGGTGCCCAGCAGCGAGATCAGCACCACGGCGGGCACCGCGCGCAGCGCCCCGAGCCGCACGTCACCGCGCCCGAACCGGCGGGCTGCCAGGCCGGCGATCAGCCCGAGTACGACCACGACGAGCACCCACAGCAGGGGCCGGTCCAGAGCGATGTTCTTCACCGCGGGGGGGAGCCCGGGGCGGCGCACGCCCTCGAGCCACGCGTAGGCCCACTCGTTCGGGCCGTGCCAGCCGAGCGCGATCGCGACGACGAAGGAGCCGGCGGCCGCGACGAGCAGCCCGACCCGCAGGGTCGACCCCTGCAGCGTCTGCCGGACGAGCGGCACCGCCATCACCAGCAGCAGCGCCAGGAACGCCGAGCCCACCCCGGCGAGGGCTCCGAAGTGGTGGGTCCACTTCGACGGGGTGAGCCAGAGCGCCGCGAACGCGAGCGCGGTGGTGGAGGCGGCCAGCCACAACGGCACGGGAACGGTCACCCTGCGGGCCCTGGCCGCCGCGGCGAGCACCGCGAACCACACGAGGGCGACCAGGCACACCAGCACCGCGGCCCGCTTGGCGTAGTTGCCCATCGGGATCTGGGAGAACAGGAAGGTGTAGCGCTGCATCTCGGTGGTCCAGCTCTCCTGGCCCTGCAGCGACAGGAAGATCGTCTGGCCACGCAGGAAGTCGCGCAGCCCGCCGTCGCTGAACGCCAGCAGCGGGGCGACCATCCCGCCCGACGCCACGGCCAGCGCACGCAGCGCGGTGCCGATGCGGTCGCCCGCCACCCGCACGACCGGCCAGAGCAGCGGGAGCCCCGCGAGCAGCGGGGCGAACAGCGTGAAGCCCGTGGGGTGTGCCGTGAAACCGAGCCCGGCCAGCGCGAACGCGAGCCAGGCGAACCCCAGGCGCCGTCGCCTGCCCGCCGCCAGCACGGCGAGCATCGTGGCCGCGCCGCACACGGCCACGACCGTCTCCGGGCGCACCCCCATGTCCTGCGGCACCCACCACGACAGGAAGGTCACCGCGAGCACGGCGTGGGCGGCCATCCGCACGCCGCGGCGGTGCGGAGCCCAGTCCTCCATCGCCGCGACCACGAACCGCCGCAGCACCAGCCAGGTGACGATCCCGAACACCGTGGCCGGGATCCGCTGCAGCACCGGCGCGTTGCCCACGAGCTGCTGCCACCAGCCCAGCGACTGGTAGAACCAGGTGAACGGGGTGAAGTTCTGGTCGTAGAGCTGGAAGTAGTTGCCGACGTCGCCGGAGAGCACCGAGTTGCGGGCCATCGCGGCGTAGTAGCCGTCGTCGTCCGTGGCCGGGGCCACGAACATCCAGAAGACGATCACCGCGGGCACCAGGACGTCCACGATCCGCGGCCACCCCGGCCGCCACCTGTACGGCACCCGCGCCGTCATCCGATCGAGGCGCAGCAGCAGCACGAGAGTGGCGATCACGGCCACCACGAGCGTCCAGATCAGCACGCTCTTCAGCGGTGTGGGACTGCTGGTGAACTCGTCGTCGACCCGCATCCGGACGGTCAGCCCGCCGGACGGCAGCACGGTGGCGTCGGTGGCGAGCACGTCCACGTCCGGCAGCTGTACCGCAGTCGTGTGGGCGAGCTGGGTGCCGTCCCGGCTGATGGTCAGCTCGGCGTTGTCCGGCTGGGCGAACGACGACAGGTCCGGCGAGTCCGGGTCGGCCGGGTCGGGCGCGGGCCGGACGAAGGTCGGGACCCCCCGGCTGTCCCCGGTGATCCGGTACTCGCACGGTCCGGCGGGCAGCGGTTCGTCCACCAACAGCCGGTCCAGCGCGCCGACCCGCAGGCGGCCCTCGCGGGCGGTCACGATCATTCCGGTCGTCCCGGCCACCGGTGACTCCGGTGCGGCGGTGGACACCACGACGCCACCGCTCGCCTGTGCCGTGCGGGCGACGTCGCAGCTGAAGCGCACGTCGAGCGTCAGCGGCCGGTAGGCCGTGAGCGAGAGCAGCGTCGACTCCGGACGTGCCGGGTCGACGGGCCAGCTCACCGTCGGCTCCGAGACGGAGACGGGGGCGAAGGGCAGCATCGCGGCGCACACGACGGCCACGAGCGCGGTGAGCCCCGCGAGCAGTGCGGTGCGCCGCCCTCGGCGCGCGACGGGGGGCGGGACGTCGGACGGGCCGCCGGTGTCGTGGTCGTCGCCCACCTCTGCGGCCGGCGCCGCGGCGTCCTCCCGCACGGCGTCGGACACGTCAGTCACAGCCGCATGCTGTCAGGGCTGCCGCCATGAGCACGAACGGGGCTGATTGCGGGAGAGCCACGTTCCGGCAACGAGATGCGCACGAACCTGCCGCCGGTTTCACCAGGAACGACGCCAGAACTCCCCGGCCACGCCCCTTGCGGCGCCCGCGTGACCTGACCGGGTCGTGCTCGGATGGATGATTGTCGCCACTACAGTTCCGCGGTGGTCGATCTCCAGCCGGATGCGGTGCGTCACAGACGCCGCGGTCGTCACCCGGACGGTGAGCGCCGTGACCACCTCTTCGGGCGAAGGAGGCGCGAGCATGCGCAGACACAGGCGCACAGAACTCACCCTGCCCCGGGTGACGGCGCGACCGTGACGGACCAGCAGACGCACAACCCACGGCAAGCGACCGGAAGCTGCATAATCGGCACCCCTGACGAATTCGAGCGGAAGGTCCCGGTCCTGGCCAGCACACCCGGCAACCGCATGCGGTCGGTCGGGCTCGTCGTCGTCGGGATCGTGGCGTCCGGACTGCTCATCAACGCCTACCTGGCCATCGTCGCGCGCAGCCTCACCGCCGCCGAGTACGCCTACTTCGGCGCCTTCTGGTCGCTCGCCCAGGTGGCCGGGTTCGGGATGTTCCTGTCCATCGAGCAGGAGACGGCCCGGCTGCTGCAGACCCCGAGGCGGCCGCTCGGGGTGCTCCGGGCGGTTCTGCTCACGGCGGCCACGATGGCGGTGGCCCTCCTCGCGGTGGTCGCGCTCGGCTGGCCGCTGTTGTCGAAGGCGTTCGGCGGCCAGTCGGTCACCGTCGTGGCGGTGGGTGTGCTGTGCCTGGTGTCGGCCGGTCAGTTCGTCGTGCGCGGCGCGCTCATCGGGATGGACCGGATGGGCCGGCACGCCGCGATCATGCTGCTCGACTCCGCGCTGCGGGTCGGCCTGGCCGCGCTCGTCGCCACGCTGATGACCACCCCCGGCAGCCCGGAGTTCGCATGGACGCTGGTCGTGGCCATCGGGCTGGCGCACGCCCCGCAGCTGCTCTCCCTGCTGCGCAGGCGCACCCGCGCCGCCACCGAACCCGACCCGGCAGCGGGTCGTCTCGCCCCCCGGGCCGTCTGGACCGCCGTCGCACCGCTCCTGATGGGGTCGCTGTGCGCGCAGCTGCTGCTCAACGGCCCGCCGGTGCTCGTGCCGGTGCTCGCACAGAACCAGATGGACGTCACCCGCGCCGGCCAGTTCCTCGCGGTGTTCACGCTCGCCCGGATCCCGCTGTTCCTGGTGGTGCCGCTGCAGACGGCGTTGCTGCCGATCTTCACCTCGATCCTGCACGCGGGTGACCGGACCGCGCTCGTCCGCGTGGTCCGGTGGCTCTCGCTCGGGCTGCTCGCGCTGGCCGCGGCCGCGCTCGGGCTCGGGTTCCTGATCGGGCCGTGGCTCGTCGGGCTGATCTTCGGACCCGCCTACGTACTGCCCGGGTCGCACGTCGCCCTGCTCGCCGTGGGGGTCGCGGCCTACATCGGGCTGGTCCTGGTCACCCAGGTGCTCGTCGCATCGGTGCGGCACCGGCTGGTGGCCTGGAGCTGGCTCTCGGGACTGCTCGTCGCCGGGGTGGTGCTGGCGGTGGTGCCGGACCTGCTCCTGCGCGCCGAGCTGGCCTTCCTCCTCGGCTCCGCCGCCGGATGGCTCGTGGGCACCGGGCTGGTGCTCAGCGAACGACGTGAACGGGAGCTGCAGAGTGTCTCCTGAGGAACGCCCCAACGGCAGGCGCCGTGACGACCTCGTCATCGCGCTGACCTACTACGCCCCGTACGTCTCGGGCCTGACCAACATGGCCCGGGACATCGCGGAGGGCCTCGCGGCCCGCGGTCGGCGCGTCACGGTCGTCACCAGCCGCTACGACTCGTCGCTGCCGCTCGAGGAGGAGATCAACGGTGTCCGGGTGCTCCGGGCGCCGGTGCTGGCCCGCCTCGGCCGCGGAGTGATCAGCCCGCAGCTGGTGCGCCTGGCCCGGGCCACGATGGCGAAGGCCGCGGTGGGCTCGGTGCAGCTCCCGATGCTGGAGGCGGGTGCGATCGCCGCCGGGATGCGCACCCCGCTCGTGTCCACCTACCACTGCGACGTGACGCTCCCACCAGGGCTGGTCAACACGGTGCAGCGGCTGGTCGTCGACGCGTCGAACCGGCTGGCCATGAAGCAGTCCGCCGTCGTCACCGTCACCAGCGAGGACTACGCCCGGCACAGCCGCATGTGGCCGTCGATCGCGCCGTCGATGGTGGTCGTCCCACCCCCGTGTTCGCCGCCCCCGGCGGGTGAGCCGAGCTATCGCGAGACCGACGGCATGCACGTCGGCTTCCTCGGCCGGATCGTGCGCGAGAAGGGCCTCGAGTACCTGGTGCGCGGGTTCCGTGCGCTGCCCGACCCCGACGCGCGGCTGCTGATCGGCGGCGACTTCACCCACGTCGCGGGCGGCAGCGTCGTCGACCGCGTGCGCGAGGCGATCGGCGACGACAGCCGGATCCGGCTGATGGGTTTCGTGCCCGAGGAGCGGATCGGCGACTTCTACGCCTCCCTCGACGTGTTCACGCTGCCGTCGGTCAACGCGTTCGAGGCCTTCGGCATCGTGCAGGCCGTGGCGATGCTGGCCGGCGTCCCGGTGCTGTCCAGCGACATCCCCGGAGTGCGGCAGCCCGTCGCGCAGACCGGTTTCGGCACCGTCGTCCAGCCGGCCGACCCGGCGGCGATCACCCGCGCGCTGCGCTCGTTCCAGGCCGACCCGCCCGACCGTGCGGCCGGAGCCACCCGCGCCCACCAGGCGTTCTCGGTGTCGGCGGTGCTCGACGGGTACGAAGTTCTGATCGACAAGGCGGCCCACCAGGTCAGGAGCACGCAGTGAGCACGGAGTTCGAGCCTGTCGCCGGCTCGCCCGACCATTACGACGCCGACTACTACGTCAACAACGGCCAGGCGGGCGACCGGCCCGCGCTGCGCTGGTACGTCCGGATGGTCCGCCGCTACCTCGGCCGCGGCCCCTACCTCGACTTCGGGTGCGGCACGGGCCACCTGCTGCGCAGGCTGTCGGCGCACGATCGGGCGTCCGGGTTCGAGATCTCGCCGTACTCGGCGACCGTCGCCCGGCGCACCGCCCCCGGCTGCCCGGTGTACCTCACCCTCGACGCGATCCCCGACGCGAACTTCCGCGGGCTCACGGCCATCCACGTGCTGGAGCACCTCGACGACGAGACGGCCGCGGCGGTGCTGGCCTGCTGGCGGCGGGTGCTGGTGCCGGGCGGACGCGCACTGGTGGTGATGCCGGACCCGGCCGGCCGCGCGCGTGGTCTGGCGGGCGAGGGCTGGACCGGCTACCAGGACCCCACCCACATCAACCTCAAACCGCACGACGAGTGGCGCGCCGTCCTCACCGCAGCGGGCTTCACGGTGCTGCGCGAGGGCAGCGACGGGCTCTGGAACGTGCCGTACGGCAAGCTCCCGAAGCTCCTCGACGCGGCCCGGTACGCGGTGCCGTCCTTCGTCCAGTTCCTGGCCGGGCGGCTGTTCCTCCGCCCGGGCTCCGGTGAGTCGTCCGTGTTCGTGCTGGAGGTTCCCGCCGCGTCCTGACCCCGGCGCCTCCGTCCGGGTGCTGCCCGGCACGATGTACGCGCACGGCGGGTGCCGGGCGCCGGACACGAGGGGGAATCCGATCAGCACTGTGGTGGAGGCGGATCCGGCCGCCTGGTCGGGTCACCGGTCGGCTCGCCCGTCGCGTTCCCTCTGGACCTTCGCGCTGTTCGGCGTGACGATGCTGGCCTTCGGGGCGCTCATCTGGCACCGCCGCTGGATGAGCGACGACGGGCTCATCGTCCTGCGGACCGTGCGCCAGCTGGTCGCAGGCGAGGGCCCTGTCTTCAACGTGGGCGAGCGGGTCGAGGCCAACACCTCGACCCTGTGGACGGCGCTGCTGGCGATTCCCGGCCTGGTGCCGGGGATCTCGCTGAACTGGGCGGCGGTGATCCTCGGCCTGGCGCTGTCGGTCGCTGGCCTCGGGTTCGGGCTCGACGCCGCGCGCAGGCTGTTCGGGGCCCGGCGGCTGATGGTGCCGTTCGGCGCGCTCGTCGTCGTCTCGCTGCCGCCGTTCTGGGACTTCGGCACGTCCGGCCTGGAGACCGGTCTCATCGTCGGGTGGCTGGGCTTCACGTGGTGGCTGCTCGTGGGCCGCCTGGTCGCCGCCCGCGCCGGCGGGGGTGGCCGGGCGTGGCCGCTGGCCCTCGTGCTCGGACTCGCTCCGCTGGTGCGCCCCGACCTCGCCCTGTTCGGGCTGCTCGTGGCCGTCGCGCTGGTGGTGCTGGAGGCCCGCCGCGGGTGGCGCCGCCTGGTCGGGCTCGCGGTGGTGGCCGCCGCGGTGCCGCTGGCGTACGAGGTGTTCCGGGCCGGCTACTACGGCCTGCTGGTGCCGTCCACGGCGCTGGCCAAGGAAGCGAGCTCCGCCCGCTGGCAGCAGGGCATCTACTACCTGTTCGACCTGGTCGACCCCTACCGGCTGTGGATCCCGCTGCTGGTCCTGCTCGTCGGCGTGCTCGCGCTCGCGGGGCTGCTCCGGGGCGCGTCGTCGCAGCCGGCGTCGCGGCGCCTGGGCCTGCTCACCGTCGTGGTGGTCGCGGTGCCCGTGCTGGGCTCAGGGTTGCTCGCGCTGTACGTCACGCGGGTCGGCGGCGACTTCATGCACGGCCGGATGCTGCTTCCGGCGCTGTTCTGCCTGGTGCTGCCGCTGATGGCGGTGCCGCTCACCCGGTGGACCGCGCTCCCCGTCATCGGGATGGCGGTGTGGGCCGTGGCGTGCATCGCCGGCATGCGGCCCGCCTACGACACGCTCGGCCCGAACTGGATCGCCAACGAGCGGCTCTACTACGTGATCCTCGTCGGCAAGCCCAACCCGGTGACCAGCGAGGACTTCGTCGGGCACCCGGTGGCGCCCGAGGGCGTCGCCGCGCTCGCCGCTGCGCCGTCCCCGTCGCTGGCACTCGCCGGGCCGGGGGAGAACGGGCTGCGCTGGTGGCTGTTCCCGAAGCCCGGCCAGGACGCCCGCAACACGATCGTCTGGCTCAACCTCGGTGTCACGGGCGAGCTGGCGCCGCTCTCCACCACGGTGCTCGACGGTGTCGGGCTCACCAACCCCCTCGCCGCACACGCCACGGGCATCCCCGACGGGCGCATCGGCCACGACAAGGACCTGCCGCCGGAGTGGTTCCTGGCCGACGCCGGGGTCACCGACACCGGTTTCGTCGACCCGGCGGGCGTCACCGCCGCTCGCACCGCGCTCGCGTGCCCCCGCACCCAGGAGCTGCTCGACTCCGTGCGGGCACCGCTCACCGCACAGCGGTTCTGGGACAACCTGACCGGAGCCTGGGAGCGCACCTCCTACCGGTACCCCCGCGATCCCCGCGCGGCCGCGGACTGCCGCCCGGCCGAATGAGCCGACGGCCCGGGGGCATGATCAGACCATGACGCTCCCCCTGAGCCCCGACGAGCTGCTCACCACCACCCGTTCCGTGCGCAAGCGTCTGGATCTCGACCGGCCGGTGCCCCTCGAACTCGTGCGGGAGTGCCTGGAGGTCGCTGTGCAGGCGCCCACCGGCAGCAACCAGCAGGGCTGGCACTGGCTGGTCGTCACCGACGCCGGGCTCCGCGCCCGGATCGGGGAGTACTACAAGCAGTCCTACGACCGGTACCGCAACTCGCCGGGCTACGGCGGCCGGGCCGCGAACCACAGCGACGAGCGACAGGCCGTGCAGGCGCGGGTGAGCACGTCGGCGGAGTACCTCGCCGACCGGATGGGCGACGTCCCCGTGCTCGTCCTCGCCTGCATCACGGCGGGCGAGGAGCTGCCCGCGAGCAACCAGGCCGGCCTGTGGGGCTCCCTGCTCCCGGCGGCGTGGAGCTTCCAGCTCGCGGCCCGCGCCCGCGGGCTCGGCAGTGCCTGGACGACGCTGCACCTGCGCTACGAGAAGGAGATCTCCGAGCTGCTCGGGATCCCGCCGAACGTCCGCCAGGGGGTCCTGCTGCCCACCGCCTACTACACGGGAGAGACGTTCAAGCCCGCGCCGCGGGAGCCGCTCGACACCGTGCTGCACCTCGACCGCTGGTAGCGGAACGTGTTCGGTCGTTGCACGCTGTACTGAATCGGTCTGGTTCGCTGCCACCCGGTCGGCCGTACCGCTGCCAAGCGGGCAGTGACGGCCCGGGCCATACCGGTACGTTCGGGCTGGTAGGCGCACCATCGCTCGGCGTGTCGTCGTTTTCACCGTGTGACGACAGCAGGTCAGCTGACCACCACTCCGTCCGTCGGTCGAGGCGTGCCCAGCACGGAGCTGCGTGGTCTGACCGGGCTGCGCATCGTGGCAGCGGCGTGGGTCGTCCTCTTCCATTTCCACTTCACGCCCCTGGAGGCGGTCGCGGAGGTGGCCGCCGTGCTGGGGCCGTTGATCACCGCGGGCGCCCTCGGGGTGGACCTGTTCTTCGTCCTCAGCGGGTTCGTGATCACCTACACGTACCTGGACTCGCTGGGGCCCGCGCTGCGGGTCCGGGCCACCGTGCGTTTCGTCTGGGCTCGCGCCTGCCGCATCTGGCCCGTGTACGCGCTGGTGTTCCACCTGTTCGGGATCTGGCTGATGGCCCGCCTGTGGTACGGCTCCGACTCGGAGGTGGCGTTCCAGGCCGTGCAGCCGGATCTCGGCCCCACGGAGTACCTGCAGCAGCTGTTCATGGTCCAGCTCTGGGACAACCCGTTCTTCGACGGGGCGTCCTGGGTGGGGGCCACCTGGTCAATCAGTGCGGAGTGGCTGGCCTACCTGCTCTTCCCGGTGGGGGTGCTCGTCCTCTTCCGGCTGCGCAACCTCCCCGCCACGGTGCTGACCATGGCCGCGGTGGCGCTGATGGCTCCGATGGTCTGGGCCTACCTGAGCACCGGAACCCCGTACCACCCGTGGAGCTGGGCCGCCCGCATCCTCTGCGGCTTCAGCGGGGGCGCCGTGATGTACCTGGCCGTCCGCCGGAAGCGCCGGACGGAGGGGCTGCGACGTGGCGCATCGACCGCGGCGGTGGTGCTGCCGGTGCTGATCGCGGCCGGCCTGCTGCTGGGTGAGCTCCTCGGCCCCGGGCGCGGCGGCGCGGTGATCGCGCTGTTCCCGTTACTGGTGGGGGCGCTGGCCGTGGCCGACCGTGGACCGGCGATGGTGCTGTCGATGCCGTGGGCCGTGTACGGCGGCCGGGTCTCCTACAGCCTCTACCTCGTGCACATCCCGATGTTCGAGATCTACTGGCTGGCGCTGCAGAAGTTCTCCTCGCTGGGGCCCGGCACGCTGCTCGCGCACGTGACCGGCGTGGTCGTGCTGCTCTCGACGTTCGCGGTCGCGGCGCTGGCCTTCCACGCCGTGGAGGAGCCTGCCCGGCGGAGCCTGCGGGCGATGGCGCGGCCGGGCGATGCGGCGCCGGCACGGGCGTCGAGGTCTCCGCGGCACCGCGCCGTCGGGGGGACGGCGACCGGCTGGCCCGGTGTGGGCAACCAGTCGGCCACCAGGTTGACGTCGGAGGCGGCGACCGCCCGGTCCCGCATCGTCGCCGCGCGCCGCAACGCCGCCGCAGGCCGGAGCGGCGAGACGCGTGCCGGCGGGGGACCGGGCGGTTCGGCCCAGGTCTCCGCGGTGCCACGCCGCCGCCCGGCACCGGAGGCCGGCGGGCCGCCTCTGGCTGCCGCGCTGATCAATGCCCAGCGCAGGCAACCGCCGCGGCCGGGTGACTACGAGCGTTCCCTCTACGTGCAGGGGTACCTCAACGCGCGGGGCTGAGCGCCGGTCGGCTCGTGGCGGCCGCCGCTACCGGGTCCCCTCCGAGAACACGACCTGCCGCACCTCGATGGCCATCCCGTCGACGGCTGCGTCCGGGATCATGGCGGCGAGCTCGATCGCCCGCTCCCGTGTCTCGCACTCCACGAGGTAGAAGCCGCCCATGAACTCCTTGGACTCCAGGAACGGACCGTCGGTCACGACCGGTACGCCGTCGCGGCCCCGCACCACGACGCTCTGAGCCGGCTCGGCCAGTGCGTGGGTCGCCACCATCTCGCCGGAGGCCCTGATCGTCTCCATGAACGCACCGTGGCCGTTCATCACCTCGTCGCGCTGCTCGGGGGAGAGCGCCTCCCACACGGCCGGGTTCATCTGCATGATCAGCAGGTACTTCACGGTGTGCTCCTTCGGGGTCCGGTGCCGCGGTCGGGCTCCGTCGTGAACAGGTTCGAGCCTGGTCGGTCGACCGGCTCGCTCCGACCGGACGGTAGGCGACTGCGGCTGCCACCCCTCAGAGGTCGACGCCCGGTCAGATGGGCAGGCGGCGGAACACCGCGCGGGGCAGGTGCCGCAGCACGCTCATCACCACGCGCAACGGGGCCGGCGCCCAGACGAGCTCGCGCCGGTTGCGCACGGCGTCGACCACCACGGCGGCCACGGCCTCGGGAGTGGTGGACAGCGGGGCGGGCTTCAGGCCCTCGGTCATCTTGGTGTGCACGAACCCGGGGCGCACCACGGTGACGGCGACACCGGACGGGCGGAGCGCCATGGTGAGCCCGGAGTAGAAGGCGTCCAGGCCGGCCTTGGTGGAGCCGTAGACGAAGTTGGACCGGCGCGCCCGCTCCCCCGCGACCGAGGAGAACGCGACGAGTGAGCCGTGGCCCTGCGCGCGGAGCCGCTCCGCGAGCGCGACGCCCACCGAGACGGCCGCGGTGTAGTTGACCTGGGCGAGCTCGACGACGGTGGCGACGTCGGTCCACGCCTTCTCGTTGTCGCCGAGCAGCCCGAACGCGACAAGGGCCACGTCGATGTCGCCGCCGGTGAAGGCCTTGCGGACCACGTCGGCGTGGGTGTCGAGAGCGAGCGCGTCGAACGTCAGCGTCTCGACGGCGCAGCCGAGGCGCTCGAGGCGGGCCCGCGCGGCATCCAGCTGTTCGGACGGCCGGGCGGCCAGCACCACCCGCAACGGCCGGTCGGAGGCGAACGCCTCGACGACCGCGAGGCCGATCTCCGAGGTGCCGCCCATCAGCAGCACGCTCTGCGGGTTGCCCACGGCGTCGATCATCAGTTCGTCAGCTCCAGCCGTCTGGCCATGTCGGATGTGAAGACCCCGGTGGGGTCGACGTGGTCGCGCACCTTGCGCCACTCGTCGAAGCGCGGGTAGCCGCGGCGGATCGTCGCGGCGCTCGCCCGGGACTCCTTGGCGAGATACAGCCGGCCGCCCGCGCCGAGCACGAGCTCGTCGAGCTCGTCACAGAACCGGTGCAGCCCCCGCGCGATGGGGAAGTCGACGGTGATCGTCCAGCCGGGCTGCGGGAACGACAGCGGCGCAGCGTTGCCCTCGCCGAAGCGCTTGAGCACGTTGAGGCCGGACGCGTGCGGCGACTGCGCGATCTTCTCGACGACCCGGCGGAACGTCGGTTCCTGGCCGAACGGGACGAGGAACTGGTACTGCAGGAACCCGCGCGATCCGTAGACCCGGTTCCAGTCGCCGAACAGGTCGAGCACCTGGTAGAAGGTCGTGATGTTCTGGAGCGAGCCGCGCTGGCGCTTGGGCGCCTTGCGGTACCAGAGCTCGCTGAACGCCCTTAGCGTGAGCCGGTTGGCCAGTCCGTTCGGGAAGACGTCGGGGAACGACAGCAGCTGCGGCGCCTCGAACTTCAGGGGGTCGCTGCGCAGCTTCGCCGGCAGCTGGTCGACGGTGGCGAGCGAGCCGCGGGTGAGCACCGCCCGGCCGAGCTGGGCACCCGTGGTGGTGGTGTCGAACCAGGCGGCGGAGTAGCCGTAGGTGTCGTCGGAGCCGTCGGTGAGCAGGCCCATCAGCTCGTCGAGGTCGGCGGTGCGGTCGGTGTCGACCACGAAGTACGCCGACTCGGTGCGGTGCAGCTGTACCGAGGCGCGCACGATCACGCCCGTGAGGCCCATGCCGCCGACCGTGGCCCAGAACAGGTCGGACTCCGGCCCGTCCGGGGTGAGGGTGCGGAGCGTGCCGTCGGCGGTGACCAGGTCCAGCGAGAGGACGTGGTTGCCGAAGCTGCCCTTGCTGTGGTGGTTCTTGCCGTGGACGTCGGCGCCGATGGCCCCGCCGATCGTGACCTGCCGGGTGCCCGGCAGCACCGGCACCCACAGCCCGTACGGCAGTGCGCTGCGCATCAGCGCGTCGAGGCTGACCCCGCCGTCCACCACTGCGACACCGGTGTCGGCGTCGATGGAGTGGATCGTGGCGAGGCCGGTCATGTCGAGCACCGTGCCACCGGCGTTCTGGGCCGGATCACCGTAGGAGCGCCCGAGACCGCGGGCGATGATCCCGCGCGGGCCGGCCGCCGCGACCGCGGCGGAAACGTCGTCGAAGGACCTGGGTGTGAGCACCTGCGCCGTGGTGGGCGCGGTGCGGCCCCAGCCGCGCAGACTCGCCGTTCCGGACATCGGCGCCAGGCTACTCCCCGTAGAGATCGCGGTCGTGCCTCCACCCGGTGGGGCGTCCGCGCTGCGCTCGTTGCGTACGGGACCAGGATCAATCGGTCACCGAAAGGGCATTCCCCACTATTCTGCTGAGGTGAGCACGACGCCGCCGGACCCACCGGGAATCAGGATCTCCGACGCCGACAGGGAGCGTGCCGCAGCCCAGCTCCACCAGGCGCTCGCCGACGGCCGGATCACCGTGTCGGAGCTGGAGGAGCGGCTGTCGGTGATCTATGCCGCGCGGTACGAGGCCGATCTCCTGCCACCACTGGCCGACCTGCCCGGAGCGCACCAGGCCGCCCTCGCCGGTGCCGTCCCGCCGCCGCACGCGCCGGACGCACCGCCGCTGGTGCTGCGCACCGGAGCGTCCACGATCAAGCGCCGCGGCGCCTGGGACGTCCCGCCGCGGCTCCGGCTGCAGAGCGCGATGGGCTCGGTCGTCCTGGACTTCTGCGACACCCCGCTGCGCCACCCCGTGATCGACGTGGAGGTCGACCTCGGCGCGGGCTCGGCGCGGCTGCTCGTGCCGGACGAGTCCACGGCCGACGTCGATGCCGTCGTGGCCACCATGGGCACCGTCAAGAGCAGCGTCCCGTCCATCCGCAGGCCCGGCGTGCCCCACTTCGTGGTGCACGGCCGGGCCGGGATGGGCTCGGTCACGGTGCGGCGGCGGTACCGCTTCGCGGGCCACTACTTCTGAGGGGCCGTCCGGCGCTCACCAGCTGTCCCAGTGGGTGACGGCGTCGGAGTCGGTGCGCGGTGCGCGGCGGAAGTCGGTGCCGATCGTGTGGGCCACCGGGATCAGTGCCGTCTGCTGGACCGACTCGTACGGGATGCCGAGCACGTCGGCGGCCTCGCGCTCGTAGTGCAGATGGGCGGTGGTCCACGCGGTGCCGAGGCCGCGGGAGCGGGCGGCGAGCATGAAGCTCCAGACCCCGGGCAGTACCGACCCCCAGAGGTTCGCCTGCGCCACCACCGACGGGCTGGGTTCGCGGACGACGTGCACGCAGGGCACCAGCAGCACCGGCACCTCGTGCAGATGGTCGAACAGGTGTTGTGCGCTGTCGGCCATCCGCTGCCTGCCGTCGGCCTCCGAGCGGTCCACCCCGTCGTAGGGCACGGGCACGGTCGGCCGGGTCAGGCCCAGCCGGTACAGATCGGCGATCGCCGCCCGCCGTCCCGGGTCGGTGACGAACACGAACTCCCAGCGCTGGCGGTTGCGGCCGGTGGGTGCCTGCGCGGCCAGCTCCACACACTCGCGCAGCACCGACCGCTCGACGGGACGGGTGAGATCGAGCCGTTTGCGGACCGCACGGGTGGTGCTCAGCAGTTGGTCGGTGGACAGCTCGAGGACGGTCATCGGTCTCCTCCCGCGGCGGGTCGCGGACCCGTCCAGGGCCGTCCACCGCCGGCACCGGCACAACAGGGCGCGAGCCGATCTCGTTCCCGCCCGCCCGACGAGGCGTGGTCGAGCCTCGTCGGGCAGGAGCCTCCTACAGGCGGGCGAGCTCGTCGGTGAGGTCGTCCAGGCCGAGGCTGCCCAGTGAGAGTGCGGAGCCGTGCCAGGCCTTGGGATCGAAGTCCGCACCCCGGGCAGCCCTGGCGGCATCGCGGCCGGCCAGCCAGGCCCGCTCGCCCAGCTTGTAGCTGATCGCCTGACCGGGCCAGCCCAGGTAGCGCACGATCTCGCTGTCGAGGAACGGGCCGGGACGCCCGCAGTGGGCGCCGAAGAACGCGCGTGCCACCTCCGGGGTCCAGGTCTCCCCGGCGTGCACGGACGAGTCGGCGGGGACCTGCAGCCCGAGGTGCATCCCGATGTCGATCACCACGCGGATGGCGCGCATCTGCTGCGCGTCGAGGTAGCCGAGCCGGGTGCCGGGCAGCGTGAGATAGCCGAGCTCGTCCATCAGCCGCTCGGCGTAGAGCGCCCAGCCCTCGGTGTTGCCGGACACCGAGCCGACGGTGGTCTGGTACGTCGAGAGCCGGTCGGCGAGGTGCGCCCACCGGGCGAGCTGCAGGTGGTGGCCGGGAACGCCCTCGTGGTACCAGGTGCTGACCAGGCCCCACAGGGGGAACCGGGTCTGGCCGAGCGTGGGCAGCCAGGTGCGGCCGGGCCGGGAGAAGTCGAGCGACGGCCGCGTGTAGTAGGGCGCGGCGGCGCTGCCCGACGGGGCGATCATGGCCTCGACCGTGCGGATCGGCCCGGAGATGTCGAAGTGGGCGCCGTCCAGCTCGTCGATCGCGGTGTCCATCATCTTCTGCAGCCAGATGCGTACCTCCTCGACCCCGTCGACCGCGTCGCCGTTCTCGTCGAGGTGGCGCATCGCCGTGATCGGGTCGGCGCCGGGGAGCACCGTCTGCGCCTCGCGGTGCATCTCCGCGTCGAGCCGGCGGAACTCGTCCCATCCCCACGCGTAGGCCTCGGCGAGGTCGAGGTCCGACCCCGTGCTCAGGCGGGCCCCGAGCCGGTAGCGCTCGGCGCCGACGCCGTCGGGCGTGCCCTGGGCCGCGGGCAGGTACTCGTGGGCGAGGTGGTCGCGGAGCCCGAGCGCCGCGGCGGCGGCGTCATCGGCGGCGTCCGCCAGCGCGGCGCGCAACGCGGTGTCCTCGGGTGCCTTCGCGACGAACGTGTGGAACCAGGTGCCCTCCGCGCCGGCCAGCCAGGCGTCGAGCTGCCCGACGACCGTCTCGACCTGGCGGGGCGCCGCGTACAGGCCGCGGCGCGATCCCTCGGTGAGCGTGGCGACGTACCCGGCGTACGCCTGCGGCACCCGGGCCATCCGGCGGGCCACCACGTCCCAGTCGTCGGACGTGGCCGTCGGCATCAGCTCGAACAGCTGCCGTACCTGCTGGTGGGGTCCGAAGATGTTGCGCAGCGTCCGCAGGTGCTCCCCGGCGTCGCTCACGGCGAGCTGGGCCTCGAGACGTTCGCGCAGCAGGCGCGCACAGCGCCGGTCGTCGTCGTCGGCCACCACCGCCGCGGGGAGGGCGGCGAGCACGCTGCGCGCGAGGTCGTCGATCGCCTGCTGGCCGTCGGGGGAGAGGTCAGGGGTCCGGTCGTCGCCGGGGTGGGTGCCCAGCGAGGTCGCGGTCCTGGTGTCCAGGTCGGCGAGACGCCGGACGTAGTCGTCGGCGAGGGCGCGCACCCCGGTGGGGGTGCCGGCATCGGTCACGGTGGTCATCCGGATGATCGTGCCGGGCGAACCGGAATCGCGCAGCGGTGCATCCGGGGGAGGCACCGGGCGCTCGGACGCGGCGGATACCCTGCTGAGGTGACCGCGACCCGCCCTGCACCGGCCCAGCTCGGCCTGGTCGCGCAGCTGAGCCGGTTCGTCGTCATCGGCGTGCTGTCGGCCGGGGTCGACTTCGGCACCTACCAGGGGCTGCTCGCCCTCGGCACGTGGCCCGACGCCGCCAGGGCCGTGAGCTTCATCCTGGGCACCACCACCGCGTACCTCCTCAACCGGCGCTTCACGTTCCAGGTCGAGGGCGCGGCGCGGGCCCGGCTGGCGGGTTTCGTGCTGCTCTACGCCACCACGTTCGCACTCACCGTCGGGGTGAACGCGCTGATGCTGGCCGTGCTGCCTGCCATGCCGCTGCGGGTCAGCGTGGCGTGGGTGATCTCCCAGGGCACGGCCACGGTGGTCAACTTCGTGATGCTCCGCACCGTGGTCTTCCGGCGCTGACCCGTGGTCTTCCGGCGCTGAACCGGCCCGGCGGCCGAGTGCCGCCGGACCGGGTACGTCAGCTGCGGCCGAGCCCGATCCAGGCGAAGCCGGCCCGGCGGAGCACGTCGGGGTCGAGCAGGTTGCGGGTGTCGATCACCACGGGGGCACCGACCACGCCGCCGAGCGCCGTCCAGTCGAGCGTGCGGAACTGGGGCCACTCGGTGAGCACGACCAGCGCCGCAGCGTCCTTGGCGGCGTCCAGCGCGTCGTCGACGACGGTGATCCCGTCGGTCACACCGGGCACGTCGTGCGGGCAGGCCGGGTCGTACCCGACGAGCTCGGCCCCCTCCGCGCGCAGCAGCTGCGCGACGGCGAGCGACGGGGAGTCGCGCAGGTCGTCCGTGCCGGCCTTGAACGTGAGCCCGAGCAAGCCGATCCGCTGCCCGGCGAGCGAGCCCCCGACGGCGGTGCGGACCTTGTCGACCACGCGCTCCCGGGTGGTCTCGTTGGTGCGCAGGCTCGCCCCGACCAGCTCGAAGTCCATCCCCGCCGCCGCGGCGATCTGCAGCAGCGCGTGGGTGTCCTTCGGGAAGCACGAGCCGCCCCAGCCGGGGCCGGGGGACAGGAAGGTCTGCCCGATCCGCCGGTCGTAGCCCATGCCCTCGGTGACCTCGATGACGTCCGCGCCGAGCCGCTCACACAGGTCGGCGAGCGCGTTGACGTAGGACAGCTTCATGGCGAGGAAGCAGTTCGCCGCGTACTTGACCATCTCGGCGCTGGCCGCGTCGGTGAGCTGGGTGGGGGCACCGAGCTTCGAGTAGAGCGCGGCCACGCGCTCGGCGGCGTCCTGGGCGTCGCTGCCGACCACGATCCGGTCGGGGTGCAGGAAGTCGTGCACCGCGCTGCCCTCCCGGAGGAACTCCGGGTTGCTGACGACGGACACGTCGCGCCGGCCCAGCATCTTCCGGGTCGCCTCGGCCGTGCCGACCGGCACCGTGGACTTGTTGACCACGACGCAGCCCTTCGGCAGCAGGTGGCGCACCTCGTTCGCCACCGCTTGCACGGCGGCCAGGTCGGCTGCGCCGCCCTCGCCCATCGGCGTCGGGACGCAGAGGAACACCACCTCGACGGCGGGTTCTTCGGGCCGGACGATCGCCTGCCGCGCACCCAGGACGAACTCGAGGCGGCCGGCAGCGACGTTCTCGGCGACCAGCTCGGGCAGGCCGGGTTCCAGGATGTCGATCTGGCCGTCGTTCAGGCGGTCGATCTTGTCGGGGTCGATGTCGGCGCACACGACGTGGTGGCCGAGTGAGGCCAGGCAGGCGCCGGTGGTGAGTCCTACGTAGCCGGTGCCGATGACGGCGATCCGTCGAGCGAACACAGCGGCTCCTCTCGATTCGATTCGGTTGGTCTGGAGAGGTCGTGGTGGGTCAGCCGCAGGCTTCGGGGCTCAGACCCTGACCGGCGTCGACGCTGCGGTTGTCGCAGCCGACCCGGTTCCGCTCCTCGTTCTTGGTGACGTTGATCGCGTAGCCATCTGCGTTGACGGTGGCCGTGTTGGAGTCGAAGGTGTTGTCCAGGCCCCAGCCGTCGAGGATCTCGTGCACCTGGAACCCGTCCTTGGGGCTGTCGGTGCCGGTGTTGCCGACGATCGTCCAGCCGTTCCCCTTGATGTCCACCCAGGAGTCGGCGTCGGTCATGCCGGCGCCCGAGAACGTGTTGCCGCGGAGGATCCCGCCGGTGGTGCCTTCCTTGATGTCCACCGACTCCGAGGTCGTCCCGGAGATGGTGTTGCCCTCGATGAGGTTGCGGTCGCTGCGGTCGGGCTCGCAGTTCGTCTGGTCGCACCAGTTGCTCTCGGCGCTGCCGATGTAGATGCCCTCGCCGTACTTGCCGTTGCGCAGGCCGGTCTTCTGCACGGTGTTGCCCCGCACCACGTTGTCGGTGCTGTTCTGCCTGAGATGGATGGCTTCGTCGCCGGTGCCCTCCACGAGGAGGCCCTCGATGAGGTTGCCGTGCGCGCGGTCGGTCATCACGCCCTTCTGGCCGCCGCGGACGGTGAAGCCGCTCAGCTGCCAGTACGCCGTGCCGTCGAGGTGGAACGTGTAGCCGCCGTCGGTGGCGCCGCCGTCGAGGACGGCGTCGCGGGTTCCGCAGACGGCGATCGGCTTGTCCTGGGTGCCCTGCGCGGTGGCCACGAAGGTGCCTGCGTAGGTGCCCGGGGCGAGGGAGATCACCGAGCCCGGCTGGGCCCCGGCGAGTGCCTCGGTGAGCTCGTCGGCGGTGCGGACCTCGGTGGTGGGCTTCTGCGTGCACGCCGTGCCTGCCGTGGGAGGCGAAGGAGCGGGTGCCGGCGCCGGTTGTCCTCCGCCGTCGCCACCCCCGCACGCGGCCAGGGCAGCCACCGCCACCAGCCCGCCGACCAGGCCGGTGACCCGGCGCCGCAGCGGCGACCCGGGCACCGCCGTCACCGGCGGGCCCCTCGCCCGGAGACCACCGTGACGCGGGTGACCGGCAGGGCGACGGTCGGGGTGGCGACCTCCTCGGGCCGGTCCGGCGCCGGCTGCGCGGCATCGGGCGTGGGAACCGGCCGGGGCACCGGACGCATCGGCTGGGGCATCGGCCGGGCCATCGGGGCGACCGGCCCCGGCCTCCCGATCGAGGTGATCACGTGGCTGTTGCCGGGGACCGGAGGGCCGGGCGGCACGTTGACGTAGGGGTGGGCGTGCTCGTGCTCGTCACGCAGCCGCTTGCGGCGCTTGGTCCACAGCCGGGCGGCCAGCGGCAGGAGCAGGATGAGCAGCCACAGCAGCAGCAGGGGATGGGTCTTCGCGTAGTCGCTCCAGTAGCGCAGCTCGTCGCGGTCGACCGTCCAGCGGGTCTCGTCGTTGCCGGAGATGCCGACGGTTGCGGTGGCGCCCACCCGGTTGACGTCGAGGGCGGCGAGGCCACGGCCGGCCAGCTTGTTGGTGGTGACCGACGACCCGGTCACCTGCCCCACCAGCGAGATCCCGTAACGGGACGCGGCGCGCACCTCGTTCTCCTGGACGGTGGCCGATGCGTCGGTGACCTGGATCGCGATCACGGCCGAACCGACGCGGTTGCCGGTGACCTGCGCGGCCCGGGTGCCGCCGCGCACCGCGATGCCGAACTCGGCCGCGTCGACGGTGTTGCCCGTGACGGAGGGCCGCTCCGCGTCGCCGCGCAGCACGATCCCGTCCTTGTTGCCCGACACGGTGTTGTCGCGCAGCGCGAGGCCGCCCGCCTCGACGGCGAGGATCCCGGCGTCGATGTTGCCCGTGGCGGTCGAGCGCTCGATCGTGTAGCCGGCGCCCTGGGCGGTGCTCGCCCCGCCCGCGGTGGCCTCGGCGGCCAGCGGGGATCCGTCGATCCGGATCCCGTTGCCTGCGTTGTCCGAGGACGTCACCTCGGTGAGGGTGATGCGCTCGGCGCCGCGCGTGGCGGTCACGCCGTCGCGTCCGTTCCCGCTGCTCGTGACGTCGGTGGCGGTGACGCCGCTCGTCTCCCGGTGCAGCAGCAGCCCGTCCAGCTCGTTGTCGCGCAGGGTCGCGTCGTTGACGACGATGTCGCTGGCGCGGCTGGTGAAGATCCCGTAGTGGCCGCGTTCGACCGTCATGTGGTTCGCCGAGCCGGTGGCCGGTGCGCCCGCGCTGCCGGTCCAGGCCACACCGCCGGTGCGACCGCTCCAGAACCCGAGGTCGGATGCCTTGACCTCGGTGAGGTCCATCCGGGCCCCGACGGCGCGCACGTAGGCGCGGCCGTCACCGCGGTCGGTGTCCGGCGCGTTCGCCGTCGGGTCCCAGCTCGTGATGGTCAGGGGGGCGTCGGGACCACCGGAGAGGGTCAGCGTCCCCTTGAAGGCGACCAGGGTCGCGAAGCCGCTCGGGCCGCTGGCCAGCTTCAGGGTTGCGTTCGGCTCCTGGATCCGCAGCTCCGCGCCGCGCCCCACCACCACGGACCGGCTCAGCAGCCAGGAGCCGTCGGGTTGCCGCGCGGCGGCGTTGAGCCGCTCGAGCGAGGGGAGGTCGTAGGGCTGGGATCGGGGGGTGAGGACCACGGTGGGAACGGCCTGGCCCGCTGCGGCCACCTCGTAGGGGGTTTCCGACGGAGGCCGGTCGCTGACGATCGCGAAGAGCCGGTCGTCCTCGGCCTCGACGAGGGTCGCCTGGTGCTGCTGCGCTTCCGTGGTGGGGGCGACGTCGTCCTCGGCGTCCGTCGGGGCTTCGACGACCCCGGCCTCCTCGGCGTCGTCGAGCCTGCTGCCGGTGTCGGTCGGGTCCGGGCCGAGGACCCGTTCCACCATGCCGGTCTGGACGGCGCCCGCCGCGATGCCGCCGACGACGACGAGCGCCGTCAGTGCCACGAGCCAGCGACGGCTCTTCCGGCGGGGGGTCGGTTCAGGCTGCGCCACGGGTGTCCTCCGTCAGGCTGGCTTCGTCCTGGCCTTCGCCGCCGACGAGGTCGGCGTGCCGGGTGAGCCACCCCTGCTTGTTCATGGTCACGAATGCCCAGGTCTTGATCGGTAGAGCCACGAACATGATCACGAAAGTGACGAGCGGCAGGATGATGAGGTCGGACGGTCGGCGGCGCAGGTGCGAGAAGCTGCGGATGGCCCGGCCGATGAACAGCCACGCGATGCCGAGGATCACGGCGAGCTCGCGCTGGGGGCTGAACCACGCGGCGACGAGGTAGTAGACCGTCGCGAACATGGTGACCGGCGTGAACAGGATCTGGAACACGGTCAGCTGCGAGATCAGCGGGACGCGCCACAGCCAGCCCTTGAAGATGGACGTGAGGTAGCAGCGGTAGGAGTTGCGGCTCCAGCGGACACGCTGCTTGCAGAACGCCTTGAACGTCGAGGGGAACATCGACAGCGCCCGCGCCGAGTCCTGGTGCTCGGTGCGGTAGCCCTGGGCCAGCACCAGCCAGGTGAGCCTGCCGTCGTCGCCTGCGACGCAGCGCCTGCCCAGGAAGAACTCGTGCTCGAGGTTGGCCAGAACCGGCATCACCGCGGAACGGCGGTAGGCCGCGGTGCGTCCGGAGACGCAGACGACGCCCCCGCGCCGAGCCGTGGCGGGCACGTAGTCCATGTACCGCAGGTCGATGATCCAGTCGGCGACGCGGCGCCAGACGCTGCTGCGGGGCTCGAAGACGTTCTGCCGGGTGCCGACAGCGCCCACCTTCGGGTTGACGAAGGGCATCTGCACGGCGTCGAGCAGGCCCGGCTCCCACGCGGTGTCGGAGTCGGTGAGGACGAGTACCTCGTACCGGGCGGCCCGGATGCCGACGCCGAGGGCCGAGCGCTTGCCCTCGTGGGCGAACATCATGACGTGGATGCGCCGGTCCTGGCGTGCCATCAGACGGTCGCGGGCTTCGAGGTCCTCGACGTCGAGCACGATGATCACCTCGGTCGGCCCCTGGGCCAGCCATGTGTCGAGGCAGCGCAGGAGGACGTCCGGGTCCTCACGGAACGAGGGAACGACCACCGAGGTCGTGGTCCGGAAGTCGTTCACGAGAGGGCGGTAGCCGGCGGACATGACCTTGCGGATCAGCCAGACCGACCAGGAGATGCCGCCGATGACACCGACCGGCAGGAAGAGCTGCCAATGCTCCAGAAAGCGGAGCCAATCCCACATCTTGTCCCCCGATATCCGACCACTATCGAGTGGGGAAATTAGCAGTGCGGGGTGGACAGCGATCACCTGGAGTGGTGAGCGGGGGTGTTAACCATCCTTTTACCTTGATCGGTCGAGATGCGCTTCTCTGCACGTCAGGGGGGTTGTGTCAGCGATGACTTACACATTCCGAGAACGCGCGGGCGTGCACACGACTAACAGAAGAAAAAGATACGGCTAAGTGATGTGATCGTAATCACACCCAATCGGGTGGGTGTTGATAGCTTGCAGTGACGACGTGATTACGTCAGGCGCGGTGGAACCGCTCGGCACGCCCCTGGCGCACGAGCCGCACCCACTGTGCGAACTGCTTCGGGCTGCGCTTGGTGACCAGGAAGTACCAGGCGAACCGCGGCACCTCCAGCAGCCCGACCTTGCGCATGCCCGGCTGCGACACGAGGTACCCGCGGTTGCGATAGGTGTAGTAGCGCTTCACCGGGTCGTCGGGGTCGCGCGCGTGCAGCCGGCCGCCGAGCATCGGCTTGTCGTCGTCCGACCCGGCCGGATGCAGGTAGGCGGCCCGGAGCGACGTGCCGAACGGCAACTCGGACCGCACCAGCCTGCGGTGCATCTCCACCTCGTCGCCGCGGACGAACAGCCGCAGGTCCGGGACCCCGATGACGTCGAGAGTGGCGGCCCGGAACAGCGCCCCGTTGAACAGCGCGGCGACCCCGGGGAGCAGTTCGTCGTCGGCGCCGTGGCCGACGTCGGCGGCGAGTGCCGCCCGCGACCGGTGCCAGGTGAGCCCTCGACGTACCGGGAACGCGAGGCGGTCGGGGTGGTCCTTGTCGGCGACGGTGGGCGACACCGCGGCCAGCCCGCGGCGCTCCGCGAGATCGACGAGGGTGGCGAGCACCGTCTCGTCGGCGGCGTGGCCGTCGTCGTCGCCCAGCCAGATCCAGTCCGCGCCCATGGCGAGTGCGTGCAGCATGCCGAGGGCGAACCCGCCGGCGCCACCGAGGTTGCTCCAGGACGGCAGCCACGTGGCGGGCAGGCCACTGGCGTCGACGATGTCGCGGGCCGGTTGGTCCGGCCCGTTGTCGACGACGATCAGGTGGGCGATGGGGTGGGTCTGCTTCGCGAGCGCGGCCAGCGAGTCGACCAACATGTCGGTGCGATGGCGCGTGACGACCACCGCGACGACCGAGCCGGCAGGGAGCGGCTCCTGTCTCACCGGGTGGCTTCGATCTCGGCCAGCACGTCGCGGCCCTTGTAGTGGCGCAGCACCTCGCGCAGGGGCCCGTGCTCCCGGATCGTGCCCCGGTCCATCCAGATGGCCGTGTCGCAGAGGTCGGCGAGGAACTCGTCGGAGTGCGATGCGAACACGAGGATCCCGGACCGCTCCACCAGCTCGTTGAGCCGGTTGCGCGCCTTGGCGAGGAACTCCGCGTCGACCGCGCCGATGCCCTCGTCGAGCAGCAGGATCTCGGGGTCGATGCTGGTGACGACGCCGAGCGCGAGCCGCACGCGCATACCCGTGGAGTAGGTGCGCAGCGGCATCTTGAGGTAGTCACCCAGCTCGGTGAAGGCCGCGATGTCGTCGACCCGCGACTCCATCTGCTTGCGCGTCATGCCGAGGAAGAGGCCGCGGATGAGGATGTTCTCCAGCCCGGAGATCTCCGGGTCCATCCCGACGGCCAGGTCGAAGACCGGCGCCACCTTGCCGATCACGGAGGAGCGTCCGCGGGTGGGCTCGTAGATGCCCGACATGAGCCGCAGCAGCGTGGACTTGCCCGCTCCGTTGTGCCCGACGAGCGCGACGCGGTCACCCTTGCGCAGGGACACCGTGATGTCGCGCAGCGCCTCGATGATGGGCACCTTCGAACCGGTGCCGATCCGGCCACCCGCTCGGCCGAGCACGGCCTTCTTCAGCGACCGCGTCTTGGCGTCGAAGATCGGGAAGTCGACGGCCGCGCCGTCGAGATCGATGCTGACCATGCCGTCCTCAGACCCAGTACGCGACGCGGGAGCGGTAGTTGCGGAGGCAGACGAGCGCCGCGATGCAGCCCGCCACCGTGATGACACCGACGACGATCCAGTGGTGCCAGACGATCGGCTCGCCGAGCAGCGGCTCGCGAAGGATCTCGACGAAGTGCAGCACGGGGTTCAGCTCCGCGATCCGGGCCCGTTCGGCGACGGCCGGGTTCTTCAGCAGAGTGTCGTACTGCCACACGATCGGCGTCACGAAGAACAGCAGGTTCGCGAGGCTGGCGATGATCGGCGGGATGTCACGGAACCGGGTGGCGATGATGCCCGTGAGCACGGTGATCCACGCGCCGTTGACGATGAGCAGCATGAAGGCGGGGATCGCCAGCAGCAGCGACCAGCCCAGCGGCGGCCGGAAGATCGCGGCGAGGATGCCCCACACGACGAGGTTGTGCAGGAAGAACAGCGTCTGGCGCCACACGAGCCGGTAGACGTGCAGGCTCAGCGGAGCCGGCAGGAACCGGATCAGACCCTCGTTGGCGATGAAGACCTCGCTGCCCTCGAGGATGCAGCCGTTGATGAAGTACCAGATCAGGAGACCGGTGGCGACGTAGGGCAGGAACGTGCGGATGTCCTCGCCGAACAGGGCGCCGTAGAGGATGCCCATGGCCGTGGCGACCACGGCCATGGTGATGCTGATCCACAGGGGCCCGAGCACCGAGCGGCGATAGCGCTGCTTGATGTCCTGCCAGCCCAGGTATCCCCACAGCGGTCGCTGCCGCCAGCCCTGCCCGAGGTCGTCGAAGGCACGCCGCCAGCTGCGCGAGGGAGCAGCCTCGGGCATGACCGCCGGCACGGACGTCGCTTCCTCGGCCCGGTCGTCACCGGTGGTCATCGTCTGAGCCACCCGATGAGCGTACCGACGGGTGGTGACGGGCTCGTGCGGGCCTGCCCCGATTGCAGCAACGCCACGTTGTTGTAATTCCGAGGCATGTCCGCGGCCGGTCCCGTCACCTGCCGGTGCGGCCCGCTACAGGTACTGACCGGTGCCCCTGCCGAGGCCACCCTCGGGGCCGGGCTGCTGCGGCACGGCACCGGGAGGTAGGCCTCGACGCATCTGCTCCAGCTGCGCACGGGCGGCCATCTGCTGCGCGAACAGCGCCGTCTGGATGCCGTGGAACAGCCCCTCCAGCCAGCCGACCAGCTGCGCCTGCGCGATCCGCAGCTCGGCGTCCGACGGGGTGCTGTCGTCGGTGAAGGGCAGGCTGAGGCGGTGGAGCTCGTCGCGCAGCTCGGGCGCGAGACCGGTCTCCAGCTCCTTGATCGAGTTCTCGTGGATCTCGCGGAGCCGGTTGCGCGACGCCTCGTCGAGAGGTGCCGCCCGCACCTCCTCGAGGAGCTGCTTGATCATCGTGCCGATCCGCATGACCTTGCCGGGCTGCTCGACCATGGCTCCCACACCGCCCTGCTCGCCACCGTCCTCGCCCGACTGGGGCAGCGTCGCCATGCCCACCGGCTGGCCGTCCGGCCCGATGACCACGACCTGCTGCTCGCCGTTGCCGTTCGCGTGCTGCTCCGATGGCTGACTCATGATCTCCATGTTCCCGGGCGAGCAGACGCACGCTCGCCGCATCCACGCTCGCCACATCACTGTCGATGTCCTGTTCCCCGACACCGTATCCGGACGCCGGGCCGCCGGCTGGTGCTCGCCGGTCGGCCGGTGTCCCTCAGCCGTTGCCCGGGGTCACCAGCAGCAGCTTCCCCACCACGCCGCCGGCTTCCAGCTGCGCGTGTGCCTTGCCGGCGTCGGGCATCGGGACGGTGCCGTGCACGATCGGCCGCACCTTCCCGTCCTCGATCATCGGCCACACCTGTTCCCGCACGCCTGCCACGACCGCGCCCTTGCCGTTGGGTCCGTCCACCGGCCGCCCGCGCAGCCCCATCGCGGTGATGCTGGCCCGCTTGACCAGGAGCTTGTTGAGGTTGACCTCGCCCTTCGCGCCGCCCTGCAGGCCGATGATCAGCAGCCGGCCGTCGGGCGCGAGCGCGTCGATGTTGGCGGCCAGCCCCTTGGCGCCCATGTTGTCGAGGATGACGTCGGCGCCGTGGCCGTCGGTGGCCTTCTTGAGCTCGGCGGGGATGTCGTCGTGGTAGTCGATGACGATGTCGGCACCCAGCTCGCGGCAGCGCTCGAGCCGGTCCGGCGCCCCTGCCGTGGCGGCCACCCTGGCGCCGAGCGCCTTCGCCACCTGGATCGCGTGCGTCCCGATGCCGCTGCTGCCGCCCTGCACCAGGAACGTCTCACCGGCGCTGAGCCGGCCCGCTGCCACGATGTTCGACCAGACCGTGCACGCCACCTCGGGGAGCCCGGCGGCCGTCACGATGTCGACGCCGGAGGGCACCGGCAGCAGCTGCACCGCGGGCACGACCACCTTCTCCGCGTACCCGCCACCGGCGAGCAGCGCGCACACCTCGTCGCCGACCTGCCACCCCTCGACGCCCTCGCCGAGCTGCGCGATCCGTCCGGAGCACTCCAGGCCGATGGTGTCCGACGCACCGGGGGGCGGCGGGTAGTGGCCCTGGCGCTGGAGCAGGTCGGCGCGGTTGACCGCGCTCGCCACCACGTCGACGACGACCTCTCCGGGGCCCGCTACGGGGTCGGGGACCTCGGTCCACTCGAGAACGTCGGGACCGCCCGGTTCACGAACCGTGATTGCATACATGACCTCGAAACTATTCGGTCGAGTCCGTCCGTGCAGATCCGGCAGGGTGCTGTCATGACGCTCCCCGACCCGTGGCCGCTGCGCCGGCTGGCCCTGTGCACCCCACGCCTGGAGCTGCGCCCCGATGACGACGACGGGCTGCTCGAGCTCGTGGAGGAGGCGCACCGCGGCGTCCACCCTCCCGACGAGATGCCGTTCCTCGCCCCCTGGACGGACCATGTCGGCCACCGCACCCTGCAGCACTACTGGTCGCAGCGGGCTCAGTCCGGCCCGGAGAACTGGACGCTCAACTTCCTGGTCCGCCTCGACGGCCGCGTGGTCGGCATGCAGGGGCTGACGGGCCAGAACTTCGGCCTCGTCCGCGAGGTCAGGACAGGCTCCTGGATCGGCCTGCGCCACCAGCGCCGCGGGATCGGCACCGAGATGCGCGCCGCGGTGCTGGCGTTCGCGTTCGACCACCTCGGAGCGGTCCGGGCCCGTTCCTCCGCCTTCAGCGGGAACGTGGCGTCGCTGCGCGTGTCGGAGCGCCTCGGCTACCAGCACGACGGCACCGAGACCGTGGTGCGGCGGGGGAGGGCGGGCCAGGACGTACGGCTGCTCGTCACGCCGGACCGGTTCGTGCGGCCGGACTGGGCGCTGCGGGTGGAGGGCCTCGACCCGTGCCGCGAGCTGCTCGGCGTCCCCGCTCAGTAGGGCAGGTCGGCGTCCTTCCAGCCGTCGTTCTGCTCGGCGTTGTCGAGGATCTTCTGCCAGCGCGCGGGGCTGCGTTCGGTCTCGTGGAAGTCGGTGCTGGTGGCGTGCCGGAACTCCAGCACCTCGGCACCCTCCGCCCCCGCCGTGTAGCCGTACGCCTTGCCGGCCGGGACGAAGAAGCCACCGCCCGGCTCGATCACGCGCTTGCCGAGGATGGCCTTGCCCTGGAGCACGTAGTAGAGGCAGTCGCTGTTGTGCGTGTGCGCAGGGAGGATGTAGTTCGGCGCAAGGTAGACGCGCACGATGCTGAACCCCTCCGACCCCGCGTGGCAGAACGGGACCAGCGACCGCAGACCGTTGAACATCGACGTCGCGGCGAACTCCTCACCCGGACCCGGGGTGAAGGTGACCTCGGTGAGCATGTCGCGCAGCGAGTGCATCGGCTCCCCGGTGAAGATGGAGAACTCGTCCGCAGCAGGGAGCTTCGGGTCCTGCAGGTCCTGGGGGGCCGCGTCCGCCGTCGAGGTCATGGGTCGTCCTCTCGTCCTCTGCCACATCGCAGGTCGTGAGCCACGCTACGAACCCCCGCAGCGCCCGGCTACGGCAGTTCCGACGGGCGGAAGCAAACCCCCCGCGAGTCGCCCGCCCCGGCCGCGCGAGTCGCCCGTAACGGGGCCGAGATCCGCGTATGCGCCCTCCGAAGGGCCAACAGCCGGATCTCGCACCGATCATCGCGCCGGCACAGGGGTCAGCCGAGGTTGACGCCGCTCGCGAACGTGTCGCACCGTGCCGGGTCGCCGCTCTGGTAGCCCGTCGTGTACCAGCGCTCGCGCTGCTCGGACGAGCCGTGGGTGAACTGGCTCTGGTCCACCCGGCCGCCGCCGAGCTGGGACTGTATGTAGTCGTCGCCGATCCGGGACGCGGTGTCGAGCGCGGCGTTGACGTCCTGCTGGGTGACGTCGGTGATCAGCGGGCGTCCGGACGCCGTCGGCACCGACGTGGCGTGGTTGGCCCACACGCCCGCGTAGCAGTCGGCCTGCAGCTCGAGCCGCACCGTGCCCGACGTCGGGCCGGTCTCCCCGGAGCGGACGCGCTCGTTCGTCCCCAGCAGTGCCTGGATGTGGTGGCCGTACTCGTGGGCGATCACGTAGGCCCGCGCGAACGGCCCGCCCTCGGCCCCGAAGCGGGTCTCCAGCTCGCGGAAGAACGAGAGGTCGATGTAGATCTCGTTGTCGCCGGGGCAGTAGAACGGGCCGGTGTCCGAGGTGGCGCTGCCGCAGCCGGTGCGGACGCCGCCGGTGAAGAAGTTGGTGCGCGGCGGCTGGAAGTTGATGTTGGAACGGGCGAACGTGTCGCTCCAGTAGCCGTCGAGCGAGTTGACGACTGCCACCACCTCGCAGTCCAGCTCCGTGTTGGCCTGGGCTCCCGTCCGGCAGCTCGACGCCGCCTGTGACGTGTCGGCCGTCTGCCCGTCGGAGAGCCCGCCCAGCCCGCTGGGCAGCCCCATGC
>NZ_JAAXKY010000076.1 GCF_012911925.1 Pseudonocardia xinjiangensis | reverse complement strand
CGAGTCGCCCGGGCCAGGGGTGGGGGCCCCACCGACCGGTCCTTACCGGCTGCGAACGGGTCGCGTCACAGCGCGGTCCGGGCGGGGTGGTTCCGGCATCCTGTCCCCGTGACGCGCATGCTCCCGGACACGCGGATCCGGCGAGCCGGGCTGACGTTCGACCTGGCCGCGGTGGGGGCGGGTGCGGCGCTCGTCGTGGCCGCCGCACTGGTGGGGTGGCAGCTCCTCCGGGACGCGTTCGACATCTTCCTCGGCTTCCCGCCGCTGCTCGCGAGCTGGGCACCGCACGTCGGCCCGGGCACACCGGTCGCGATCGTCGTCGGCGTGCTCCTGGCGGCGCGCGGCCCGGCTCTCGCCCAGCGCCTGGCCTGGCGCCCCCTGCTGCTGCTCGCGTGGGCCACGTCCGTGGTCTGGACGCTCGGACTGGCGCTCGTCGACGGATGGGCCGTCGGTGTGGCGGGACGGCTCGCCACCGACCAGGAGTACCTGTACGACGTCCCGCGGGTCACCGACATCCCGGCGATGCTGCGGACCTTCACCGACTTCATCCTCACCGACCAGCCCGTGCACTGGACCACGCACGTCGGGGCGCACCCACCCGGGGTGTTCCTGCTGTTCGTGTGGCTGGACCGGATCGGGCTGGGCGGTGGCGGACCGGCGGGGATCGCCGTGATCCTGGTCGGGGCGTCGGCCTGTGCGGCGGTCGCCGTGACCCTGCGGGCGCTGGGATCGGAGGACGTCGCCCGGTCGGCGCTGCCGTTCGGCGTGCTGTTCCCCGGGGCCGTGTGGGTGGGGGTGTCGGCGGACGGGATGTTCGCGGGCGTGCTGGCCTGGGGCGTCGCCCTGCTGGCGGTCGGCGCGACCCGGCGGGGTCTGCGGGCCGACGTCGCGGCCGTGGCCGGGGGCCTGCTGCTGGGGTTCGTGCTCTACCTCTCCTACGGGCTCGTGCTGGGCGGGCTGCTCGCGCTGGCCGTGCTGGTGGTGACCCGGAGGTGGCGGGCCGCCGCGCTGGCCACGGCGGGCGTGCTGGCCGTGGTCGCCGCGTTCACCGCCGCAGGCTTCTGGTGGTTCACCGGCCTGCATCTGCTGCGGATCATCTACGCGGCGAGCGCCGCCGCGGGCCGGCCGTACGAGTACTTCGTGTGGGCGAACCTCGCCGCGCTGGTACTGGCCACCGGCCCCGCGGTCCTCGCCGGGCTCCGCAGGCTCGCCGCCGCGCCCCGGTCGCTGCCGCTCGCACCGGCCCTGCTGGTCGCCGCCGCGGTCGTCGCGGTGCTCGCGGCGGACGTGTCCGGGCTCAGCAAGGCGGAGGTCGAGCGGATCTGGCTGCCGTTCGGGGTCTGGCTGGTGGTGGGGTGCGCGCTGCTGCCGCCCCGGCACGTGCGCTGGTGGCTGGTGGCCCAGGCGGTGCTGGCGTTGCTGGTCAACCACCTGCTGCTCACGGTGTGGTGACACCGGCAGAATCGACGTGTGCTGACCGCGGCGGACGAGCTCACCTCGGGTCCCGTCGTGCTGCGGCGGTGGCGACGCGCCGACGCCGAGGTCCTGTACCGCGTGGTGAGCGAGTCGCTGGAGCACCTCTCCCCGTGGATGGCCTGGGCCGCGCGCGGCTACTCGACGGCTGACGCGGTGGCCTACCTCTCCCGGACCGAGGAGCAGTGGGGCATCGACTACGACTACGCCATCGTCGCTCCCGGGCCGGTGGTCGCCGGGAGTTGCTCGATGATGAGCCGGATCGGTCAGGGTGGCTTCGAGATCGGCTACTGGGTCCACCCCGCGCACCTCGGGCGGGGCTACGCCACAGCCGCTGCCGCCGCGCTGACGGCCGAGGCGTTCCGCATCGGCGCCGACCGGGTCGAGATCGTCCACGACCTCGCCAACGTCGCCAGTGGCGCGATACCGCGGCGGCTGGGCTTCGACGAGGTCGATCGGCGACCACCGCAGGACGAGCGCAGCGCCGCGGAGGCGGGTGTCGAGGTGGTGTGGCGGCTCCTGGCCCCCGGCGCCGCGGTGGTATGACAGCACCACCAGATCAACAGTCAGTTGTGACGGTTGGACGGAGGCAGGATCTGTGGAGATCACCGACGGCGTCGCCGTGGTCACCGGTGGCGCGTCCGGGCTCGGGCTCGCCACCGCGGAGGTGCTCGTGGCAGCAGGTGCGAAGGTCGTGCTTCTCGACCTGCCGGGCTCGCCGGGGGAGGAGCGGGCCGCGGAGCTCGGCGATGCGGTGCGGTTCGCGGCGGGCGACGTCCGCAGCGAGAGCGACGTGGCGGCCGCGCTCGACGTCGCCGACGAGCTGGGCCCGCTGCGGGTGGCGGTCAACTGTGCCGGCACCGGCAACGCGATCCGGGTGATCGGCCGCAAGGGTGTGTTCCCCCTCGCCGACTTCACCCGCATCATCGAGATCAACCTGATCGGCACGTTCAACGTGCTGCGGCTCGCCGCCGAACGGATGGTGGCGCACGAGCCGGTGGGTGAGGAGCGCGGTGTCATCATCAACACCGCATCGGCCGCCGCCTTCGACGGCCAGATCGGCCAGGCCGCCTACTCCGCCTCGAAGGGCGGAGTCGTGGGCATGACGCTCCCGATCGCCCGTGATCTCGCCTCGAGCTACATCCGGGTGGTGACCATCGCTCCGGGTCTGTTCGACACGCCGCTCCTGGCCGGCCTGCCGGAGGAGGCCAGGGCGTCGCTCGGCGGGCAGGTGCCGCACCCGGCCCGGCTGGGCCGACCGGCCGAGTTCGGGGCGCTCGCCGCGCACATCGTGGCCAACCCCATGCTCAACGGCGAGGTGATCCGGCTCGACGGCGCGATCCGGATGGGCCCGCGCTGACGGCCCCTCCGGATCGCGCACGCTCGTTCCGGTCAGAGGGTGGCCGGGACCCGGTCCAGGAAGCCGTGCACGGTGGCGATCCGACCGTCGGGGGCGACGGCCACCACGTCGAAGCCGACCACGAGCGGCTCGGCGCCCGCCGGGCCGAGGCCCCAGCGGAACCGGCACACGTCGTGGTGCCGGTCGACGTCGCCGACCGCCCGGAACTCCATGCCCGGGAACTGCTGCTGCGCACCGGCGATCAGTGCGTCCAGCCCGTCCGCGCCGGTGACGTCGGCCAGGGGGTCGACGTAGCGCACGTCGGGCGTGAAGGCGGCCTCGACGGCGGCGCGGCGGGCGGCCGGATCGGTCTCGTTCCAGGCCGCCAGGTAGTTCCGGACGAGGGTGTCAGGTGTGGGGGTGGTGGACATCGGGACCTCCGCGGATCACGGGTGAACGGTGACAGGACGACCTTCGCCCGGGCCGCGGTGGCCGGTCGATCACCTCGGAGGTAAGGCCGGAGGTCACAGCACCTGGATGCGCCGGCCGCCACTCTGCAGGACGATGTCGCGGAACGTGGCCCGGCCGGTGCCGTGGCCGAAGTGGCTCACCGCCACCAGCTGCAGCGATCGGATGCGCGCCGGTGCCGGGCCGACGAACCGCTCGTGGTCGGCCCGCACGGCGCGGCACTCGCGACGCCACCGGCCGAGCCCGGCCGGGCCTCTGCGCACCGGGATGTGTGTCTCGCGGCCGGCCCGGCCGGGGACGGGGCAGCCGAAGGTGTCGTCCTCGGGCTCGAGGGCAGTGCTCCAGAACCAGTTGAGCCGCGGCGCCGCGGGCGTGAACACCGCGGTGATCCCGAGCAGGTCGTGCGTCCAGGTCGTGTTCTCCGGCGCGGCCCCGGGCAACGCCTCGACCCGCCAGCTCCATTCGATGGTGGTGTCGCCGTGCAGGGCCACGTCGACGTCCTTCGCGAGGACGCCCGCCGCGTTGTCGCAGACGACGTCGATCGCCGGCCTGCCGTCGGTGACGGCGTGCCGGTAGATGTCCCCCGGTCCGGGGGCCAGCAGGTAGGACCAGCCGGCGGGCGGCACGACAGGGTCGAGCAGCCTGCGCCGCTCGGCGGCGGCGAGCTGCGGGTCGGCCGTGGTGGGCCGCAGCGCCGCCAGGCCGTCGACCGGGTCGGCGCCCCGCGGCCAGTGCAGCACCGTGACCGCCAGCGACCCGCGGTGCTGCCCCGAGAAGTCGTCGGCACACGCGCTCGTGACGAGTGTGCCCGACCGGTCCGCCCAGGTGCCCAGGTGGACGCAGAGCTCCAGGGGGCCTGAGCTGTCGACGACCACGGTGGTGGTGTCCTGGGTGCAGCCGAAGATCTCTCCGCCGGGAACGCGGCCCCACAGGTGGTACTTCGGGCCGCCCCAGTGGGTCGGTGACCAGCTGATGCGGCCCGAGCCGAGCAGCGTGACGCGGTCGCCGCGGCGTACCTCGATGCCGGTGCCGGTCCACGAGGGGGCGTCGCCCGGCAGCACCAGGTGCACCGCCGCCGGTTCGATCATCGCCCTACTGTGGCAGATCGCCCGGCGCGGCGGGCCCCATCAGCTGTTCCGTGAGCGCGTCAGTGGCTCTGGTGGTACGCCTCGAGCACGTTGGACGGGATGCGGCCCCGCTCCGAGATCTTCATCCCCTGCGCCTGCGCCCATTCCCGAATGGCCTGGTTCTGCTCGCGGTCGGTGCTGGGACGAGCGGCCGCGACGGCGGTGGCGCCCGAACGACGACGGCCGCCGGTGCGCCGGGCAGCGGAAATGAAGGGCTCGAGGGCCGTGCGCAATCTGGCGCTATTGGCCGCCGAGAGGTCGATCTCGTAGGCCTTGCCGTCCATCGCGAACTCGATCTGCTCCTCGGCCTCGCTGCCATCGAGGTCGTCGACGAGGGTGACCGTTGTCTGCTTCGCCATGTGCGCTGCCTTTCAGGGGCTCCGGGTACGCCGGGGCACCCTCGCTGTGGTACGAGGGTTCCGCGGTTCCGAACAGGGGTGGGTGGCAATTGCGAGACGATAATAAAGGAGTGAGGTGCCCATTGTCGATCGGGGTGGGACGGATCCGTGCCGGCCGGGCCCACCCGCTGCCCCCGGCGGCCCGGGCCATTCCGACCGAATGGGATCGCCGATGCCGGAAAAGAGCCGGTCAGGCCACTAGTTGCCGCTGCGCGGCCCCGGCCGACTAGGCTCGAACCGTGGGTGTGACGGTCGAACGGCGAGGGCGAATCCTGCTGGTCCGGATGGAGCGCCCGGCCAAGCGCAACGCGATCGACCAGGGTATGACGGCTGCTCTGGACGCTGCCTTGAACGAGTTGGACGATGATCCGGACCTGTGGGCAGGCGTGCTCGCCGGAACCCCGTTGGCATTCTCGGCGGGCACCGACCTCACCGATGGCGCGGGTCCCCCCACCGAAAGAGGGGGCAACTACGGCGTGGTCCGGCGCGACCGGCGCACCCCGTTGGTGGCAGCCGTCGAGGGAATCGCCTACGGAGGTGGGTTCGAGCTCGTACTGGCCTGCGATCTCGTGGTGGCTGCACGGACCGCGCGGTTCGCGCTTCCGGAGACCGCACGCGGGCTGATCGCGAACTGCGGTGCCCTTTTCCGGGCGCAGCGGGCGCTGCCGCGCAACGTCGCCACCGAGATGTTGCTGACCGGCGAGCCGTTGGGCGCCGAGCGCGCATGGACGCTCGGCCTGGTCAACGCGCTGGTAGAGCCCGGGGAAGCAGAGGAAGCCGCGCTTGTTCTCGCGGAGCGCGTCTGTGCCAATGCGCCGGTGGCGCAGAGTGCCACGCTGGGTGCCATGGCCGCGGTGGTGGCCGCCGAGGACGCTCTCGGATGGGCCGCCACGGAACGGGCCCAGATTGCGGTGAACGAGTCGCAGGATGCCGCCGAAGGGGTGGCGGCCTTCCGTGAGAAGCGTCCGCCGCGGTGGAACGGCCGATGACTCCGCCGCAAATAATCCGCTCGCCATCGGGGGGTGTCCCCAGGAAGATGACGGTCTCGACTCGACCGTCCCGAGTTGACGGTCGGGCGTCCGACGTCGATGCGGGCCCCGTTGTGCCGAGCCTTGTGATCCGTCCTTGTGGCCGTGATCTATCCGGACGTGACCCCGAGATGTGGCCCCCGGATGTGACGCGTCCGTTGTGGTGTCCGGGCGGTGCGGCAACCGCGGTGCGCCGGCCGTCCCGGACGACCATTGAGTCGCGCCCGTCCGGGCCGCGAACCGTTGTCGGTGCACCTTAATCGAAACGGCGCGTTTCGATGAAGCTCGGCGCGTGGTTTGCCACAGCGGATTCACAACTTCACCGATGGATGCACCGATCGATGAGACAGAACGGTCTCGCCGGTGGCGGCCCATCGGTGCCACCGGTTACGGGCCCGATCGGCTCGCCACGGGCGATGTGGCGCCGAGCGGCTGCGCGCTACGCGAGGGCTGGAATGGCGGCTGTCGGCGCCTGATAGAGGACGTCCGTTTGGGTACGCGGAATGGCGCTGCGGATCGGGCGCCGGAAGGGGTGGCCGCCGGAAGTCGCGGTGCCCTGCCGTTCGCCGCCACGGGCTACTGCAACGGAGCGGGCGGATTCAGGCGGTCCGGTGCCGCCGGAGCCGCAGTGCCGGGCGCCACGCCCGGCGGGGCGGCGTCGCCGCGGCGCGGGGCCGCGCGGGAGCAGGGGGGAGCGTCACCGCGATCTCCCCGCCCAGCTGGAAACCGGGCACCAGGTCCAGCTCGTCACCGCTCCAGAAGCGCCCGGGGTCGTACCAGCTGGGGCTGCGGTGCCCGGCCAGCAGACCCATCTCCTCGTAGGTGACCGCCACGACCTCGGCGCAGTAGGCCGTCTCCGGGCCCGGCGCCGGCTCCGCCCGGCCGTCGCCGTCTCCGCCGGGGCGCCGCAGCGCGGGCAGCCGGCCCCGGAGCCAGCGACCGGCCAGGCGGGCGGTGGAGGGGAACGGGGTGCCGTCGAGCCGCGCCACCGTGCGCAGGGCCGCGTCCTCCATGTCCCGGCTGAGCGGGCCGTCCAGCTGCCGCAACCAGGCCCGCTGGTCGTAGCGGTGCCCCCACTGCAGCACCGCGTCGCGCAGGTCGTGCAGCTGGACGCCGCGCTGGTGCGTGCCCGACCACAGGTCGGGAAGCGACCGGCCCAGCTCGGCGTGCCACATCAGGGGCGGCAGGTCGTCGACGACCAGTGCCATGCCCACGTGGTTGACCGGGGCGTTGGTGATCCCGCGGATGGCCCGGTCGGCCGGGCTGCGGCCACGGAAGATCCAGACGTCGCCGGTGCGGGCCAGCTCGCACGCCCGGTCGAGGGTGATCACGCTGGCCGGCACGGCCGGTAGGTTAACCACCATGCGCTGGTGGAAGTGGCTGGGGCTCGCCGGCCTCGCGGGGGTCGCGGCGACCGGGGCCGTCACGGTCCGCGCCGAGCGGCGCAGGCGGGCCTACACGCCGGAGGAGATCCGGGGCCGGCTCCATGAACGGGTCGCCGAGGCCGCCGGCCGCCGCGAGCCCGGCTGACCCCGCGCCGTCAGGGCCGGACCAGCCGGCCGAGCTCGCGCCCGTCCACGTCGAACAGCACGAGCGTCGCGCCGTCGAACCCGGCCCGCGCGGATCTCGCCAGCCAGCCGGGAACGCCGACCATGCCGTCGCAGCCCCTCAGCGTCATCGGGCCGCAGGTGGCCAGGAGAACGCCGCGCGGACCGCTCACCCACCGGCCGGCGCCGCCGTTGCAGCCGTCCGAGCCGGTCCAGGAGCCCGCCGCCGCCAGGTCGGCATGCGGTGGCTCCGGCGCCCGGGCTGCTCGTGCGCGGTCGGTGATCTCCCAGCGCCCGACCAGCCGGGGCGGCTCCACCGGCTCCACGCCGGGCGGCAACGGCGCCGCCGGGCCGAAGTGTCCGGCGGGCCCTCCGGGGGGTGGCGGTGGCCCGGGCTGCGGGGACAGCCGCGCCGTCGGCTCGCCGGCAGCGTCGAGCAGCACGAGATCGGAGCCCGCGCGCGTGACGGCGGTGGCCGCCTCCAACCACGGCGGCGTGGACAGGTCGGGCGGCCACTCACCGCCCGCGGTGGACACGTGCGCCACGAACAGACCGGACGAGTCGGCGCGCCAGCCGCCGTACCGGACGTCGCGGCCCGCGCGCACCTCGAACCGGTGGCTGTCGAGGACGAGCACCGAGTCCTCGATCCCGGTGCCGCTCACCGACCAGCTGCCGACCAGCTCCGCGACGTCCACGGGTCCACCTCCTCCCGCCGGGACCACCGGCTGCCCGCAGGCGGTCACCGCCACGAGCGCCAGCCCGATCACGATCTGCACGGGGCGCATGCCGTGAGGACGGAGCCGAGGGGGTGCCCGGTTGCACGGAGCCTAGGCTCAGTGGGTGGAGAAGCGAATGGCGAAGCGGCTGGGACGTGAGGTCGGTGTCGTCGGGCTGGGGTGTTGGCAGCTCGGCTCGGACTGGGGGCAGGTGGACGAGTCCGACGCCCTCGCGGTGCTGCACGGTGCCGTCGACACGGGTGTGACCTTCCTCGACACGGCCGACGTCTACGGCGACGGCCGCAGCGAGACACTTGTCGGCCGGTTCCTGCGTGAGCGGGGCGACGCGCAGCTGACGGTGGCCACGAAGATGGGCAGGCGCCTCGACCAGGTGCCGGAGAACTACACGCGGGAGAACTTCCGGGCCTGGAACGACCGCTCCCGGGCCAACCTCGGCGTCGACACGCTGGACCTCGTGCAGCTGCACTGCCCGCCCACTGCCGTCTACTCCCGCGACGAGGTCTACGACGCGCTCGACGAGCTGGTCGCCGACAAGCGGATCGCGGCGTACGGCGTGAGCGTCGAGCGGGTGGACGAGGCGCTCACCGCGATCGCCCGGCCCGGCGTGGCGAGCGTGCAGATCATCCTCAACGCCCTGCGGCAGAAGCCGCTCGAGCAGGTGCTGCCCGCGGCCGCAGAGGCCGGGGTCGCGATCATCGCCAGGGTGCCGCTCGCGTCCGGTCTGCTGTCGGGGCGCTACACCGCGGCCACCACCTTCGGCGCCGACGACCACCGCACCTACAACCGGCACGGCGAGGCCTTCGACGTGGGCGAGACGTTCGCCGGCGTGCCGTTCGAGGTCGGCCTGGAGGCCGTCGAGCGGCTGCGGGCGCTGGTGCCGGCCGAGGCGACGATGGCGCAGTTCGCGCTGCGCTGGATCGTCGACCTGCCACAGGTCACCGTGGTGATCCCGGGCGCCCGCAACGCCGAGCAGGCCCGGGGGAACGCATCCGCCGCCGACCTCGCGCCACTGGGGGAGCAGGTGCACGCCGCGGTCCGCGAGGTCTACGACGAGCTGGTCCGCCCGCACGTGCACGACCGCTGGTAGGCCGGTAGGCCGCAACGCGCTCGGGCATCGGGTTCCCCCGACGCCCGAGCAGCGCCGGTACCGGGCGACTCGCGGGGCGAAATCGGGCGACTCGCGCACGCAGAACGGGCGACTCGCGCACGCAGAACGGGCGACTCGCGGGGTCAGAGGTTCGCGGTGGCGCCCTCCAGGTACTCCGCGAACTTCGTCCGGGCCGCCTCGGCGCGGGTGGGGATGTGTTCGGTGGGGACGTCGGCCGGGGTGTAGCCGCGCAGGATCCGGCGGGCCACGGTGGTCTTGTGCACCTCGTCGGGGCCGTCGTAGATCCGGGCCGCGCGGGCGGCCCGGTACATCGACTCGAGCGGCAGGTCGCCCGAGAACCCGAGCGACCCGTGCACCTGGATCGCCCGGTCGATCACGTCGTGGAGCACCTTCGCGCCCCAGTACTTGATCATGGCGATCTCGACGCGAGCGTTGGCCGCCCCCACCTGGTCCATCGTCCAGGCGGCGTGCAGCGTCATGAGCCGGGCCGCCTGCATCTCGGCGGCCGAGGTGGCCACCCAGTCCTGCACCATCTGCTTCTCGGCCAGCACCGACCCGTGGGTGTAGCGGCTGACGGCACGCTCGCACAGCATGTCGAACGCCCGCTTCGACTGTCCGAGCCAGCGCATCGCGTGGTGGATCCGGCCCGGACCGAGCCGCTGCTGGGCGAGCCGGAAACCGTCACCGGGGCTGCCGACGAGGTTCTCCTTCGGCACGCGCACGTCGGTGTAGAGGATCTCGGCGTGCCCGCCGTAGAGCTCCCCGCCGATCGTGGGGTGGTCCATCACCGGGATGTCCCGCAGGATCTGCACCCCGGGCGTGTCGACGGGCACGACGAACATCGACGACCCCTGGTAGGCCGACACGTCCGGATCGGTCACGGCCATGACGATGAGGAAGTCGGCGTGGGAGGCGTTCGACGAGAACCACTTGTGGCCGTTGATCACGTACTCGTCCCCGTCGAGCACGGCCCGCGTGGACAGCAGGGTCGGGTCCGCTCCCGCGCCCGGCTCGGTCATCGAGAAGCAGCTGCGCAGCTCCCCGCGCAGCAGCGGGTACATGAAGCGTTCCTTCTGCTCCGGGGTGCCGCCGATGGCGAGCAGCTCCGCGTTGCCGGAGTCGGGCGCCTGGTTGCCGAAGATGCCCGGCGCGTAGCGGCACTGTCCGAGGATCTCGTGCATCAACCCCAGTTTGACCTGCCCGAACCCGCCGCCGCCGAGCTCGGGGGGCAGGTGCGCCGCCCACAGCCCGCGCTCCTTCACCTGCTCCTTGAGCGGGGCGGTGATCCGGGCGAATGTCGCGCGGTCCAGGTCGAGGGTCTCCAACGGGATGATCTCCGTGCGGACGAACTCGCGCATCCACTCGAGCTGTGTCTCGAACTCGGGTTCCGTCGAGAAGTCCCACGCCATGGTCCGTGCCTCCGCATCGTCGCCGGGACCGCTCGATCCCTCCGGGCCATCGTGCCCCGGAGATCGGCTCGAGGACAGTGACCCTGCCGGGCCAGGGAGTGCGGTCGGCGGGCCGGCCAGGAGATGCTGACGGCGTGGACCTCTCGTTCGAGCCGCTGACACCGGTGTCGTACCTCGATCGGGCCGCAGCCGCGCACGGCGACCGCACCGCGGTGGTCGACGGCGCCCAGCGGTGGACCTACGAGGAGCTGCACCGGCGCTGCCGGCAGCTCGCGGGTGCGCTGGCCCCGCTCGCGGCGGGCCGCCCGGGTGGCGGTGCTGGCACCGAACACGCACGTGCTGCTCGAGGCGCACTTCGGGGTGCCGTGGGCGGGGGTGCCGCTGGTCGCGCTGAACACCCGGCTGGCGGCGGCGGAGGTGGCCTACATCCTGGAGCACTCCGGGGCGGGGGTCCTCGTCCACGACCCGATGTTCGACGACCTGGTCGCCGACGTGGTGGGCAGGCTCGACCGGGCCGCAACCACGCCGCCGGTGCGGGTCCGGGCGGGGGAGCGGTACGAGGAGCTACTGGCCGCGGCCGTCCCGCAGGCGGTGACGCCCACCGACGAGCGCTCGCTGCTCTCGATCAACTACACCTCGGGGACGACCGGGCGGCCCAAGGGCGTGATGTACCACCACCGCGGGGCCTACCTGCAGGCGCTGGCGATGGCCGGGCACACCGGGCTCTCCCCGTCGGCGGTGCACCTGTGGACGCTGCCGATGTTCCACTGCAACGGCTGGTGCTTCCCGTGGGCGGTCACCGCGGCGGGCGCCACGCACGTCTGCCTGCCGAAGGTGGAGCCCGCGCAGGTGTGGCGGCTCATCCGGGAGGAAGGGGTCACCCATCTCAACGGGGCGCCCACCGTGCTCTCGATGCTCGCGTACGCACCGGAGGCGGCCCCGCTCGACGGCCCGCCGGTGCGGGTGGCCACCGGTGGTGCCCCGCCGAGCCCGGCGATCCTGCGGCGGATGGGGGAGCTGGGCTTCGACGTCACCCACCTCTACGGGCTGACCGAGACGTTCGGGCCGGTGATGATCTGCGACTGGCGCCCGGAGTGGAACGACCTCGACGCCACGGAGCAGGCCCGGCTGAAGGCGCGCCAGGGCGTGGCCAACATGATCTCGTGCCGGGCGCGGGTGGTGGACGCGGACGGCGCCGACGTCCCGGCGGACGCCACGACGGTGGGCGAGATCGCCCTGCGCGGCAACAACGTGATGCTCGGCTATCTGCACGACCCGCTGGCCACGGCCGCGGCGGCGCCGGACGGCTGGTTCCGCACCGGGGACCTCGGAGTGCTGCACCCCGACGGGTACGTGGAGCTGCGCGACCGGAGCAAGGACGTGATCATCTCCGGCGGGGAGAACATCGCGTCCGTCGAGGTGGAGCAGGCGATCGCGGAGCACGCGGCGGTGCGGGAGGTCGCGGTGGTCGCGGCGCCGGACGAGCGGTGGGGTGAGGTGCCGGTCGCCTACGTCACGCTGCAGGAGGGCGCGAGCGCCACCGAGGCCGAGATCATCGACCACGTGAGGGAGCGCCTGGCACGGTTCAAGGCCCCGAAGCTCGTGGTCTTCGGGGAGCTGCCCAAGACCTCCACCGGCAAGATCCAGAAGTTCGTGCTGCGGGACCGAGGCCGCTGACGGCCCGGGAGTGCTCAGGAGGCGCTGGCCCGCCAGGCCTGCACGCGGTCCTCGGCCCGCCGGGACCGCATCGCTGCCGCCACTCCGTTGGCCTGTGCCGCCGACGCCGCGTGCTGGGCGACGGCCCGCTCGGCCTCGGCGAGCTCCCGTGCCGCGATGACGTCACCCGCGTCGCGGAAGACGGTCGGCAGCGGGACGTCGGCGGTGTCGTCGGGACTGCGGCGTTCTGCCCGGTACTGGTTGTCCTCGGGCAGGCCGCCGGTGAACCTCCCGTAGGCGCCGAGGAACAGCAGGAGGGCACCCGCGACCAAGCTGAAGATCACGTTGGACATGCGGAACGCGAGCAGGTTGTACGGGGTGCCGAGCACGAGCACGTTGAGCAGCCCGGACAGGACGAACAGGGTGCCCACCGTGACGGTCACGGTGGACGCGGTGCGCCCGCCGCGCACGGCCGCCGTGATCAGCACCCCGCCCACGACCAGCGAGATCACCGACAGCAGGCCGTTGGACGAGAGGCCGAGCACGGGGGCACCGTCGAGGGAGAACGGGTCGAGCCGGTTCACCAGGCCGAGGATGCCGAAGACCCACAGGCCCAGGCCGAACAGGACCGCGCCCACGCGGTGCACGGTGTCGAGACGACTGTGGGAATCGCGCCACACCTTGTCCATGGGGACATGGTGACCGCGGGGGGCGGCAAGCGCGAGTCGATCTGGACCCGAACGGCTCAGTGGCGGGCGCGGGTGCGCACCGTGCGGGAGAGCAGCGCGATGCCGCCGATCAGCAGGACCAGCCCGATCACGAGCCACAGTCGTGACCCGGTCATGAAGCTGCCGAGGAGCAGGTTGGCCCCCTGCAGCGTCCACACCGCCCCGAAGAAGATCATGAGCACGCCGAGCACAGCCGGGATCCATCGGGTCATGAGCCCGATCGTCCTCCTGATCAGCCGGTTCGGGTGACCGGAGCGGTGTTGCCCGGCTCACGGTCACCGCACCACGGCCGCGCCGGCACCGCTGTCCTCGTCGGGGCGGCCGCCGGTGTCCGGCTACTCCTTCTCCTCGCCCGCGGCGGGCCGTCCGGGCTCGGGGTCGGTGGCCGGGGTGGTGCCGGCCCGCAGCTCGGCCTGGAGGATCCGCGCCGACCGGCCCAGTCCGCGCGCCGCCTCGGGCAGCTTCTTGGCACCGAACAGAAGAACCAACACGCCGATCACGATGAGCCAGTGCCAGGGGCTGAGCTCGCCCATTTCTCCACCTTTCGCTGTGCCGTCTTCCCGGCACTGTTCTTGCGCCGTCTTCCGCAGTGTCGTCCTCTGCTCCAGCAGGGACCTCTCGAGTGTGCCCCCATCGGGAAGTCCAGGAATATTCCGGAGTGCCTGTCGGTGAATTGTCCGCAACGGGTGGGTGATCCATTTTCGGAGGTCCGTGCCGCGCTGTCCCGGCTCTGCAAGGGCAGCATCGCCCCTGGTAGATGTAGTGCGTGAGTGTTACCCGCAAGAGCGCGCGTTTGGCAGTGTTGGGCGTGGTGGCGGCCGTGGTACTGGCCGTGATGTCCTTTCCCGTGGTCGGTGGCATCGGCCTGCTGGCCGCGCAGGTCAGTAGCGGATCGGTCAATGTCGCGCCGGCGGCGCTGCTCGCGGGGAACACTCCCGATGTCACCACGGTGACCGATTCGACCGGAAAACCCATCGCGTACCTCTACGACCAGTTCCGGCTCCCCGCCACGAGCGCGCAGATCTCGCCCGCGATGAAGGCGGCGATCGTCGCCATCGAGGACCGGCGGTTCTTCGAGCACGGCGGCGTGGACCCGGTCGGCACCGTCCGCGCCCTGGTCAACGACGCCGGCGGCGGCGCCCAGCAGGGCGGTTCGACCCTCACGCAGCAGTACGTGAAGAACTACGAGCTGTACGTCGCGGCCACCACCGACGCCCAGCGCCAGGCGGCCATCGCGCCCAGCCTCGCGCGCAAGATCCACGAGGCCGAGCTCGCGGTGCAGCTCGACAACGAGCTGAGCAAGGACGAGATCCTCACCCGCTACCTCGACATCGTCTACTTCGGGCACGGTGCCTACGGCGTCGCGGCCGCGGCGCAGGTGTACTTCGGCACCACCGCAGCGCAGCTGACGATCCCCGAAGCGGCCCTGCTCGCCGGGATGGTGCAGAGCCCCACCCAGTACGACCCGGTCCAGCACCCCGACGCCGCCACGGCGCGGCGCAACGTGGTGATCCAGCAGATGCACCAGCTCGGCTCGATCAACGACGCCGACGCGGCTGCGGCCACCGCGTCCCCGCTCGGCGTCTCCCCCACCGCGGACGTGCCGGACGAGGGCTGCACCGCCGCCGGTGACGCGGGCTACTTCTGCGCCTACGTGGTGCGCTATTTGAAGCAGGCCGGGTTCACGTCCGAGCAGCTCGCCTCCGGCGGCTACACGGTGCGCACCACGCTCGACCCCGACGCGCTCGCCAAGGCCAAGGCCGCCGTGGACAGCCAGGTGCCGCCGACGACACCGCACGTGGCCGACGTGCTCTCGTTCGTGCAGCCGGGCCAGTCCCAGCACCGGATCACGGCGATGGTGGCGAACCGCACCTACGGCAACGGTCCCGGCCAGTCCAGCTACGGGTTGCCCTTCCAGCCCGAGAACCTCGGTGCCGGGTCGGTGTACAAGATCTTCACCGCCGCCACGGCGATGGAGCAGGGCCTCATCGGGATCGACTCGGTGATCGACGTCCCGCCGAGCGGCTACGTCTCCCCGATCTACAAGGACGGGTCGGGCCACGCCATCCCGGTGCACAACGCCGAGGAGACCCTCGCCCCGCAGCTGACGCTCACCAAGGCGCTCGCCGAGTCGCCGAACACCGCCTTCGTCAAGCTGGAGGAGAGCACAGGCATCGCGCCCATCGTCGACATGGCGCTGCGGCTCGGCATGACCTCGCTCAACGACGCGGTGAGCGACCAGCCGGGCGCGCTGTCGATCGCCGACACCGTGAAGGCGGAGAAGCAGGCGTCCTTCACGCTCGGCGTGACCCCGACCAGTGACCTGGAGCTGGCCAACGTCGACGCGACGCTGCAGAGCCACGGCATGTGGTGCCCGCCCACGCCGATCGACTCCGTGACCGACGAGAACGGCAACCCGGTGCCCATCAAGGAGCAGGCGTGCAACCAGGCCGTGGCTCCCGCACTGGCCGACACCCTCGCCAACGGTCTCAGCCAGGACGACGGGCCCGGCGGCACGTCGGCCGCTGCCGCCTCGGCGGAGGACTGGCACCGGCCGACCTCGGCGAAGACGGGGACCACGCAGATCTTCCAGTCCGCGGCGTTCGTCGGCGCCACGCCCCAGCTCGCGGGCGCGGCCATCGTGTTCGACGACTCCAGGAACCCGCGGCCGATCTGTGACGGGTCGCCGCCCAGCACCTGCTCCAGCGGCACGCTCTTCGGCGGTGGCGCTCCGGCCCGCACGTTCTACAAGGCGGCGAACGACATCCTCGCCGGCACTCCTGTCGTGCCGCTGGCGGCGCCGGCACCGGAGTACCTGAGGGGCCGGGACTCGTAGGCCGGGTTACCTTCGACACCCGGTAGAAGCAGCGGGCAGGACGTCGGGCAGAGTGAAGGCATGGCAGCCTTCTCCTCCCCGACCACGGGCGCCCTCGTCTTCCGCGCCATCGCGATCGCCGAGGCCTGCTCCTGGGCCGGGTTGCTGATCGGGATGTTCTTCAAGTACGTCGTGGTGCGCGACGACATCGGGGTCACCGTGTTCGGGCCGATCCACGGGGTGCTCTTCCTGGCCTACGTCGTGATCACCCTGATGGTGGCGCGCGAGTTCCGGTGGAGCGCATCGACCACCGCACTGGCGCTGGTGGCGAGCATCCCGCCGCTCGCCACCCTGTGGTTCGAGCGGCGCGCCCGGCGCAACGGGCAGCTGTCCGCCCCGCTCGCAGCCGAGTAGCCGGGCGGGCCGGGCGCTCAGGAGCTGAGCTCGGCCTCCAGGCCGCCGAGCTCGGCGCTGAACTGGTCGAGGAACCCGCGCCACGACGCGATCGGCACCGCGGGGCGGATCACGAACTTCGTCAGCCCGACCTCGACGAACCGCCGCACCTGCTCGCGGGTCTCGTCCCAGCCACGGGGCACCAGCAGCGCCGGGTCGATGTCCGAGCGCCGCCGCGCCACGCGGGCGAGTGCCGCGTCGACGTCGGAGTCGGCGGCGCCGGGCGGAACGACGGCGATGTTCGTGCCGTAGTGGTCCTGCTCGATCTCCCGGCCCGCTTCCTCGGCGGCCCGCTCGATCTCGGCCCGCGCGTCCCCGGCCTCCGCCGGAGTGACGACGCTGCCGAGCCAGCCGTCGGCGAGCCGTCCGATCCGGCGCAGCCCGGCGGGGGCGCGGCCGCCCAGCCACAGGTCGAGCGGACGGGAGGGCAACGGGGCCACGGACGCGTCGTCGAGATGGAAGAAGCGCCCGTGGTGGGTGACGCGGGGCTCGCTGAGCAGCCGGCGCACGACCGTGAGCGCCTCGTCGAACAGCGCGGCCCGGGCACCGTCGGGCACCGGGTAGAGGCCACGGTCGGCCGGGGTGGCCGACCGCACCCCGAACGCCGGCAGGATCCGCCGGGGGGCGAGCGCGGCCAGTGACGCCAGCTGGGCGGCGACGAGGGCGGGGTTGCGCCCGGGGAGCACCAGTACGCCGGTGCCCAGCTTGAGGTTGCGGGTGCGGCCCGCGGCGAACGCCATGCCGACGACGGGATCGATCGTCGGGGCGGACGCCGTGTCGGCGAGCCAGAGCGAGTCGATGTCGCGGGTCTCGAGCTCGTCGATCAGCTCGGCGAGCTCAGGACCGGGACCCGGCCCGGATGCGAGTGGCAGTGACCCGATCCCGATGCGCACCTTCACGGCAGTGACGCTACGCGCGCCTGCACCATGATCAGCCGCGACATGGTCACCTGACGCTGTCCGAAGCCCCCGCCGAACAGCGACATGTGTCCATGTCGCGGGTCAGGTCGCCGCCCTGGCGACGGTGGCGAGGGCCTGGTCCAGGTCGGCCGTCAGGTCGCGGGGGTCCTCCAGGCCCACCGAGAGGCGCAGGTGGCCGTAGCGGCGGAACTCCTCGGGGTAGTGACGCGCCCGCTCGTCGTCGCCGGAGACGTGCACGATCAGGGACTCGTCGTGCCCGAGCGAGACCGCCGAGGTGATCAGCCGCAGCGCCGCGACGAACCTGTTCTGCGCCGCGCCGTCACCACGCACCGCGAACGCCAGCATCCCGCCGAACCCGCCGTCCAGCGTCCGGGCGGCCAGCGCGTGCTGCGGGTGGGACGGCAGGCCCGGGTAGGCCACGTAGGCCACCCGCGGGTCCTGGGCGAGGAACCGGGCCACCGCCATCGCCCCCGCGCAGTGGGCCCGCATCCGCATCGGCAGGGTCACCGAGCCCCGCATGATCAGCCAGGCGTTGAACGGGCTGATCACCCCGCCCACGTTGACCATGGCCTCGCGGCGGACGTCCTCGACGAGCGCGGTGCCGGCCTCGCCGCCGCCGATGACCGCGCCCCCCATCGCGTCGCCGTGGCCGTTGACGTACTTCGTGAGGGAGTGCACGACGACGTCGGCGCCCAGCGCGAGCGGGCGCTGCAGCACCGGCGTGGCGAACGTCGCGTCCACCGACAGCAGCGCCCCGGCGGCGTGCGCGACCTCGGCGACCGCGGCCACGTCGGTGATCCGGGTGGTCGGGTTGGCCGGGGTCTCGACGTGGACCAGGCGCGTCTCCGGCCGGATCGCCGCCGCCACTGCGGCGGGGTCGGAGGAGTCGACGAGCGTGGCCGTGATCCCGTACTTCGCCGGGAGCAGCTCGGTGAGCAGCCGGTAGGTGCCCACGTAGGTGGTGTCGGAGCTGACCACGTGGTGGCCCGAGCGCAGCGCGGCGAAGAACACCGCGTGCTGCGCGGCCATCCCGCTGGCGAGCGCCACCGCGGTCGTGCCGCCGTCGAGCGCGGCGAGCTTCTCCTCCAGCCAGCCCTGGTTGGCGCCGCCGTTGCGGGTGTAGAGCGGCGTGCCCGTGCCGGACCAGCTCAGCTCGGACGGGTCCTCGGGCAGGGCATAGGAGTTGGCCATGACGAGCGGACGGCGGATGGCTCCGGTGCCGGCGTCGACGGCGTTCCCGGCGTGGACGGCGAGCGTGGCGAGATGCGGGGTGTCGGACACCCTGCCTTCGTACCGCGCCTGGTCGGGAGTGGCGCGGACCGGCGAGACATGATCATGAGGATTGTCGAACCGGGCGCATGCCGCCTACGTACGTCAGTTCATGGTGGGTACTGCTGTCGAGGTGGCCCGTGCGGTGCGGGTGGGGTCGCTCGACCCCGTGCGGGTCACCGAGGACGCGTTGGGCCGGATCGCCGCGGGCGACGCGGCGGTCGGCGCGTTCCGGCGCGTCCGGACGGCAGAGGCAGCGGCCGAGGCGCGGGCGGTGGGGGAGCGGCCCGACCTCGCGGACCTCCCGCTGGCCGGGGTGCCGATCGCGGTGAAGGACGTCACGGCCGTCGCCGGTGAGTACGTGGGCTGGGGCTCGCAGGCGGGCTCGCGGCAGCTCGCGGCGGCCGACGGGGAGATCGCCGCCCGGCTGCGCGCCGCCGGTGCCGTGATGGTCGGGCTGACCCACGTCCCCGAGCTGTGTCACTGGCCGATGACCGACACTCCCGACGCGATCACGCGCAACCCGGTGGTACCGGCGTACACGGCCGGCGGATCGTCGGGAGGCGCCGCCGCAGCCGTCGCGGCCGGCATGGTGCCGGTGGCACACGGCTCCGACGCGCTCGGCTCGATCCGCGGGCCCGCCGCGATCTGCGGGCTGGTCGGGTTCATGCCCGGCAGGGGTGTGGTCGCCGCCTCCGACACGCACCTCTTCTGTGGCCTCTACACCCACGGGGTGCTCGCGACCACCGCGGCGGACGCGGCGTTGGTGCTCTCCGTGCTCGCCCAACGGCCCGCGCTGGCGCAGCTCACGGAGCCGGGCAGGCTGCGGGTGGCCGTCTCCACCGAGGTCCCGGGTGGGGGCGCGGCGCCGGACGAGCTGACCGCCGTCGCCACGCAGGTGGCGCAGCTGCTCGGTACGGCAGGCCACCTGGTCGGCGAAGCCACCCCGTCGTACGGGTCGGGGCAGCTGCCGGCCACCGTCGCCCGATGGTTCGCGGGTCCGTCCGAGCATGCGGAGGCGTTCGACCGCAACCGGCTCCAGCGCCGCACCCGCACCCACGCGCGGATCGGGCGCGTCGTGCGCAGGGCGGGGCTGGTCCGCGAGCGCGGCCGGCAGGAGTGGACGGCCCGCGCGCGGGAGTTCTTCACGGAGCACGACGTGCTGGTCACGCCCATGCTGCAGGCGTTGCCCGCGAAGGCGGAGATGTGGCACCGCAAGTCGTGGCTCGCGAACTTCCCGCAGGCCCTGCACAGCGCGTTCGTCACCCCCTGGAACCTCGCGGGCTTCCCGGCGATGTCCGTGCCCGCCGGGGTCCATCCCACCGGCCTGCCGATCGGCGTGCAGCTGGTGGCCCCGCCCGGGGGTGAGTCGCGGTTGCTCGCCCTCGCCGCGCAGCTGGAGTCGCTCGGCTGACGCCCGCGAGTCGCCCGCTTTCGGCGCGCGAGTCGCCCGCTTTCCGCGCGCCGGCGGCGCTTGATCGCCGCGAGATCCATGCGTCAGCCCTCCGGAGGGCGAACAGCCGCATCTCGCGGCGATCACAGGTCCCGCGGGCTCGTCAGGGCGCAGTGGGGGGTGTGCTGTCGTCCCCGGCGAGAGCGCGGTAGGCCGGTCGCAGCAGGTCGGCGACCCGCTCGCCGCGTACGTCGACGGTGAACTCGGGCACCTGGTCGAGCAGCGCGTCGGGTGGGGTGCGGGGGCCGGTCAGCCGCTCCGGGAGCCCGGGCCCCGCGCTCCAGTACTCGTGCATGACGTCGGCGAGCGCGGGCACCCCGTCGGACGTCGCGGGCGGGCTTGCGGCGGTGCGGCGGGCGCGGAGGTCCTCCAGGAGCGTCTCGCGGTCGCGGCCGCGCAGCGCCAGGATCTGGAAGGGATCGGTGTCGAACCGGTCGGCGAGCACGTAGAACACCGCGGCGAGATGCTTGCAGGGGACGGCGTGGTCGGGGCAGCTGCAGTCCATCGCGAGGTCGCGGTTGCCGGCGGGGAAGAGCGAGAGCCCGACGGCCTCGAACACCGTCTCGATCTCGCGGGGCATCTCGCCGGCCAGCAGCGTGGCGGCGTACGACGCGTCGTCGGCGAGCGCCTGCGCCACCGCTGCCCACTCCGCCTTGCCGAAGGCCGGGATACCGACCCGCACCTTGTACGGCTGGGGCCGGGAGCCCTGCACCTGGGCGACGGCCCCGCCCGCGTCGACGTCGAGGGAGATGATCTGGCCGGCCCGGGCGTAGCTGCGGCCCCGCGAGAGCCGGCCGCCGACACCGAGCGACTCCAGCACGCCGAGGAACCGCTGCGACCACCAGGTGCGCGCCACCGGTCCGCGGGTGCTGTTGATCTGGATGCCGCCCTCGACCCGGCGCGGGCGGGCGGGTTCGGCGTCGCGCCACCAGAACGGATCGGGATCAGGCATCGTCGGTGTCCTCGACGGTCTCCTCGAGCGCTTCCGAGCCCAGGGTGAACAGCTCGCGCAGCGAGTCGGTGGACAGCTCGGTGAGCCAGCCCTCCCCGTCGCCGACCACCATCTCCGACAGCGCCTTCTTCTTGGTGATCATGTCGTCGATGCGCTCCTCGACCGTGCCGGGGCACACGAACTTGCGCACCTGGACGTTGCGGCGCTGGCCGATGCGGAACGCGCGGTCGGTGGCCTGGTTCTCCACGGCGGGGTTCCACCAGCGGTCGAGGTGCACGACGTGGTTGGCGGCGGTGAGGGTGAGGCCGGTGCCGCCCGCCTTGAGCGAGAGCAGCATGACCGGCGGCCCCTCACCGGCCTGGAAGCGCATGACCATCTCGTCACGGCGCTTCTTCGGCGTGCCCCCGTGCAGGAACGCGACGTCGGTGTCGAAGCGGGCCGCCAGGTGCGGCACGAGCATGTGGCCGAACTCGGTGAACTGGGTGAAGCACAGCACGCGGTCGCCCTCGTCGAGGATCTCGGCGAGGATCTCCTCCAGCCGGATGATCTTGCCGGAGCGTCTGCCGACCGGCGAACCGTCGTGGAGCAGCTGGGCCGGGTGGTTGCAGACCTGCTTGAGCTTCGCCATCGCGGCCAGCACGTTGCCGCGGCGCTCGATGCCGCGGGAGTCGGCGATCTTCTCCATCATGTCGTCGACGACCGTGCGGTAGAGCGAGGCCTGCTCGCGGGTGAGCCGGTAGTGCTGGGTGACCTCGATCTTGTCGGGCAGGTCGTCGATGATCCTCGGGTCGGTCTTCAGCCGTCGCAGCAGGTACGGCCGGGTGACGCGGCGCAGCAACGCGGCGGCCTCGGTGTCGCCGTGGCGTTCCACGGGGATGGCGTAGCGGGCGCGGAACTTCTCGGCCGAGCCCAGCAGGCCGGGGTTGAGCACGTCCATGATCGACCACAGCTCGGCCAGCCGGTTCTCCACGGGCGTGCCGGTGAGCGCCACGCGGTGCTCGGCGTCGAACCGCCGCACGGCGCGCGCGTGCGACGCCCTGCTGTTCTTCACGGCCTGGGCCTCGTCGAGCACGAGGCGGCGCCAGGCGAGCGCGGCGAGCTCGTCGCCGTCGCGGGTGGCGGTGGCGTAGGTGGTGACCACGAGGTCGGCCTCGTGGATCTGCGCCTCGAGCTCCGCGCCGTGGCGGCGGCCGGGCCCGTGGTGGGCGAGCACCCGCAGGTCGGGGGCGAACCGGGCGGCCTCGCGCTGCCACGTGCCGACGAGCGACATCGGGCAGACGAGCAGCGTGGGGCCGCGCTCCTGCTGGGCGCGTTCGAGCGCCTCCAGGGCCAGCAGCTGCACCGTCTTGCCCAGGCCCATGTCGTCGGCCAGGCACGCCCCGAGCCCGAGGGTGGAGAGGAACGCGAGCCACGAGACGCCGCGCTGCTGGTAGGGGCGCAGCTGCGCGCGGAAGCCTGCGGGCGGCTCGACCGGGGTGATCGTGCGTTCGACCTCGCCTGCGAGCAGCGCCCCGATCCAGCCGTCGGCGTGGATGGCGGTGACGGGCAGCGGCGCGCCGTGGTCCGCGTCGCTCTCCCAGTCGTCGGGGTGGCGCTGGGCGAGCGCGAGCACCTCGGCGGCGGTGGGCGCGCCGTCGGCGCGCCGCCTGCGGGCCCGGCGCAGGAACTCCAGGCCGGCGCGCAGCCGCTCGGCGTCGACGCTCACCCACCTGCCCCGCAGCCGGACCAGCGGCGCCTTGGTGGCCACCAGCTCGGTGATCTCCTCCTCGGACAGCTCGTCGTCGCCCACCGCGATCGACCAGCGGAAGTCGGCCAGCTCCTCGCGGCCCAGCCCGCTGCGGGTGAGCACGCGGTCGGCCGGGGTGCTGCGCGCGCTCAGCGCGAGCCCGACCCGGCGCGAGCCGTCCCAGCCGGCCGGGAGCTGGACCCCGAACCCGGCCTCGACGAGCAGCGCGGCCCCCGCCGTGAGGAAGTGGTGGGCGCCCTCGACGTCGAGGTCGAGCCCGGACGGGCGGGCCTGCCGCAGCGCGGTGGCCAGCGCCGGGAGCACCAGCGAAGCGCGGCCGAGCTCGGCGAGCAGCAGCTCCTGCGGCTGCGCGATCAGCCGGTCGGCACCGCTGGACCAGACCTGCTCGGCTGGGACGAGCAGGCTGGGGTCGGCGGTGGACTGCAGGAGGAAGTCGAGCACCCAGCGCGTGCCGTCGCCGGTCTGGTCGAGCGCGTCGGGTGCCGGGTCGGCAGGGTCGTGCAGGGTGCTGATCTCGGTGAGCCGGAAGCACGCGCGGCCCTCGCCGCCGGCCGTGGCGCCGAACTCGTCCCATTCCGCGACGGCGCCGGCGAGGGCGGCGAGCTCCGTGGCCGACAGGGCGCGGTCGCCACCGACCCGCCCGTCGGGCGTGAGCAGGGCGGCGAGCCAGGACTCCGCCGCCGGGAGCTCCCGGGGCGCCCGCCCGAGCCGCGGTGGGAGCACCGTGAGCGGCTCGGGTGCGCGGGCCAGCCGGTCGCGGACGGCGGCGTCGGTGAGGGCGTGGAGCGCGTCGCTGACGAGCGCGTGCGGATCGGCCCCGGCCTGCTGGCCGCGGGCCGAGCCGACCGCCTCCGCGCGCCCCACCGGCGGGAGGGCCGCCACCAGCGCGTCGAACGTGACGGCGTCGAGGCCCTGCACGAGCGGGCGCCACCGCGCGAACGCGTGCGGACCCTGCCGGACGAGGGTGGGCAGCACGCGGCCGCGCGCGGCGAGATCGGCCGCCAGCTCCGCCACAGCGCGTAGGTGGGTCACCGAGGCGCCGTAGCGCACCTCATCGGCGGGGTCGTCCAGCTCCGCGACGTCGATGGCCAGCGCGGGTACCGACCAGGCGCGCAGCACCGGGCCGCCCCGCGGCGGGGTGCCACGCCCGCCGCTGCGCACCAGCTCCGGCGACGCGAGCGGGCCGCCGGGCCGGGAGGGCAGCAGCAGCGTGACGGTGGCGGGCTTGCCCGGGTGGAGCGCGGTGAGCGCCGACGACGGCGCCGCGAACGGGTGGGGGCGCGCCGACCGCAGCGAGCGGCTCGACGAGGTGGTGGGACGCGCGCCGTCCTCGGCCCAGAGCAGGACCCCGCGGCCGGGGGACCAGAGGGCGTGGACGGCGAGCACGCGTCAAGGCTACGGAGGCCCTCCGACGGTCCGGCGCGTCGATGTCCCGGCGAAGCGCGCCGGTCGCGGTGGACCGTCCGTCAGGGATCTCGGCGAGCACCGTTTCCGCTTCGTGTAGCTACCCGTGAACCCCGACGCGCGCGAGGTGTTCACGTGCGAGAACGGGTCCACGGTGCTCGAGATGGCGCGGAGCCGGTCGATCACGGTGATCGGCAGCGCCGCGCTCAAGCGGGCCCGCCTGGCGCGCGGAGTCACGCCGGACGTGAGCGGGATGATCCCCGGGTTCGACAGCGACGCCCAGCGCGCGACCCAGTTCGCGAGATCGACCCCGGGCGTGACCTGTGCGCTGGTCGGCACCCGCACCGCCCCGGCAGGTCGCCCAGGCCGTTGCGGTGGCCCGTGCCGCGCCGCGCCGCTCGACCGGGCCGGTTCCTGGCCGTGGCGGACCGGCATGCCGGGAGCGTGTGACCGCGGCCGGCGCCGTGCTGGGGGCGGGTCACGCCGGCCGGGGCTCGGTCATGCGTTGCCGCCCGCGGCACCGTGCGGGACGTACGTGGCGGGAACGACGCCCAGCTTGCCCTTCTGGTAGTCCTCGAAGGTCTGGAGCACCTCGGCCCGGGTGTTCATGACGAACGGGCCGGCCCAGGCGATCGGCTCCCGGATCGGCTGCCCGCCGAGGAAGATCACGTCCAGGCCGGCGAGACGGGACTCCTGCTTCTCGTTGCCCGACACGGTGATCGTGTCGCCGGGACCGAAGAGTGCGGCCTGCCCGGTGCGCACGGGCTGCTTCTCCGGGCCCACCGCACCGGCCCCGGACAGCACGTAGACGAGTGCGTTGAAGTCGCGCCGCCAGGGCAGCCGCACGGTGGCGCCGGGCGCGACGGTGGCGTGCATCATCGCCACGGGGGTGTGGGTGGACCCCGGCCCGGCGTGCCCGGCAAGCTCGCCGGCGATCACGCGGATCAGGGCTCCGCCGTCGGACGTGGTGAGCAGGGCCGACTCGCGGGCGCGGAGGTCCTGGTACCGGGGCTCGAGCCACTTGTCGGCCTTCGGCAGGTTCACCCACAGCTGCAGTCCGTGGAACAGGCCGCCGCTCATGACGAGGGACTCCGGCGGCCGCTCGATGTGCAGCAGGCCACCCCCCGCCGTCATCCACTGCGTGTCGCCATTGGTGATCAGCCCGCCGCCGCCGTGGGAGTCGGCGTGCTCGAAGGTGCCGTCGATGATGTAGGTGACGGTCTCGAACCCGCGGTGGGGGTGCCAGGAGGTGCCCTTCGGCTCGCCGGGGGCGTACTCGACCTCGCCCATCTGGTCCATCATCAGGAACGGGTCGAGGTCGCGTAGGTCGATACCGGCCAAGGCCCGTCGGACCGGGAACCCCTCGCCCTCGAACCCGGACGGGGCGGTGGTGACGGAGCGCACCCGCCGGTCGACGGCGGCGGCGCCGGGTTCGGGTACGCGCGGCAGTGCGGTGACGTCGGCGACGGTGACGGCGGGCATGAGGTCCTCCGAAGAAGTTGTGTCTGCAACTACTGGAGGACAACCGTACCGCCGTCGCGTCTGTTCCGTCCCCCGAGTGGGGTGGCAGCCGACCCCGCCGGGCGCCCGGGTGCCGCGGCGGGTGCCACCTCGGTGCAGCGTCCGACCGCTCAGCGTCCCCGGCGGATCTTCATGGACATCTCGAACGTGAACAGCTCGTCCCCGGTGTCGTCGCGCCTGCGAGGACGACCCTGGTGCCGCGAGTCGCCCGGTTTGGGCCCGCGAGTTGCCCGTTCTCGTCGTGATGTCCCTGGGTGAATGCGCGCGGATCGGGCGACTCGCGGGCGAGGAACGGGCGACTCGCGGGCGGGGCGGAGTGATCGTCGCGAGATGCGGCTGTTGGTCCCGCGCGGGGCCGACACGTGGATCTCGGAGCGATCAGCCGCGCCGCGCCCCCGTCAGCAGTGCTCCGGGAGGTGGCTCCTCCGGCGGACAACGATCACGGCTCGTCCTGGTGCTGGTCGGTCTCAGAGACCGAAGCGCGGGCGCTCGCCCTCCGGCACCAGGTCCAGGTAGTCCTCGTGCTTCTGGAGCCAGCCGCGGACGAACGGGCACTGGGGCAGCACCGCCAGGCCGCGGGCCCGCGCCGCGTCGAGCGCGCCCCGCACCAGCGTGCTGCCCAGGCCCCGCCCTTCGAAGGCGCTGTCGATCTCGGTGTGGGTGAAGGTGATCGTTCCCCGGCTGGTGCGGTACGCCACGAACCCGGCGAGCCTGCCGTCGAGGTGGATCTCGAACCGGGACCACTCGGCGACGTCGAGCACCTGCGGTTCGGTCATGTGCTGCCTCCTGTGGAGCCGTGCGGACGGACGCCGGCGAACGACGCCCAGCTTGCCCTCCGGGACGGTCCGAGCGCCCCTCAGCCCTCTCCGACCGGGACCGGTTGCTGCTGCCGCACGTCGGGGCCGCTGCCGTCGTCGGCCACCAGGTGGCAGGCCACCTGACCGAGCGCGGTGGTGCGCAGCAGCGGCACCTCGGTGCGGCACCGCTCGACGGCCACCGGGCACCGCGTGTGGAACCGGCAGCCCGGGGGAGGGGCGGTGGGCGAGGGGATCTCGCCGGAGAGCAGCACCCGGCGGCGCGCCCGTTGCTCGCGGGGGTTCGCCAGCGGCGCGGCCGAGAGCAGCGCCTGCGTGTACGGGTGGGACGGGGAGTCGAACACCGCCTCGCGCGAACCCTGCTCCACCAGCGTGCCCAGGTACATCACGGCCACCTCGTCGGCCAGGTACTCCACCGCCGACAGGTCGTGGGTGATGAACAGGCACGCGAAGCCGAGGTCGCGCTGCAGGTCCGCGAGCAGGTTCAGCACCGAGGCCTGCACCGAGACGTCGAGCGCGCTGGTGGGCTCGTCGGCCACCAGCAGCCGCGGTGACGAGACCAGGGCGCGGGCGATGCTCACCCGCTGGCGCTGCCCCCCGGACATCTCGTGGGGGTAGCGCTGCGCGACCTGTCGCCGCAGCCCCACCTGCTCCAGCGCGTCGCCCACGCGGGTCTCCCGTTCGCGCCGCGAGCTCGCCAGCCCGAGCAGCCGCAGTGGCTCACCCACGATGTCGCCGACCGACAGCCGCGGGTCGAGCGAGCTCGCCGGGTCCTGGAACACGATGGAGACCTCACGCCGGTGCGGACGCAGCGCGCGCCGGCTGAGGTGGGTGACGTCGGTGCCCGCCAGCCGCACGGTGCCGGACGTCGGCGCCAGCAGCCGCACGACGCACCGGCCGACGGTCGACTTGCCCGACCCGCTCTCGCCGACGAGTGCCAGCACCCGCCCGCGTTCGATCCGCAGGCTCACGCCGTCCACGGCCCGCACGGGGCCGAAGTGCATCACGAGGTCGTCGAGCTCCAGGGCGGCAGGCTCCTGGCCCTGTTCCCGGGCCGGGTGCTCCTCGAGGTCAGTGATCGTCCTACCGTCCCTTCGTGAGGAGGGCGTCTGCCGGATGCCAGCAGGCGGCCCGGTGGGTGGTCGGGTCGGTGTCGCGCGGCTCCAGGGCGGGCGCGCCCGCGCGGCACTGCTCGTCGGCGGCCGGGCACCGCTCGGCGAACGTGCAGGCGTCGGGCTGCTCGTGCAGCACCGGCACCAGCCCGGGGATCTCCTGGAGCCGTCCCCCCGCGGCGCGGCGGCCCGCGGTCGGCACCGCGCCGAGCAGGCCCAGCGTGTAGTGGTGGCGGGGGGCGTCGAACAGCTCCTGGGTCGGGCCGGTCTCGACCACGCGCCCCGCGTACATCACCAGCACGCGGTCGGCGATGTCGGCCACCACGCCGAGGTCGTGCGTGATGAGCACGATCGCCGTGCCGAGCCGGGTGCCGAGGTCGCGCAGCAGGTCGAGGACGGCGGCCTGCACGGTGACGTCGAGCGCCGTGGTCGGCTCGTCGGCCACCAGCACCGCGGGGTCGCAGGCCAGCGCCATCGCGATCATCACCCGCTGCCGCATCCCGCCCGAGAACTGGTGCGGGTAGGCCCCCACGCGCGAGGCGGGGGACGGGATCCCGACCAGCGCGAGCAGCTCCACGGCCCGCGCCAGCGCCTGCTTCCGCGAGAGCTTCTGGTGGATCCGCAGGGTCTCGGTGATCTGGCTGCCCACGGTGAACACGGGGTTCAGCGAGGTCATCGGCTCCTGGAACACGTAGGCCACCTCGGCGCCGCGCACCCTACGCAGCGTCGGCTCGGGGGCCCCGACGAGCTCCTGGTCGCGCAGCCGTACGGAGCCGGTGACGGTCGCCGACGGGGGGAGCAGCCCTGCGATGCTCATCGCGGTGACGCTCTTGCCGCACCCCGACTCGCCGACCACCGCGAGCACCTCGCCCGGCCGGACGTCGAACGACACGGAGTCGACCGCGGACACCGGCCCGTCGTCGGTCCGGAACGTGACCCGCAGGTCGCGCACCGTGAGAACGGGCTCGCCCTGTGCCGTCACCGGGAGCTCCTCGGGTCGAGGGCGTCGCGCAGGGCGTCGCCGAACAGGTTGAACGCGAGCGCCACCAGCATGATCGCCAGGCCGGGCACGACGGCGGTCCACGGCGCCTGGGCGGCGTACTGCTGGGCGTCGGCGAGCATCGTCCCGAGGCTCGGGTCGGGCGGTTGGATGCCCAGCCCGAGGAACGACAGCACCGACTCCCCGATGATCGCCTGCGGGATGGCCACGGTGGCCTGCACGATCACCGCGGACAGCGCGTTGGGCAGCACGTGCCGGCCGAGCACCCAGACGTCGCTCGCCCCGTCCACCAGCGACGCCGCGACGAAGTCGAGGTTCTTCAGGCGGAACGTCTCGGAGCGGACGACGCGGATCATGCCCGGGATCTGGGAGATGCCCAGTGCCAGCGCCGCGTTGCCGAGGCTCGGGCCGCGGATGGCGGCGAGGCCGACGGCGAGCAGGAGGAACGGGAAGGCGAGCATGAGGTCGGTGAAGCGGGAGATCACCGCGTCGAGGGCCCGGAAGTAGCCCGCCGCGAGTCCCAGCGGGACTCCGACGACCAGCGCGAGCGCCACGGCCAGCACTCCCACCTCCAGCGACGCCCGCAGGCCGAAGAGGATGCGGGACAGCACGTCGCGGCCCAGGTCGTCGGTGCCGAGGGCGAAGCCGACGGTGCCCGGGATCTGGAACGGCGCGTCGAAGTGCACCTGTGCGGGCGAGTAGGGCGCGAGCACCGGGGCGAGCACCGAGGCCAGCACGGCCACGGCGAGCACCGCGAACCCGGCGATCCCCAGCGGGCTGCGCCGCAGCCTGCGCAGGGCGGCGCGGCGCCGCGGCGGTGTGGCACCCGGGTCCGGTGCCGGCGGGGTGACGATCTCGGTCGCGGTCATGACTGTCCTCCCGCCACGCGGATCCGCGGGTCGATCAGCGAGTACGCGACGTCGACCAGGAAGTTGATCAGGATGTAGGCGGCCGCCGTCACGAGGACGACGCCCTGGATGACCGGGTAGTCGCGCTGGAACACCGCGTCGATCGTCATCTTCCCGAACCCGGGCAGCCCGAAGATCCGTTCGGTGACGACGGCCCCGGAGATCAGGATGCCCAGCTGCAGCCCGACGACCGTCACCACCACGACGAGGCTGTTGCGCAGGGCGTGCCGGCCGATCACCGCGCGGGGCGATGCGCCCTTGGCCCGCGCCGTGCGGATGTAGTCGGCACCGAGCGACTCGAGCATCGCCGACCGGGTCTGGCGCATCACGATCGCCGCGATCCCGGTGCCGAGCACGAGGGCGGGCAGCACGAGGTGGTGCAGGTTGGCGACCGGATCCTCCCCGAACGGGACGAAGCCCGACGCCGGGAACAGGCCGAGGCCCACCGCCAGGTAGAGGATCGCGATCAGGCCGAGCCAGAAGTTCGGCACCGACAGCCCGAGCAGCGCCAGCGCGTTGGCGAACCACTCCGCGGGGCGCCCGCGCCGGACGGCGGCCACCACACCGGTGGTGACGCCCAGCACGATCGCCACCAGCAGCGCCAGCAGCGACAGCTCGATCGTGACGGGCAGGCCGGTGCCGATCATCGTGGAGACCGGGATCCCGGTCCGGGTGGAGGTGCCGAGGTCGCCGCGCAGCGCCCCGAGCACGAACTTCCCGTACTGCACGACCAACGAGTCGTTGAGGCCGAGCCGCTCGCGGATCGCCGCGAGCGACGCCGGGTCACGTTCCTCCCCGGCGAACGCGAGCGCCGGGTCGCCCGGCAGCGCGCGCACGCCGAGGAACACCACGATCGTGGCGAGCACCAGCGTCACCGCCGACTGCCACAGCCGGTGGAGCAGGTAGGACCGCATTCCGGACCGGCTCCCGTCAGCGGGTCAGGCCGGCGAAGGCGAGCCGCACCACGCCGTCCGGGAAGACCTGCACCCCCGACACCTTGGCGGTGACGCCGGTGAAGTTGCGGATGCGGTACAGGTAGACGATCGGGTCGGCGGCGTGGATGGCCGTCACCGCCTCGCCGTAGAGCCGCACCCGTTCGGCCTGGTCGGTGCTGGTACGCGCCCTGGTGAGCAGCGCGTCGAGCGCCGCGTCGCTGTAGCCGGCCACGTTCTGCCCGCCGTCGGTGCTGAGGTAGTTGGTGATGTTGTTGTCCGGGTCGATGCGGCCTGACCAGCCCAGCTGCAGCATCTCGAAGTCGCCGCGGTCCTGCTGGTCGAGCAGCGCGGAGTACTCCACCGGCTGGATCTGCAGGTCGAACCCGCCGTCGGCGACGGTGGCCTGCAGGGCCTGGGCCAGCCGCAGGACGTCGGGGGTGTTCGTCGCAATCATCGTGATCTTGTAGGGAACGGGGACACCCGCCTCCTGCAGCAGGGCGCGCGCGGCGGCCGGGTCGTGCGGTGGGCAGGCCTGGGCGGCGTCGCTGGTGAACTCGGTGTCCGGACTGATCGGCGAGCACGTCGGCGTGTAGAGGCCGCCGAACACGGCCTGCACGAGGCCCTGACGGTCCACCGCGAGCTCGAACGCCCGGCGGACGCGAGGGTCCCGGGAGAGGGGCGTGCCGACGTCGCCCACCGGGTTGCCGAGCCCCGAGACGTTGCCGACGTTGAACGTGATGCCCTGGTAGCCCAGCGAGTTGGACTGCAGCACCTGGATGCCCGCGGCGGTGCGCAGGGCGGGGACGTCCTGGGTGGAGAGCGTGTCGGCCACCTGGGCGTCACCGGACTGCAGGTTGGCCGCCCGGATGCTGGCGTCGGTGATGATCCGGTAGGTGATGCGGTCGAGGTGCACCTTGGCCGCGTCGTAGTAGTTCGGGTCGCGCACCACGTCGATCGAGTTCTGGGCCACCCGCTTCTCGAACTTGAACGGCCCGACGCACACCGGCGCGGTGCCGAACTTGTCGCCCAGCTGCTGCAGGGCCGCCGGACTCATGATCATGCCGGCCCGGTCGGCGAGCGCCGAGGTCAGCGGGGCGAACGGCGCCGAGAGGTGGAGCACCACCGAGCTCGCGCCCTGCGCCTCCACCGACGTGATGGGCCCGAGCTCGCTCTTGCGACCGGACCCGGCCATCGTCAGGTTGCGCTGGAACGTGGTGACCACCGCCTGCGCGTCCATCGGCGTGCCGTCGGCGAAGCGCACCCCCTCGCGCAGCGGGATGGTGACGGTGAGCCCGTCGGGGGAGATCGTGGGCAGCGCGGTGGCCAGCTGAGGGACGATCCGCGTGTTCTGGTCGAGGTCGTAGAGCTTCTCGCACATCGTCTGGAAGACGTAGCGGGAGTAGAGCGAGCGGGACTGCGTCGGGTCGAGCATGTCCGGCTCGGCCGACAGGGCCATGACGAGCGTGCCGCCCTGCTGCACGGCGGCAGGATCGGCGGGGGTGCCGAAGGAGTCGGTGGCCGGCGCCGCGGCCGGCCCGGCGGCCTGCTGCACCGGCGCGCAGCCGACGGCGACGGCCGCTGCCAGCGCGATCGCGAGCGCCGCCGCCCCCCGTCCCCGGATCCTTCGTGCTATCAGGCTGAGCCCCATCGTTCTACCTCCGGCCGTTCATTCGGTCGGGTGAACGTAGTATGTATACAGACGGTGTGACCATGGTGCACAAGGACTCTTGATCTAGCTGAAACACGACAGCTGCCGCGCCGTCCGGGCCGTCGCCAGCGACACTGGAGCGATGACCCACCGTTGCGCGGCGGCCTGAGTGCCCGCCCTCGACGCGGCGCAGCAGCGCGCGAGACTCGCGGGTGCTCCTGTCGGTCGGCTGGCCACGCTGCGGGCCGACGGCACCCCGCGGCTGGTGCCGATCACCTTCGCGCTCGTGGACGGGCTCGTCTGCTCGGTGGTGGACGAGGTCAAGCCCAAACGCAGCAGCCGGCTCGCGCGCCTCGACGACGTGCGCCGCGACCCTCGTGTCGGGCTCGTCGTCGACCACTACGACGACGACTGGTCGACGCTGTGGTGGGTCCGGGTGGACGGCACGGCCGAGATCCACGAGACCGGGCCGCTGCGGGAGCGCGCGCTCGCCGCGCTGCGGGCCAAGTACCGCCCCTACGCCGCCGTGCCGCCCGCCGGCGCGCTGCTGGTGATCACCCCGGTCCGATGGAGTGGGTGGACGGCGACCTGACCGGCGCGGATCGCGCGGTCTCCCCTCCGCGCCATGGCGTCACAATGTATAACGCTGCTATGTTTTGGGGGCATGCTGAAGCCCCGATGTCGAGGAGTGCACATGGCCGTCACGCTGATCAACCCCGACGGGTTGCCGAAACCCGATGTCTACCGCCAGCTGTCGGTCGCCACCGGCTCGAAGCTGGTGTTCGTGGCCGGTCAGGTGGCCCGCGACGGCGAGGGGCGACGGGTCGGCGAAGGAGACCTGGCCGCCCAGGTCGAGCAGGCCTACCTCAACATCGGCACCGCACTGGCCGGGGCCGGCGGGTCCTTCGACGACGTGGCGAAGCTGACCGTCTACGTCGTCGACTGGACGCCCGACAAGATGCCGCTGCTGGGAGAGGGTGTCAGCCGGGCGGCCGCGAAGCTGGGCGTCGACCCGGTCAAGCCGATCACGCTGCTGGGCGTGGCGGCGCTCGGGGAACCGGACCTGTTGGTCGAGGTCGAGGCCACCGCGGTCATCGACTGACCCGCGGGCCGCCCGTCACGCGCTCACCTGGACCACGGCCTCGATCTCCACCGCGATGTCGAACGGCAGCTCCGCCATCCCCACCGCGGAGCGTGCGCTGCGGCCGGCGTCGCCCAGCACCTCGACCAGCAGGTCGGAGCAGCCGTCGATCACTGCGGGCGTGCGGTTGAAGCCGGGGGCGCAGTTGACCATGCCGAAGATCCGCGCCACCCGCCGGACCCGGCCCAGGTCGCCGATCTCGGCCCGGAGCGCCGCGAGGAGCTGCAGGCCGGTGAGGCGGGCGGCCTCGCGTCCGGCGTCCAGGTCCAGGCCGCCGTTGCCGACCTTGCCCACGACGAAACTCCCGTCCGGGCGCACGGGACCCATCCCGGAGAGGTACACCAGGTCGCTCACCCGGGCGGCCGGCACGTAGTTCCCGGCCGGGCCCAGGGGGGTGGGGAGCTCGATGCCCAGTTCGCGCAGGCGCAGCTCGACGTTCATGGTCCGACCGTACGTGGCGCCGGTGGGGTGATCGTTCGGTCGGCTCGTGGCCGCGGACCAGCCGCCTCGGCCGGCAGGACGCTGTCGAGGTACTGGTCGAGTGCCGCCAGTGCGGCGTCGGGGGAGTAGTGCCCGCCGAGGACGTGCACGCCCAGCCCGTCGACGAGCGCGAGCAGGGCGGTGGCGGCGAGCTCCGGATCGACCCCGCGCTCGGCCGGGCTCGTCGCCCGGATCTGGTCGGCGAAGAAGGCCCGCATCTGCGCGGTGTTCTCCCGCAGCTCCGCGGCCACGTGCGGGCGGACCGCGGCGTAGGAGAGGAAGGCCAGCGCCACCTTGCCCTCGGTGGCGCGTTGCTCGTCCAGGGGCAGCATCTGGAGCAGGAGCCCGCGCACGAGGGCCCGGGGCGTCGGGACGGCGTCCTGGTCGCCCGCCTCGGCGGCGAGCCGGGCCTGGACGCCGGCGCTGACCATGTCCAGCGCGAAGATCATCATCTGGTCCTTGGTGCGGAAGTAGTGCTGCACCATGCCGGTAGACACGCCGGCCTCGGTCGCCACATGTCGCAGGCTCACGGCTTCGAGGCCCCGGGTGGCGGCCACCCGCATCAGGGCATCCGCGATCAGGGCCCGCTGGGCCTGGTGGTCGACCTTCTTCGGCACCGCGACAGTCTTTCACAGTGCAGTCGTATTGACTCCGAGCCTCCCGCACTTTACGTTGCAGGTGTATTGTAAAAAACCATCTGGGGGAACTCGATGACGACCACCATCCGACACCTGCCGCTCGACCGCCCCGACCTCCTGCGACCACCCCCGGCCTACGCGGTGCTGCGCGAGAGCGAGCCCGTCACCCGCGTGACCACCCCGGACGGGACGCCGGCGTGGCTGGTCACCTCGTACGACGCCGCGGTGACCGTCCTGTCGGACCCGCGGTTCGGGGTGGCCCCGCCCGGCGGCGCCCACCCCGGCAACCACACCCTGTTCCAGGACGGCGCCCCGCACACCCGGCTGCGCCGCCTGGTGTCCGCGGCCTTCACGCCGCGGCGGGTTGAGGCGATGCGCCCGCGCATCGAGGCCCTCGCCGACCGGTACGTGGGCGCCATGGCCGCGGCGGGCCCGCCCGCCGACCTCGTCGACGCCGTCGCGGCCCCGCTGTCGATCAGCACGATCGGCGAGCTGGTCGGCATCCCCGTGTCCGAGCACGCCCAGCTGCGGCAGTGGGCCGACGCGGTCCTCACCGTGGACATGGCGGCCGCCTCAGCGGGCGAGCTGGACACGGCGGGCATCGAGCAGGCGTGGACGGCCCTCACCGACTACGCCGCCGCGCTCGTCGCCGCCCGGCGGGCCGACCGGGGTGACGACCTCATCAGCGCGCTGGTCGGCGTGCACGAGGACGGCGCCCGGCCCGGGCACGACGAGCTGCTGAGTGAGGACGAGCTCGTCGCGATGGTCACCACGCTGGTCAGCGCCGGGTACCTCAGCGCCTGCAACGGGATGTCCGTGGCCACCATCCACCTCGTCACGGGCGGGCAGCTCCCGGTCCTCGCCGCCCACCCGGACCGGCTGGACGCCGTGGTGGAGGAGGTGCTGCGGCAGCAGTCCGGTGTCACCGGCGAGGCGCTCCCGCGGTGGGCCCACCAGGACGTCGAGCTGGCTGGCGTGTCCGTCGCGGCCGGGGACATGGTCCTGGCCCGGCTCGAGGCCGCCAACCGCGACCCGGCCCGCTTC
>NZ_JAAXKY010000075.1 GCF_012911925.1 Pseudonocardia xinjiangensis | reverse complement strand
CACCCGCGTGACGCTGGTGTGGATCAGGGCGGTCATGCGGCCGTCGGTCTCCGCGCCGATCGCCACCCGCTGCGTCGACGGGGTGCGACCGCCGACGGTGCGGAAGACGCCCTCGCGGGTGAGCATCATGCGGACCGGACGGCCGGTCACCCGCGCCGCCAGCACGGTGAGGATGGTGCCCGCCCAGACCGTCGTCTTGCCGCCGAACGCGCCCCCGACGAACGGGGCGATCACGCGCACCGAGGCCGGGGGGACGTCGAACCTCCACGCGAGCTGGTCACGCACCCACGCGACGTTCTGGGCCCCTTCGTGGACCACGAGGGTGTCGCCGTCCCACACGGCCGTGGTCGCGTGCGGTTCGAGTGCGTTGTGGTTGTGCCCCGGCGTGGTGAACCGCAGGTCCACCGAGACGGGCGCGGCGGCGAGCGCAGCCACCGCGTCACCCTTCTTCGCGCCTCCCGAGTCGACGGGGCTGCTCTTCTGCGGCGTCGCGTTGCCCTCCTCGGCGGCGAAGTCCACCGTCGCGGGCAGCTCCTCGTAGGTGACGGCGACCAGCCCGGCGGCCTCCTGCGCGGCGTCGAGCGTCTCGGCGACGACGACGGCCACCGGCTGCCCGTTCCAGTGCACCTCGTCGGTGTTGAGGTAGTTCACCGACGTCGCCGAGGCGAGCGTGCTCAGGTTCATGTAGTTGACGGGCCGGGGTGGCTTCATCGGCGGCGCGTTGAGGTGCGTGATCACCGAGAGCACGCCGTCGACCGCCGACGCGGCGGCGGTGTCGATGCCGGTGATCCGCGCCCGGCTGACCGTCGCGTACACCAGCGCGGCGTGCGCGAGGTCGGCGTAGGGGTACTCCGCGGAGAAGCGGGCGGCGCCGCTCGTCTTGGCCGTGCCGTCCACGCGGTCGACCGGCCGGCCGACGAGGGAGCCGGGCGTCGCGGTCAGCGGACGGTTCTCCACCTGGGTCATGCCGCACCCCCCTCTGCGAGCAGCTGCCGGAACACCGCGACGATCGACCGCTGCGCCAGCTCGATCTTGAACGTGTTGTGCGGCTGGGCGACGGCGGGCGCGAGCTCGGCCGCGGCGGCCAGCCGGAACGACTCCTCCGTCGGCGCCGCCCCGAGCAGCAGGCGCTCCGCCTCGTGGGCCCGCCACGGCTTCGCCGCCACGCCGCCGAGCGCCAGCCGGACCGCGGCCACCGTGCCGTCGCGCACCTCCAGCGCCGCGGCGACCGACACGAGCGCGAAGGCGAACGACGCCCGGTCGCGCACCTTGCGATAGCGCGACGTGGCGGCCACCGGCAGGGCCGGCAGCTCGACGGCGGTGACCATCTCGTCCGCCGCGATCTCGGTCTCGACGTGCGGGCTGTCGCCCGGAAGCCGGTGGAACCCGACGAGCGGGATCCGCCGGACGCCCCGCACGCTCTCCACCTCGACGACGGCGTCGAGCGCGGCGAGGGCGACGCACATGTCGGAGGGGTGGGTGGCGATGCAGCTCTCGCTCGCGCCGAGCACGGCGTGGTTGCGGGTGAACCCGCCGAGCGCGTCGCAGCCGCTGCCCGGCTCGCGCTTGTTGCAGGCGGCCGCGAGGTCGTAGAAGTACGGGCAGCGGGTGCGCTGCAGCAGGTTGCCGCCGACCGTCGCCATGTTCCGCAGCTGCGCCGACGCGCCGGTCAGGATCGCCTGGGCCAGCACCGGGTAGCGGCTGCGGACGAGCGGGTGCGTGGCGAGGTGGCTGTTGCGGACCAGAGCGCCGATCCGGAGCCCGCCGCCGGGCAGCTCCTCCACCCCGGTCAGGGCGATGCCGCTGATGTCGACGACCGTCTCGGGCTGCTCGATGTCCTCGCGCATGAGGTCGACGAGGTTCGTGCCGCCCCCGATGAACTTCGCGCGGGGCTCGGACGCGATGGCGCGGACCGCGGTGGCGACGTCGGGTGCGCTCACGTAGGCGAACGACCTCATCGGACGGTCTCCGGCACGTCGTGGTCACCCGGGTCACCCGAGGCGACGTCCTGGATCGACTCGACGATCCCGTTGTACGCGCCGCAGCGGCACAGGTTCCCGCTCATCCGCTCCCGGATCTCGGCCGCCGACAGCTCGACGTCGGCCGCGAGGTGCTCGGTGACCGCGCTGGGCACGCCGGCCCGGTGCTCGGCCAGCATCCCGATGGCGGAGCAGATCTGGCCCGACGTGCAGTAGCCGCACTGGAAGCCGTCGTTGCGGATGAAGGCCTCCTGCAGCGGGTGGGCCTGCCCGTCGGCCGCCACCCCTTCGATGGTGACGACCTCGCGGCCCGCGTACTGCACGGCCAGCGCGAGGCAGGAGTTGATCCGCTCACCGTCGACGAGCACGGTGCACGCACCGCAGGCTCCCTGGTTGCAGCCCTTCTTCGTGCCGGTGAGGCCGAGATGGTCGCGCAGCGCGTCGAGCAGGCTGACCCGCGGCTCCACCTCGAGTGACCGCACGGCCCCGTTGACCCGCATCCGTACCTCGACCACGTGATCCTCCGTCCGTCCCTGAGCTCGACGCGGCGAAGTTAACACTACGGCGTATACATAACAAGAGAACGGTGGTGACTTAACTCGTCTCGGGGGTCGCGGCTCAGGCGGGCAGGCAGACGAACTCGACGGCGACGTCGAGCGCGCGCCGGTGCAACCCGTCGAGATCGTGCATGGCGACCACGGGAACCCGCGCATCGAGCAGGAGGGTCCGGCACAACGACGAATGCCGGCGGAGGGCGTGGGTGGCCCGCAGCTGCTCCAGCATCTGACCGGTGAGCGCGTCGAGCCGCGTGCGGATCGCGTGCAGGTCCGGCGGGGCGGTGGGGGCGAGATCCGGGTGGGCCCGCCATCGGCCCAGCATTCCGCGTTGCACGACCTTGCTGGCGTCGATCTGGCTCCGGAAGAACCGGACGGCCATCTCCCGGTCCAGCCCCATCTGTGCCGCTCGACGTCCGGCCTCCGCCAGTACCTGCCGCTCGCGCAGCGGGTCCTCCACGGGCGTCCCCGTCCAGAACTTCGTCGCCGCGACCTCGTCGCTCACGAGAATGCGCTGAACGGCCAGGTCGACCAGCGAACCGAAATCGGCGAGCTCGACAGAACTGTCGACAGACATCACGGAATCCTTACTGCATCTTGACGTGCGCTTGAGATTCGGGGCCGATTGCCGCGGCGGACCGCACACCACGCCGGGCAGGAATCGGGCACCATCGCATGTTAGCGTCACTAAGCAGATCAGAATAATCTCGGGTAAGGTGACTCACGAGATTCTGCGGGGCGCGCCCTCAGCAATTCGGAAAGGCGCAGGCCATGGCGGCAACGAACGTACCGCCCGGCAAACTTCCAGATCGCGGCCCGTGCCACTGGGTGGCACGACGGCCCCACCGACCCCGGCGGCAGCCCGTCACCGGCCTCGGGTGAACGTGTCGGTGTTCCGGTTCGCCGGGAAGATCCCAGAAGACCCCGCCGCTCGCGCCGCCCGGGAATGACGACGGTTCCGACAGCAGCCCGTTTCGACAGGCCGGCACCCGGAAACGGCCGGGGCACCTCGAACGGAATGCGTGAGGACACCGGAAAACAGCGATGCCCAGCGACCCCCGGAGGGATCGCTGGGCATCCGGCCTCGTCGGCCTCGGATCACCGGCCGCCGGCGAGCCGCACACTCCGCGCAGCGCCGGCCTCGAACGCCGCGTCCTCGGCATCGAGATCGGACCGCGAGGTCTCCTTCGCCACCAGCACGCACAGCACCGTGATGGCGAGGGCGACGGTGGCGTAGATCGACACGGCGAGCCCACTGTCGTACTGGCTCAGCAGGGCCGTGGCGATGATCGGCGCCAGCGCGCCGCCCACCACACCGGCCAGCTGGTAGCCCATGGACGCCCCGCTGTAGCGCACCTGCGTCGGGAACATCTCCGCGATGAACGAGGCCTGCGGCCCGTACATCGCGGCGTGGAACACCAGCGCCACCACAGCGGCCAGGACGATCAGCAGGAAGTTGCCCGTGTCGAGCAGCGCGAAGAACGCGAACGTCCAGATGGCGGCGCCGACCGCCCCCGCCAGGTACACCGGGCGCCTGCCGATCCGGTCGGACAGCGAGCCGAAGAACGGGATGAAGACCACCTGGCACGCCGCCGCGATCAGCACGGCGTTGAGGGCGTAGCTCTGCGGCAGCTTCAGGTACGTCACGACGTAGGTGGTGATGAACAGGACGAAGATGTAGAACGCCACGTCCACCCCGACGCGGGCACCGACGGCGAGCAGCACCTGCCGCGGGTAGCGCTGCAGCACGTCCACGATCGGCGCGCGGGCCTTGACCTGCTTCGTCTCGACCTCCCGGAACAGCGGGCTCTCGGCGACGGTCAGCCGGATCCAGAGACCGACCAGCACCAGCAACCCACTGAGCAGGAACGGGACGCGCCAGCCCCAGGACATGAAGGCGTCGTCGCCGGTGACGCCGCCCATGAGCGACAGCACCCCGTTGGCGAGGAGCAGGCCGATCGGCACGCCCACCTGCGGCCAGCTCGCGTTGAGCCCGCGCTTGGTGGGATCGCCGGACTCCAGGGTCATGAGGACGGCGCCGCCCCATTCCCCGCCCAGCCCGAGCCCCTGCAGGAAACGCAGCAGCACGAGCAGGATCGGTGCCCATACCCCGATCGTCTCGTAGGTGGGCATCAGCCCGATCGCGAACGTCGCGACGCCCATCAGCAGCAGCGTCGCCACGAGGACGTTCTTGCGTCCCACCTTGTCGCCGTAGTGGCCGAAGACGATGCCGCCCAGCGGGCGGGCGACGAAACCGACGGCATAGGTCGTGAAGGCGAGCAGGGTGCCGACGAGCGGGTCGAAGCTCGGGAAGAACAGATGGTTGAACACCAGCGCGGCGGCGGTGCCGTAGATGAAGAAGTCGTACCACTCCAGTGATGTGCCCACGAGGCTCGCGACGACGACCCGGCGGACTGAGGACGGTTGCCGAGCGGCTCGTTCTCCGGAAGCTGCTGACATCGGATCTCCTCGGCCTTCGATGAGAGGTGAGATGCGAGAACCATACGGATCGTTGAACAATCTCACAAGAGACAAATTCACCCATCCCCGCCGTTCGACGGCGGCCGGGTACGCCGGAGGCCGGTACCGGTCACGGGGGTGCGTCAGCGCAGGTCAGCGCAGGGAGGGTCGAGCACGGCTCCGTGGCGGAGCCGCTCAGGTCGTTGCTGCTCGCCTGGTCAGGTGCGGACGAACAGGAAGACGCCGTACTGCCACACGGGGTCGATCCACTGCTCGTCGAGGGCGAACCCGAGCGCGGACACGTCGGCGACGAACTCCGGGCGCCGGAACTTCGCCGAGAACCCGACGTTGATCGAGTCGCCCCGCCGCATCTCGAGCTGCACCCCGAGGTTCTTCAGCGAGACCGTGTGGTCCTCGGTGGCGTAGAGGTGCCCCTCCACGGTCGCGGTCGCCGTGTCGTAGTGGGCCCGCGGGTAGTAGTGGTGGAGCACGAAGTCACCGTCGAAGCGGCGGTTGAGGTGGGCCAGGTGGTTCTGCCGGAACCGCACGAACGCCGACATCCCGGCCGGGTCGTTGTAGCAGTTCTCCAGGACCTCAGCGGGCTTGTCGAGGTCGGCCGAGACCAGGAACAGGTCGCCCGGGCGGAGCGTCGCCGCCACCTCCTGGAGCAACGCGCCTCGCTCCGCGGGGGTGAAGTTGCCGATGTTGCTCCCGAAGAACGCCACCGCGACCGGGCCGTCGTCGCTCTCCCGCAGGCTCGCCAGCCCCGCCTCGTACCGGCCCCACAGCCCGCGCACCCGCAGCTGCGGGAACTCCGCGGTGAGCGCGTCACCGCTGGCGACGAGCATCTCCCTGCTCACGTCGATCGGGAGGTAGGTGGTGGCGCGCCTTTCGGTGCACGCGGCGAGCAGCACCCTGGTCTTCTTCGCGCTTCCGCTGCCGAGCTCCGCGACCGCCGCCGAGCCGAGCCGGTCGGCGATCTCCCCGGCGTACCGGCGCAGGATCTCGTGCTCCACCCGGGTCAGGTAGTAGCTGGGGAGCTCCGTGATCTCCTCGAACAGCTCCGAGCCGAGCTCGTCGTAGCCGAACCACGGCGGGATGCGGGGCGGCGACTCGCGCAGCCCGGACAGCACGGCGTCCTGGTCCTCCCAGAAGGCCGCATCGTCGTCGACGGCGATGATCTCGAGCCTGCTCTGCGTCACGTGCCCTCCGCGCTCGATCGCCGGACCTGCACCGAGGGATCACAGTACGTCGAGGACGGCGACGGCGCCGGATCATCGCCGGGGACCTGCGTCACGCACTCTCGCGCAGGACGAGCTCGGACGGGTACCACGTGGTGCCCTCCGCGGGCGCCCCGGCGAGCACGGCGGTGGCGGCCCCCGTGGCGATACGGGTGACCGGGTGGGTGGCGGTGGTGAGTGCCGGGCCGCTCCACGCGGCGACCGGGAGGTCGTCGAAGCCGGCGACGGCGACGTCCCCCGGTACCTGCACGCCGAGCCCGCGCAACGCGGCCATCGCCCCGAGGGCCGCGGCGTCGCAGATGGCGAAGATCGCGTCGGTGTCCGGCCAGCGCCGGAGCACCTCCAGCGCACCGGACCGGCCGTTCTCGAAGCCGAAGTCACCGGGCAGGACGCGCACCGGAAGACCCGCGGCCTGCACCACCTCGCTGTACACCTGCGCCGACCGCCACGAGCACGGGAGCCACTGCGGCCCGGCGAGCATCGCGATCCGGCGCCGTCCCGTGGCGTGCAGGTGGCGCACGACAGCGCCGGCACCGGCACGGTTGTCGACGTCGAAGGACGGCACGTCGGCCGACCCGATCCCGATCGACGCGACCCGGCCGCGCAGAGCGTCGGGGAGCTCGGCGAGCAGGCGCTCGGTGGAGTTGACCAGCACCACCCCCCGGACGCTCCGGTCGGCGGCGAGCCGGTGCAGCGAGGCCGGCGCGTCGAGCGGGAGCCACTGCAGCGAGACGCCGATTCCCTCGCCGTCGCACGCCGCCGCCGTGGCCCCCAGCACCCGCCACATGTACGGGTCGTCGAGCACGTCCGGCGCAGGACCCGAAGCGGCGACGACGACCCGCGCGCCGACTCCTCCTGCGAGCGCCCTCGCCACCGTGTTGGGCGTGTAGCCCATCCGCTCGGCGACGGCGCGGACCCGCTCACGAGCGGGCGTGGACGTGGTGTCGGAGCCGGTGAGTGCCCGGGACGCGGTGGCCCGCGACACCCCGGCGGCGCTTGCGACGTCCTCCAGGGTCAGTGCCCGGCGGATCTCCTCACCCATGCTTCCCCCACACGGCCGGCGCACCCGTTGCGCGCCGACCGTTGCAGCAAAGCCACTTTGCGGCAACCAGGTTGCGTCAAAGTGGCTTTGCTGCAATCCGGGAGGGGGTCACTACCGGGCGCTGTCCCGGGTCCGGACGGCGAGGGCGAGGAGCTCGTCCACCGACCACTGGTCGTAGGCGTGGTCGCCGTACTTGCGCGCGAGGACGTGGCCGTCGCCGTCGATGAGGAAGTCGGCGGGCAGGCCCAACCCGCCGCCGGGCTGGGTCCGCGACGGGAGCGGGTCCCGGTTGCGCAACCCGGTGGCGATCGACCGGATGATCGCGCCCCCGGCCTGCGGGTCGAGCAGCGCACGCGGGCCGGCCTCCACACCGAACTCCCGGTACAGCCGCTTGTCCGGGTCGGCCACCACCGCGAACGGCAGGTCCGCCGTGTGGACGCGCAGCTCGTCGGCGGGTGAGTGGAAGACGACGACCTCGCGCACCCCCGCCGCGACGATCTCGTCGTGCCGGGCCACCACCGACCGCAGGTGCAGATTGCACACCGGGCAACCGGCGAACCGGCGGAACTGCAGGTGGACCAGACGGCCCGGCTCCGGCACGCGCACGTGCTCCCCCGAGACGACCGCGACGGGCTCACCGCACTCTCGATGCGCACCGTCGCCACCGAGCTCGGCATGGCCCACATGTCGCTCTACCGCTACGTCGCCGACCGGGCCGAGCTGGAAGGGCTGGTCGTCGACCTGCTGCTCGCCCGGATCGACACCACACCCCCGGCGCGGGCCCCGTGGACCGGGAAGGGGGCCGTACTCGTCGAGCGGGCCCGCGACGCCGTCGCCGAGCATCCGGGGGCCGTGCCGCTCACGCTGACCCACCGGCACGCCTCGCCGAGCCTGCTGCGCTGGACCGAGAGCGTGCTCCGCGTGCTGACCGCCGCCGGCTTCTCCGGTGAGCGCCGGGTGATCGCGCTGCGCAGCCTGCTGGCGTACCTGATCGGATCCATCCAGCTCGAACACCTCGGGCCGCTCTCCGGACCCGGGACGGCCGCGATGGCCGCGCTCCCCGTCGACGAGCAACCGCTCCTGCGCGAGACGGCCGGGGTGGCCCGCACCGTCCCTGCCGACGTGGAGTTCCGCCAGGGCCTGGAGGTCCTGCTGCGCGGGCTCGATCCGACCGCCTGAGGTCGCCCCCACCTCCTGGGAGGGGCGCCGTGCTGCCCGCCCGGAGCCGATGGGGCACCCTGGTGCGGTGCCGCGTCAGCAGCCCGAGCCGCCGCAGGCCCTCTCCCGGTACTGGAACGGCTACGTCGGCGACTGCACGGCCGCGGTCACGCGCTTCCGGCGCATCACCAACGCCCTTCCGCCCGGTCCCGCCCGCACCTGGCTCACCGAGATCGCCCAACGCCTCGACGCCGAGCTCGAGGCCGTCCGCCGCCTCGCCACGGTCGGTGACTCCATCGAACCGGCGTGGTTCCGGGTCAGGGAGGAACCCGCCAAGCGCATCGCCCAACGTCTCGACGCCGCCCGCAGCGCCTTCGCCGACGCGGTGTCACAGGCGGCGGAGGTGGCCGAGAAGGTCGCTCTCGACCCGGCCCACAGCGACGTCCGGGCGCACCTGGAGGTGCTCAGCCGGCAGGCGGCGCAACTGGCGGCCGCCCCGCAGCCCGAACCGGAACCGGAGCCCGAACCCGAACGCTGGTGGCGCCGGCGGCGCGGGGGCTGCTGACGCCGCCCCGCGCGAGCCGGTCAGTACATCATCCGCGGGTCGTCGTAGTACTTGAACTCCAGCAGGTTGTTCGACGGGTCGGCGAGCACGAACGTCTCGTGCTCCTCGGCCCGGCCCGCGAAGCGGTGGAACGGCTCGGCGAAGAACGTCAGACCGCGGGTGCGGGCCAGGCGCAGCAGCCGTTCCCAGTCCTCGCGGTGGCGGAACGTCACACCGAAATGGCGGGGGTAGAGCTCCGGCGCATCGTCGGCGACGTCCGACAGGTGGCAGACCACCTGGTCGCCGAAGAAGTCCAGGGTGATGCGGTCTGCGTAGCGGCGGGCGAGCTTGCAGCCGAGCGCTCCCACGTAGAACTCCTGCGCCGCGTCCAGGTCGGCGGCCGGGATGGCCAGGTGGAAGACGTCCTCCGAGGTGCGCATCAGGCGTCCTGGGTGCGGAACGCCCGTTGTCCGGTGTCGGCCTTGTCGGTTCCTCCTCTGGTGCCGGGGCCGCCCGCGGCCGCGGGCGGTGCGTGCCGGGCGCGGCCGGGGGCCACCGGGCGCGCCTTTCCGGTCCGCGACTTGCCGGTGAGGGCGAGGCTGAGCGGCGTGCGCTGCACGACCTCGACGATCGCGAGGGAGGCGACGACCGCCACCGCGTAGACGGCGAAGCTGGACCACGGAGCAGGCAGCCGCGCGGCGGGCGACGTGGGGCCGGCCACGGTGAGCGCCCAGAGGATCGTGGGGTGCAGCAGGAACACCCCGAAGGACCGGTCCGAGGCCCCTTCGACGGCGCGCGACGCCGGTCCGCCCGCACGCCGGTCGGCCCAGGCGGCGCCGACCGCGTAGAAGGCGGCGACGACCGCGACCGACCACAGCACCATCACCGGCTGGAACACGTCGGTGGCGAACTGGGCACCCACGCCGTGCGCCACCCCCCACTGGTACCGCCCCTCCGCGAGAGCGCCGGTCAGCAGCACCGCGGCCACGACGACCGCGACGTGCCGGCGGATCCAGCCGTCCACCCGGGTGGCGTGCAACGCGACGACCCCACCGAGTACCAGGAAGAACTGGTAGCTCACCAGGAACGAGCCGGCGTAGGGCAGCAGCTGCGCCTTCATGCCGGTGGGCGCCGGGTCGTGCAGGTACAGGTCGATCAGCACCTGCAGGACGGCGCTCACCGCCAGCAGCACCGCGTGCCACCCCGTGGTGGCCCGCAGCAGCCGCCGGAACAGCGGGAACACCAGGTAGAACTGCAGCGACACGAGCAGGAAGTACAGGTGGAACCACGCCATGCCGGTGAGCACGTTGTGCAGCAGCATCGTGGCCGCCTGCCCTGCCGGGAGCGGGGCGGTGACCAGCCCGAGTCCGGTGTAGATCACCGACCACACCAGGTACGGCACCCCGACCAGCAGGAACCGGCGCCGCCAGAACGCCACGGGATGGACTGGGTCGTCGCGGTAGCGGTGGGTGAGCACGAACGCGGTGAGGACGAAGAAGGCCTCGCGGGTGAAGTGCAGCAGCATCACCACGGCACCGCCGGGCACGCTGTCGAGCGGGTTGACCGTCGAGATCGTGTGCACCCCGATCACGCAGGCGAACGTCAGCACCCGCACCATGTCGGCCGGGTAGATGTGGACGCTGCGGGCCGTCCGGCGCTGGGTCTCGAGGTGGGCGCCTGCCGTCATCGGCCGGTCGCCGCGAGCTCGTCGGCGAGCTGGCGGCGCAGCTCGGTGCGCCGCACCTTGCCGGTGGGCGCGAGCGGGAACGCCCCGACCAGCCGGATCTCCGCGGGACGTTTGTACCGCGCCAGGTGCGTGGCGCAGCGGGCGACGAGCCGGCCGACGAACTCCGCGCCGGCCACGGCGTCCAGCTCGTCGGCGGTGCGGACCAGGGCCACCGGCACGGCACCGAGCACCTCGTCGGGGCGGCCGATGACCACCGCGTCGACCACGCCGGGCTCGTCGAGCAGGGTCTCCTCGATCTCCCGCGGGTAGACCAGCTCTCCACCGCGGTTGACCACGTCGTCGGCGCGCCCCACCAGGTACAGGTAGCCGTCGTCGTCGAGGCGGCCGAGGTCGGCGGTGTCGAGCCAGTGTGCGGTGTCGATCCGCTCGTCACCAGCACCGCCCGCGTAGCCGCGGATCACACCGGCGCCGCGGATCCGCACCCGGCCGACCACGCCCGGTGCGCACGGCACCCCGTCGCGGTCGACCACCTCGAGCTCGACGTCGACGGGCCGCCCGACCGAGCCAGGACGGACCGGGGCGTGCAGCGGCGTGGCGGTGATCTGGCTCGCGGCCTCGGTCATGCCGTAGCTCTCCACGACCGGCACCCCGGTGCGTTCCGCGATCAACCCGCGGACCCGCCCGGCCAGCGGCGCCGACGCCGAGCGCACGAAGCGCAACCGTGGGGGCAGCACCGGGATCTCCTCGCGGGACAGGATCGTCAGGACCGCCGGGACCGCGTTGAGCCACGTGACGTCGTGCGCGGCGAGCACCGGCCAGAAGCCCGTGCGTCGGAACCGGCGGTCGAGCACGAGGCTCGCCCCCGACACCAGCGTGGCCAGCAGACCCACGACCTGCGCGTTGATGTGGAACAACGGCAGCGGGTTGAACCCCCGGTCGGCAGGGGTGAGCTGGTTGTGACGCGCCACCGCGGCGGCGACGTGCAGCAGCTGCGCCTCGCCCAGCACCACCGTCTTCGGAGCCCCCGTCGAGCCCGACGTCAGCAGGGCGGCGGAACCCGGCGGACCGGCGTCGGGCACCGGAGCGTCCGGCCGGGCGATCGGGTCGATCGGGAGGCCGGTGCCGGCGTGGATCCGCAGGCCCGGCCGCGCGGCACGGTCGGTGACCACGAGGACGGGTCGCAGGACGTGCCGCGCCCGCAGCTCCTCAGCCGGGGTGGACTCCGGGTTCACCGGAGCCGAGCAACGCCCGGCGGCGATCACCGATAGGTGCACCACGGCGAAGGCGAGGGGGTCGTCGACATCGACCAGTACCCGCGCACCGGGCGGCACGTGCAGCGCGTCCAGCTCGCGGGACCAGGCACGGGCGGCCTCGGCCATGCCTGCGTTGTCGATGACACGGTCACGGCGGGCGTCCACGAGGAACAGCCCGTGCGGATTGCAGGCAGTGCGGGAGCGCAACAGACCGCGCAAGCGGATGGCCACGAGAGTCCACGCTGGACGACCTTTCTGTGCGCGCGCTGTGCAGAACGTGTGAACAGCCGGTTGGTCGCCACTGCGGTCGGTGCTGCGCGACCGGCGGCGTCAGATCACCTCGTCCAGCTCGGCCTTCAGCTGTGCCGCTTCGACGTCGCGCGCGACGGCCTGGGCGAGCAGCGCCCGCAGCACGAGCACGATGAGCGCGACCCCCAGGATGGCCACGCCGACCCCGCCCATGATCAGGGTGACGCCCGGGTCGTCACGCTGACCCGGTGCGTTGAGGGCCGTGACAGCGAACCACACGAGGGCAGCCGCCACGATCGCGCCGATCACGACGTCCACGTACCGGAAGGCGGCGTCGGAGAAGACGGTTGCGCGTCGCACCATCGTCACCAGCCGCCATACGCAGACCAGGGCGACCTGGGCCGACACCATGCCCAGGATCGTGACCACGCGCAGCGGGGTCAGCGGGAGCGACCCGTCCTCCGGGTCGGTCGCCAGCGCCCACACCATCCCCACCTGTACGAACACGGTGCCGGCGAGCATCACCACGAGCACGGCGCGCAGCGCACGCACTATCAGCTTTCCCACTGCCATCCCTCCATCGAATCGCGATGGGACTCTATCGACACTCGATAGGTTGGACAAGGGCGGGAACGGTCATCCCTGCGCTCGGTGCGCGAGCACCTCGTCCTGGAACGCGAGGTACAGGTTCGCCACCGCCCGCGGCGAGGTCAGGGGCTCGCCGAGGATCTGTTCGACCTTGCGCAGCCGGTACCGGATGGTGTTGGGGTGGACGAACAGCCGCTCGGCCGTCCGCTTCACGTCCTGGTCGACGGCCAGGAACACCACGACCGTCGCCACCAGGTCCGGCGACCGGGCGAGCGAGCCGAAGTGGCGGTCGAACCGCTCGGCGACGCGGGTGTCGTCGCGGCGCGCCATCAGCCAGGTGGCGAAGTCGACCATGTCCAGCCGCACCACCGAGCCGAGACCGCCCCGGTCCTGCCGCCGGGCCGCCACCCGCCATGCCGTGACGGCCTCGTCGACGAAGCCGGGCACGTCGGTCAGCTCCGTGAACGTCCCGCTGACCCCGACGAGGTGGCTGTCGCCCAGCAGGTCGAGCCACTCGTCGGTCGGCTCCCCCGCGGCCAGCAGCGCCGTCATGTGCAGCACCACGGCCAGGCCCCGGGAGTGGATCTCCTCGACCACCGCGTCGGCGGCGCGCGCCCGGTCGGGCGGGCGGGGATCCACCGGGGTCGCGCGAGCGACGCGCAGGGGGCTCCCCGCCCGGAACCGGAAAGGGCGGAGGCGGTCCCAGGTCTGGCGCACCCGGGACGCCGAGATCCCGGCCTGCAGCGCGGACATCAACCGGGCCGTCTCCCCACGGCCACCACCCGCTGTACCGCGCGCTCGGTGTGGTCCTCGCAGACCCCAGGGGCTCTGTGAGGACCACACCCGGCGCGCGTTCCGACTCCGTCGAGTGGTCATCCCGCCGGCGGTCGGGCCCTGTGGTAGGAGTCCCGGGCATGACCGCTGCCCCGCACACACTGGCCAGGAGGTGGGCCGGGATCGTCCCGGCGATGCTGGCCGCGTGTGCGGGCGCGGTGGACCTGCTCGCACTCGCCGGGCTGGGCGGCGCGTTCGCCGGCGTCGTCACGGGGAACCTCGTCACCGCTGCCTACGGGGTCGGCACGGGCAACTTCAGGCTGATCACGCCGGCCGGCACCGCGGTGGCCGCCTTCGCCGTCGGTGTGCTCGCCTGGGCCCGGCTGTGGCACGCAAGGCCCCAGGCGGTGGTCGGCATGCTCCTCGCGGAGCTGGCACTCCTGGTCGTCGTGGCCGTCGGCTGGATCGTCACCGGGGCGCACCCCGGGCCGCTCGCGGCGCTGATCCTGCTCGCCGTGGCCGCGCTCGCCATGGGCGGGCAGAGCGTGGCGGCGTTGCGGCTCCAGGCCTCGACCACGTACATGACCGGCACGCTGGTCAGCGCGCTGCAGGACGTCGTGACGGGACGGGCCGGGCCCCGCCGGGCCGCGCTGCGTCAGCTCGTCGCGCTCGTGGGCGGGGCCACCGCGGCAGCGGTGCTGCTGCACTTCCTGGCCTGGGCGGTCCCCCTGCTGCCCGTCGTCCTGCTCACGGCATGCGTCGGGCTGGTCCTCGGGGCCCGCGCCTCCCGGACGAGCGGGCCGGACGGATGAGTGCCTTCCGTGGCGACCCCTCGATCGCCATGGAAGGCACCCACTCCGGCGTTCACCGGATTCGCGGACGGACCGTCCTCCGTCCGCTCCGTGCACCACGGGCGCGCGTACGCGAGACCCGTGGTCGTCCAGGGGCGTGCTCAGGCGTCGGCCGGCACCGGGTGGTTGGCGACCATGAGCCCGTGCGGGTCGACCCGCCGCCGGACCGCCTGCAGCCGCTTGTAGGCCTCGGCGCCGTAGGCGAGCTCGGTGTCCAGCGCCGTCTCGGCGAAGTTGAGGTAGTGCCCGGCGGTCCACGGCGCCATCGCCTCGGCGAGACGCTCCGCGTGCCGGCTGCCCACCACGGCCTCCGGTCCCGCCGCCAGCGCACAGCAGTACAGGGCGAACTGCCCGTCGAGCATCGGCAGGACCCCGGCCCGCGGATCCGGGCGGCCCAGCGCGCCGCCGAACTGGCGCAGCTCCGCCACCGCCAGTATCGAACCCGACTCCGCGCCTGCGGCCCGGACGAACGCGTCCACCGCCTCGGCGGGCATCGACCCGAGCAACGCCGCGGACGACGCCACCGGCATGGGCTCCTCCGGGTCGCCGTGCAGGCGGACCAGCTCCGGCGCCGGCATCCGGGCGAAGGTGTCGATCTCGGGACCCAGCTCCCGCAGCGGGGCGAGGATGTCCACGGCGACCCCGTCCTCGGCCAGGACGGCCCCGTCGATCATGACGACCTGCCGTCCGCGCAGCGGCAGCGGCACCGCCTCGATCGGGGGCAGCTGCAGGATCCGGAACGACGTGGTGACCTCATCGGGTGCCCCGGTCGCCCACTGCGACCACCGGGTGAGCACGCGGCCCGCCTCCCGCCAGTCCCACACCAGCGCACCGCCGTAGACGGACGTGACCGGGTAGAGGGCGAACTCCAGAGCGGTCACCACCCCGAAGTTCCCGCCCCCGCCGCGCAGTGCCCAGAACAGCTCGGGGTCGGAACCGGCGTCGACGCGCACGAGCTCGCCGTGGGGGAGCACGACCTCGAGGGCGACCACGCTGTTGCACTGCAGGCCGAAGCGGCGCCCGAACCACCCGACGCCTCCGCCGAGCGAGTACCCGCCGACCGCGACGTCCGGGGACGAGCCGTGCAGCGCCACCAGCCCGTGCGGCGCCACCGCCGCGACGACGTCCTCCCACGCCACCCCGCTCCCGACGCGGGCCGTGCGCCGGTCCGCGTCGACGGTGATCCCGGTCAGCCCCGCCGTGCGCAGCAGCACCACGTCCCGGAGGTCCTCGAGCGGGCCGGCGTTGTGCCCCGTCGCCTGCGGCGCGACCCGTAGCCCGGCACGGGCAGCCGCCCGGACGACCGCCACCACCTCGTCCGCGGTCCGGGGCCGGACGACCGCCGCGGGCCGCTGCTCCACCGCGACGTTCCACGCCAGCCGTGCAGTGTCGTAGCCGGCGTCGCCGGGCAGATGGACGGGTCCGGCACAGGCCGCACGTAGGTCGTCGAGCTCGGGGGCGCCCTGACCGATGGTTGAGGTATCGCTCACGACATGGCACACGCTGGGCGCGGTGCGACGGTTCACGGCCCGGCGATCTCTCTCCGCGAGCCCCTCCCGTATGCCTGCGAGCAGCGATGATTCTCCCTCCGGTGACCGACATCGCACCGGCACGCGTTTCGCAACCCCTGCCACTGCGCTGTCCGGGTACCGCGACCGCCGGAAGGCGACAGAACGCCCGGGCGGGAGCAGTCTGGAGGGGAGACGATGGAGGACCGTGATGCGGACCCTGCTCAACGTGATCTGGCTCGTCCTGTGCGGCGTCTGGCTGGCGATCGGCTACGCCGTCGCCGGGATCATCTGCTGCCTGCTGATCGTGACCATCCCGTTCGGCCTGGCGTCGTTCCGCATGGCCGACTTCGCGCTGTGGCCCTTCGGTCGCCAGCTCGTGCGACGCGCCGACGCCGGTGCCCCGTCCACGATCGGCAACATCATCTGGATCGTCTTCGCCGGCTGGTGGCTCGCGCTGGCCCACCTCACCACCGCCGTCGCCCTCGCGGTCACGATCATCGGGATCCCGCTGGCGTGGGCCAACCTGAAGCTCATCCCCGTCTCACTCGTCCCGCTCGGGAGGGTGATCGTCGACAGCGACGCGCCGCAGGATGCGCGCTACCCCGCCGTCAACTGACCGTCCGCGGGCGGGGCCGGCGGTGCGGAGCCCACGGACTCGGCGAGCAGCGTGCCGCTCTCGCGCGTGATCCGCTGCAGGTGCTCCCGGCAGGCGCGCCGGGCGGCGTCGGCGTCCTGCGCGGCGATGGCGTCGTAGATCGCCTGGTGCTCGTCGAGGGTGTGCCCCTGCTGGGCCAGGTAGGCCATCGGCTCCCGGTAGGACTCGCGGAGGCAGGCGTTGACCGGGTCCATGAACAGCGCCAGCAGGGTGTTGCCGCTCGCGCGGGCGGTGACGCGGTGGAAGGCCAGGTCCTGCGCGAGGCAGACGTCGAAGTCGTCCCGATGGTCGCGCGCGACGGACAGCGCCGCGCGCATCTCCTCCAGGTCCCGCTCGCTCCGCCGGACCGCGGCGAGCGCGGCGAGCTCCACCTCCAGCAGGAACCGCGCCTCCATCAGCTGCTCGAACACGGCGGGGCCGCTGCGCAGCAGCAGGCTGAAGTGCTCCGCGATGGGCCGCCCGTCCAGCAGCGCCACCATCATCCCGCGGCCCGGCCGGATGCTGACCAGGCCCCGCTGCTCGAGGATCCGCGCGGCCTCCCGGACGACGGTGCGCGATACGTCGTAGGTCTGCGCCAGCTGCGCCTCGGTGGGCAGCTGGTCCCCCGGAACGAGCCGGTCGGCGAACAGCCGCGCCTGGATGCGGTTGGCGACCACCTCCGGCAGGCGCGGCGGGCGCCCGGCGGGTCCGGCAGCCACGGCGGGTCCGAGCATTTCGCGCCTCCTGTTGACGGGCTCAAAGGTATGATGATGCGATAGCTCGATGAGATACAGGTCCCCGAGCCGGAATGTTCGTCCGGTGGTACGGGAGACCGGTCCTGCACCCGTGACGTGGCCGACGCGGCCGCCCGGGCAGGCAGCACATCCGCTCAGGCACATCCACTGAGGAGCTGACATCGGCGTGGACAGCGTTGCTCATGGCCAGAACTACGTCGACGGCCGCTGGGAGGACGGCGGCGGCGCGGTTCTGGAGGTGCGCGACCCCGCCACGGGAGACGTCGTCGCCCGGGTACCGGAGTCCACGGAACGCGACGTCGACCGCGCCGTGACCGCCGCGCGCCGGGCGTGGGACAGCTGGCGCTGGGTCAACCCGTCGGTGCGGGCCGGCTACCTGCACGCCACCGCCGACGCCCTTTCCGCCGCGACGGACCGGGTGGCGGCGGCCACCACCCGCGAGATGGGAAAGCCGCTGCCCGAGGCCCGCGGAGAGGTCGAGAAGCTCGCGAAGACGTTCCACTTCTACGCCGAGGAGGCCACCCGGATCACCGGGGCCACCCTCGCCAACGAGGAGGACGGCTTCACCAGCATCGTCGAGAAGGAGCCGATCGGGGTCGTCGCCGCGATCACGCCGTGGAACTACCCGGTGGAGCTCATCGGCTGGAAGCTGGCTGCAGCGCTCGCCGCGGGCTGCACCATCGTCGTGAAGCCGTCGGAGTACACCCCGACTGCGGCGATCGAGGTGTTCCGCAGCCTGGAGGTCGCCCAGCTGCCCTCCGGGGTGGCCAACCTCGTCACCGGGGCCGGTACCACCGGGCGCGCGCTCGTGGCCCACCCCGCGATCGACAAGGTGGCGTTCACCGGTTCCGGAGCCACCGGCGCGGCGATCGTCAAGACGGTCTCCGGGGTCAAGCCGGTGTCGATGGAGCTGGGTGGCAACTGCCCCCTGATCGTCACCCGGCACGCCGACCTGGACCAGGCGGTCACCGGCGCGCTGCGGCGCTCCTTCCGCAACGCCGGCCAGATCTGCATCGCGATCAACCGCGCCTACGTCCACGCCGACCTCTACGAGGAGTTCGTCGGGCGGCTGGCGAAGGGCGCCGCGAACCTGGTGGTGGGTGACGGCCGGCGCGAGGAGAACGTCGACGTCGGCCCCGTCACCAACGCCGAGATCCTCGAACGGTCCGAGCGCCACGTGGAGGACGCCCGCACGAAGGGCGCACGCGTCCTCGTCGGCGGCACCCGCCCTCCGGGCCGTCCGGCAGGCAACTTCTACCTGCCGACGGTGCTCGCGGACTGCACGCAGGACATGCTCGTCATGCACGAGGAGACCTTCGGCCCGGTCATCGGCGTGAGCGCGTTCACCGACCTCGACGCGGCCGTCGCACTGGCCAACAGCACCCCGGCCGGGCTCGCGGCCTACGTCTACTCCGAGAACCTGGGCGAGGTGTTCGCGCTGGGCCGCCGCCTCGACTTCGGCAGCGTCGCGGTGAACAACGTCGACGCCGGCACGATCAACGCCCCCTACGGCGGCCGCAAGGGCAGTGGCTTCGGCTACGAGCACGGCAGGGAAGGCATGGAGGGGTATCTCCAGATGAAGCACGTGCGGGTGCGGCACCACGCCTGACGCCCACCGGCCGTGCCGGGAGCGGCTCGACGGCGAGCCGCCGACTCAAGGAGCGACGCATGGCGACGTGTTTCATCGGCATCGACCTCGGGACGTCCGCGTGCAAGGTGCTCGCCCTCGACACGAGCGGCGAGGTGCTCGACAGCAGCGTGCGCGAGTACCCGGTGCTCACCTCGCGGCCCGGCTGGGCCGAGCAGGAGCCGGCCCGCTGGTGGGAGGCCACCGACGACGCGGTCCGGGAGCTGCTCGACCGGCTGCCTGCAGGCTCGCAGGTCCGCGGTTTCGGGCTCTGCGGCCAGATGCACGGCCTCACCGCGCTGGACGAGAACCGCGAGGTGATCCGCCCGGCGATCCTGTGGAACGACCAGCGGGCCGCCCCGCAGTGCACCGAGATCACCGAGCGGGCCGGTGGCTTGGCGGGGCTCATCGACCTGGTGCAGAACAGGATGCTGCCGGGCTTCACCGCCGGGAAGATCCTCTGGCTGCGCGAGCACGAGCCCGCCGCGTACGAGCGGATGCGGCACCTGGTCAACCCGAAGGACTACCTGCGCCTGCGGATGACCGGTGACCTGGTGACGGAGGTGTCCGACGCGTCGGGCACCGGCCTGTTCGACGTGCGCGGGCGGCGCTGGTCCACCGAGCTCCTCGACCTGCTGGACATCCCCGTGGACCTCCTGCCCCGCGCGGTCGAGTCGCACGAGCCGACCGGAACGCTGCGACCGGAGGTGGCGCAGCGCTGGGGCCTGCCGGCGTCGACGCCGGTGTTCGGCGGTGGCGGCGACGCGGTCATCCAGACCACCTCGATGGGCATCATCGAGGACGGCGCGATCGGCATCACGCTGGGCACGGCGGGCATCGTCGCGGGAGCCAGCGGGGCCTGCCCCGACGACATCGACGGCACGCTGCAGATCTCGTGCGGCAACGCCCCGGACCGCTGGCACGTCATGGGTGTCTCGCTGGTGGCGGGCGGCGCCTTCCAGTGGCTGCGCGACGCCCTGCGCCCGGTGGATCCCGAACTCGACTACCGCAGCCTGGTGGACCTGGCCCGGCAGGCGCCGCCCGGGTCGGAGGGCCTGCTGTTCCTGCCCTACCTGCTGGGCGAGCGCTGCCCGCACGTGGCCCCGGAGGCCCGCGGCAGCTGGGTGGGCCTCACCCCGATGCACTCGACCGCCCACCTGTCCCGCAGCGTGATGGAGGGCGTCCTGCTCAACCTGCGCGAGATCGTGGAGGTGTGCGAGTCCACCGGCCTGGACTGCACGCAGGTGCGCGTGTCGGGTGGCGCCACCGTGGAGCCGCTGTGGCTGCAGATGCTGGCCGACGTGCTCCAGCGGGAGGTCGTGACGGTGACCGGCGCCGCCGAGGGGGGCGCGTACGGGGCCGCCCTGCTCGCCGGGGTCGGTACCGGTGACTTCGCCTCCCTCTCCGACGCCGCCGCCCTCGTGCAGGAGACCTCCCGGTTCAAGCCCGAGGCCGACAACGCCGAGCTCTACGACCGGCTGTTCGCGATCCACCGCCGCCTGTACCGGACCTTGCAGCCGACCTTCGCCGAGCTCGCCGGGGCGCAGCGGTGACCGGACGCGTGGAGGACGGCGTGCGACCCGGTACGCCACAGGACCGGGCGAAGGTCGCCGCGGGGAGGCGGGCCCTCGACACGTTCGTCCGTGACGGCATGCTCCTCGGGCTCGGCTCCGGCACCACCTCGCACTGGTTCGTGCGCTCGCTCGCCGAGCGGGTGCGGGACGGCCTCGACGTGGTGGGGGTGCCCACCTCGACCGCGACGCGGGACCTCGCGCTGGAGCTCGGGGTCCGGCTCGCCGACCTGAACGACGTCCCCGAGCTCGACCTGACGATCGACGGCCCGGACGAGATCGACGGCGCCGGGAGCATGATCAAGGGCGGGGGCGCCTGCCTGCTGTGGGAGAAGATCGTGGCGAGGGCCTCCCGCCGGATGGTCACCGTCCTCGACGACACCAAGATCGTCCCGACCCTCGGTGCCTTCCCGTTGCCGGTGGAGGTCGTGCCGTTCGGGTGGGTCTCCACCCGGCGGCACCTGTCCCGGCGCTTCGCCGACGCCGGCCTCGGAGAGGCGCCGATCACGAACCGGATGCGCGGGGACGAGCTGCTGGTGACCGACAGCGGCCACTACATCCTGGACGCACACCTGGGTGCGATCCCCGACATCCCCGGCCTCGCGGCCGTCCTCAACGACATCCCGGGGGTGGTCGAGCACGGCCTCTTCGTGGGGATCGCGGACGAGATGGTGGTCGGCCATCCCGACGGGAGTGCGGAGGTCCACACGTTCTGAGACCCTGGGCGTGACGTGACCCTCTCCATAAGGTGAGACGGCCGACGGGCAATGTACGGTCATTAGCGGTGATCGTCAGGCAAGGCGCCCAAGGGAGTCACCGTGTGGATGTCCGTCCTCGCCAGGGAACCCGCCCGTCCGGCTCAGCTGCGCACCTGGCCGCACGCCTGGCTGCTGGCAGTGGGGACGGTCTGCTTCGGCGCGTTCATGGGTCAGCTCGACGCCAGCATCGTCACCCTCACCTACGGTCCTCTCGGCGCCGAGTTCGGCGCGTCACTGGCGGGGGTCCAGTGGGTCTCCCTCTCCTATCTCCTGACGCTCACCGCGCTGCTGGTCCCCATCGGCAGGCTGTCCGACGCCCATGGCCGCAAGCTGCTCTACCTCTACGGGTTCGTGGTGTTCACGGTGGCCTCCGCGGCCTGCGTACTGGCGCCCACCCTCGGCTGGCTGATCGCGTTCCGGGTGGTCCAGGGCATCGGCGCCGCGATGCTGCAGGCCAACAGCGTCGCCCTGATCAGCACGTGTGCTCCCCCGGGCAGGCGGCGTGCCGCGCTCGGCATCCAGGCGGCGGCCCAGGCCCTCGGCCTCGCACTCGGCCCCACGGTCGGTGGCCTGCTCGTCTCCACCCTGGGCTGGCGCTGGGTCTTCGGCATCAACGTCCCGATCGGCGTCGTCGCCGTCGTCGCGGGGGTGTTCCTCCTCCCCCGCACCCGGCACCGCAGCTCCACGACCACCTGGGACGTCACCGGTCTCCTGCTGTTGGTCACCGCCACCACGGCAGGGCTGCTCGGACTGACGGCACTGTCCGGGCTCACCCTTCCGGGCTGGGTCGCGCCCGCCCTCTTCGTGGTCACGGCCGCGGCCGTGCTCGGCATCGTCACCCACAGCCGGCGGTTCGCCGCTCCCCTGCTCGATCCCGCGCTCCTGCGCTCGCGGGCGGTCGCCGCGGGTCTCGCGGGCGCAGTCGGCGGCTACCTGATCCTGTTCGGTCCGCTCGTGCTCGTGCCGGTCGTGCTCGTCGCAGCCGGGGAGTCGGAGCTGCACGCGGGGCTCGTGCTGACCGCGCTCCCCGCCGGGTTCGCGCTGGCCGCCACCACCGGTGAACGGCTGCTGCCCGCGTCCTGGAGCGACCGCCTCCGCTGCCTCGTCGGCGCGCTGGCCGTCGTCTGCGCGACCGGCCTGCTGGTCGTCGTCCCGCTCACCCCGGCGTGGCTCGTACCGATGCTGGGACTCCTCGGGCTCGCGCTGGGGATCTTCACGCCGGCGAACAACAGCCTCGTCATGGGACTCGTCCCGGCCCGCACCGCCGGGACCGGCGGCGGGCTGGTCAACATGGCCCGCAGCCTGGGCACGGCACTCGGCGTGGCGCTGGTGACCCTCACGCTGCACACGGGCACCGCCGAGAGCGCCGCGCGCACGGCGCTCGCCGCGCTCGCCGCGGTGGCGGTCGCCCTCGTGGTGTCCGCGTGGCTGGTGCCGGTCAGGCGTCCGGGTCGAGATCCGGGTTGCTCGCGGCCACGCTCAGCACGCCGTGCACGTTGTTGAGGTCGGTGACGAGCTCCTCGTGGTCGGCGGCACCCCGCAGCTCGAGCAGGACCGACACCGGCCGCACCACGGCCTCGCGCAGGCGGCCCCGACCGCCGTCGACCAGCGCGTCCACCGGTTCCCGCTCCACGTGCCTCGTGGTCAGCTCGGCGATGGTCCAGCCGCGCCGGGTGCAGGTGCTCACGATGTCGCGCAGCAGGCCCCGCCCGTCCTCGTAGGTCACCTGGATGAAGCGGCTCTGCGTCCGCGAGCCCGAGAGCCGGACCGTCAGCAGCGGGAAGGCGAAGACGACGACGAAGTAACCGACGGTGGCCACGGCCGCCAGCACCGGCAGGCCGGCACCGGCCGCCATCCCGACGGCCGTGGTCAGCCAGACGGCCGCGGCGGTGGTCAGGCCACGCACGGCGTCACGACGGACGAAGATCAGGCCGCCACCGATGAACCCGATGCCGGACACGATCTGCGCGGCGACCCGGGACGGGTCGAGGACGACGTGGTCGCCGAGGACGTCGGTGAAGCCGTACTTCGAGACCAGCATGAACAGCGCGGCCCCGAAACCGATCAGGGTGTGGGTGCGCAGACCCGCACTCTTCTGCCGCAGCTCCCGTTCCAGCCCGATCGCGGCCGACAGGACGAGCGCGACGCCGAGCTCGCCGATCTGCAGCCAGCTCTGGCCGGTCGGTTCCCCGAATGGCAACGCGAGCACCACGCTCCCGCCCTCCGATCCGTTGTCGTCTCCGAAGCGGACCACACGACGAGGCGGTGTACCGGATGGAACACGCGCCCCGTTCGCCCGACCTCGCAGCCGCCTGTGGCTCGGTGGTCGATCCCCGGTTGCTCGGGAACGGTCTCCACAGGGTAACCGCGCCGGCAGGGACTCCGAGCGTTCCAGCACCGCGACGACGTGCGGCGTCCCGCTTGCGCAGTCGTGACTGGACGGACCAGAGGTCTCGGGAGACGGATGGCGACCGACGATGAAGGTGCCCCGCCGCACACTGCTGCGCGCCGCGGTCGTCACCGCGACGAGCGCCGCGCTCGGCGGATGCGGCCTGCTGACGGGAGACTTCCCCGCGATGAGCCCTCTCTCGCCGCGGGGCGCCGGCAGCGCGAACGCGCGCCTCGCCGCCCGGCTTCCCCCCGTGCCCGTGCCCGCTGCTGCCGCGCCCCCACCAGGTCTGCTGGCGCTGCCCGGCGGACCGGAGGTGCTGGTGCGCGTGCCGGCCACCGCGGGAGCAGCTCCCCTGCGTCTGGTGCTGGCCCTGCACGGGGCCGGCGGGAACGCCAAGGGCGGCCTCGCACCCCTGCTCCCGCTGGCCGACGCCCACGGACTGCTGCTGCTGGCCCCGACATCGCACGCCGCCACCTGGGACGCCGTCACCGGCGGCTGGGGGTCGGACGTGCGGCGGATCGACGACGCGCTCGCCCAGGTGTTCGGCTCCTACCCCGTGGACCCGACCCGGCTCGCCGTCAGCGGGTTCTCCGACGGGGCCTCGTACGCCCTGTCGCTGGGGCTCGCCAACGCCGACCTGTTCACCCACGTCATGGCGTTCTCGCCGGGCTTCATCGCGCCAGGACCCAGGGTCGGGACCCCGCGGGTGTTCCTCTGCCACGGCCGCCACGACACCGTGCTCCCCATCGACCGCACGACCCGCCGGATCGTCCCGCAGCTCCGGTCGGCCCGGGTACCGACCGAGGTGCGGGAGTTCGACGGCGCCCACACCGTGCCCGCATCCATCGCCGAGGACGCGGTGCAGTGGTTGATGCACGCTCCCTGACGTGCCGCGCGACGACCGGCTATCGCGTGGCCAGGCCACGGACCCAGCGGGCGAGCTCGACGGTCCGGTACCAGCGGCCCCAGGCGACCAGGGCGGCCACCACCAGGAGCACCACCGGCAGGAGTGCTGCCGCCACCGCCATGGTCAGCACCGTGGCCGTCGTCGCCCCGATCATCAGGGCGACCAGGCCGAGAGCCGCCGCACCCGACAGGCGGGGCACCAGCAGCCCGATCGCCGCCGCGATCTCCAGGCAGCCGATGATCACTGTTCCGGCCGCGCTGAAGCCCATGGCCGCGAACCCCTCGATCGTCACCGGGTCGAAGGTGACCTTCGGATAGCTCGCCCCCAGGAAGACCGCCGCGAGCAGGACCTGGGCCACCCACAGCGCCACGTCCACCACCCTTCCCGGCCGTGTCGCGGACCCGGCCGCGGTGGTGGATGTGCTGGTCGTCTGCCTGCTCATGAGGTCTCCTGGTGCTCGCACCCGTCCGTTCTGTCGGGATAGGGACCGGCCGGAGGCACCGAACTCATCGCTGCGACTCACGCCCCGGTGAGCGACTCCGGATCGGCCTGTGCCGCCGCGAGCTCGGAGGCGAGCAGCGCCGCGGCAGCTGCGCGGCCGAGGGAGCGGCCGCGGTCGTAGCAACCACCGAACCGGTCGCCCAGCCCACGGCGCAGCTCGTGCGTCAGGCGGGCCACGTCCGGGTGTAGGGAGTCGGCCGCCCCGCGCACCGCGTGGGCGGCGCCGAGCGCGGCCGCCGCGGCGGCGGGTTCACCCAGCCCGGCCCGCAGTGCGGCGAGACCAGTGCCGACACCGGCCAGTAGCGCGCGCTGGTCGGTGGCCAGCGCCTCGGCGAACGCGGCCTGCAGATCGGTCAGCGCCCCTGCGGTGTCGCCGCGGGCCATCGCCAGGTGGGCCAGGCCGGTGCGGTACTGCACCTGGAAGGGCCGGTCGGTCCCGGCGCGTCGACCCACGGCCCGGCGCGCCGCGTCGTACTCGCGGGCCGCGGCGGAGAGGGCGCCGTCGCGCCGCTCGACGTCGCCGAGCAGCATCCGCGCGAGCGCGAGGTGGTGGGCCGCCGGAGCGCCGGCGACCACGGCGTCCAGCTCGGCCCGCGCCCGCACGGTGTCACCGGCGTAGATGTGCGCGGTTGCCGCGCACACGCGCTGGTGGTCGTCGTTGCCGAGCTCGGCGGCGGGCACCCGGGCCCGGCGCAGCGCCCCGAGCGCGCCGTCGACGTCGCCGAGCACGAGCGCGGTGGTGCCGAACCGGGTCAGCGACACGGCCGTCCCCCAGCGCTCGCCCAGGGCCTCGAACTCGTCGGCCGCGGCGACCAGATCACGGCAGGTCTCCTGGAGGTCGCCCCGGTTGGCCCGCAGCAGCCCGCGCATCAGCCGGACCATCGCCCTGCCGAACGGGGCGGCGCGAGCCGGCGGCTCGGTCGTCAGGAGCGGAGCCGGGTCACCCGACAGCGCCGCCAGGAGCGGCGCGATCACCAAGGCGGACGGGTGCCCGCTCGCGGCCGCTGCGCGGAACCGGTCGAGGGCGGGGTCTCCCGTCTCGACGGTGCCGGCCAGTACCACGTTGATCAGGTAGGCGGCCACCGCGGGCGCGTGCACCGCAGGCGCTGTCGAGGTCGGCAGGGCGAGGGCGTCGCGCAGCAGCCGGGCGGCCTGGGCGTGGTCGCCGTGCAGCGTGAGGAAGAACGAGATGGCGGACGCCAGCCGGATCGCGGTGTCGGCGTCGCCCGCGCCTGCGGCGCCCTGCAGTGCACCCAGGAGGTTCTCCCGGTCCTCGGTGAGGGTGGGGATCCAGCGGAGCTGGTCGGGTCCCCGCAGGTCGGGTGCCGCAGTCTCGGCCAGCTCCAGGAAGTGGCGGGTGTAGGCGGCTCTGGCGCGGTCCAGGTCCTCGTTCGCGGCGAGGCGCCGCATCCCGTACTCGCGGATCGTCTCGAGCATCCGGTAGCGCACGCCGGACACGGGGACCAGGTGCAGCAACGACTTGTCGACCAGCGCCGCCAGCGTCGGCTGCACCGCGACGCCGGGCGGGGCCACGCGCTCCGCGGCGGCGAGGGTGATCGTGCCGGGGAAGACCGACAGCGCTTCACCGAGCCCGCGTTCGTCGTCGGTGAGCAGGTTCCAGCTCCAGCCGACCACGGCGCCCAGGGTGCGGTGGCGGGGCAGCGCGGTGCGGCTGCCGCGGCCCAGCAGCCCGAACCGGTCGTCGAGCATCGTCGCCAGGTGCTCGACCGGCACCGACCTGGTCCGCGCCGCGGCGAGCTCGATGGCCAGCGGGAGGCCGTCGAGGCGCCGGCAGATGTCGGCGACGACCACCGCGTTGGCCGCGGTGAGGCGGAAGCCGGGGTGTGCGGCTGCGGCCCGTTCGGCGAACAGTCGCGCGGCCGGGCTGGCCAGGATCTCGCCGGCATCTGCGGTGGGGGCCGCGAGGGGCAGCGGGGGGACCGGGACGAGCGCCTCCGGGGTGATGCCGAGTGGCTCCCGGCTCGTGGCGAGCACGCACAGCAGGGGGCACCGGCCGAGCAGTTCCTCGCAGAGGGCCGCGGCGGCGTCGAGGAGGTGTTCGCAGTTGTCCAGCACCAGCAACGTCGGGCTCGGCGGGACGGCGCCGGCCAGGCGGTCCATCGTGTCGCGCGCGGTGACCCCACCCGTGCCCTGGCTGCCGAACGCGCTGAGGACGGTCTGTACGACCTCGCCCGGGTCGGTCACCGCCGCGAGCTCCACCAGCCAGGCTCCGCCGCGCAGGCCGTCCGCCAGGTCCGCGGCGACGGTCGCGGCGAGGCGGGTCTTGCCCGCTCCCCCGGGTCCGGTCAAGGTGACGAGCCTGCTCCCGGCCAGGCGGCGCGCGACGAGCGCCCGTTCCTCCTGCCGCCCGACGAAGCTCGTCAGTGCTGCGCGCAGGTTGCCCTGCCGCGACCGCGGGCGGCGGACCTCCTCGGCGCGCAGCACCGCCAGGTGCGCCTCGCGTACCTGCGGCGACGGCTCGGCGCCGAGCGCATCGGCCAGCGCCGAGCGGAGCTCCGCGTACCGCCCGAGCGCCTCGGCCGGACGCCCGTCGGCCTGCAGCGCCCGCAGCAGCAGTGCCTGCGCACGTTCCCGTCCCGGGTGCGCGGCGGTCATCGCCCGGAGCTCGGCCACCAGCTGCGCCGGCTCGGCACCGGTGAGCAGGTCCGCCTGCGCGCGGTCCTCCAGTGCGCTGAGCCGCAGCTCGTCGAGCCGGGCGATCACCGCTGCGGCGAACGGGACGTCGGCGACGTCGGCCAGCGCGTCGCCCCGCCACAGCGCCAGCGCCTCCCGCAACCGGCGCCCCGCGACGTCGGCGTGGCCGTCGTGCAGCGCGGTGCGGCCGGCGCGGGCGAGCCGCTCGAAGCGCGTGGCGTCCAGCGCCTCCGGCGGCAGGTCGAGCAGGTAGCCCCCGGGAGCCGACCGCACCCACTCGCCGGGCAGCGCCCGGCGCAGCCGCGACACCAGTGAGTGCAGCGCGTGCGTGTGGCCGGCCGGCGCCCCGGCACCCTTCTGCTCCGGCCAGAGGGCCTCGGCCAGCGCGTTGACCGACACCGTCCGCCCGGTGTCCACCGCGAGCCGGATGAGCAGGGTCCGCAGCCGGGCACCGCCGACCGCGACCCGCGCGTCGCCGACCCGGACCTCCAGCGGCCCGAGGATGCCCACCTGCACGCGGCCACTGTGCCAGCACCGGCCGTCGCGCTGTGAGCGATCTGTGTGCGGTCTGTGAGCGCCGGTCGACAGCCTGGTCCCCATGCAGCGTGAGATCTTCCCGAGGACAGCGGCCTTCGCGGCGCAGCTGACGACCGGTCTGCTCGCCGGAACCATGTTCTACGGCTGGGCCAACGTGGAACCGACCTTCTCCGCCGTCCCCCTGGACGTGCACCTGACGTTCCGCACCGAGCTGATGAAGCTCAACGGCGTGGTCACGCAGGGGCTGATGGTGGCCACGTTCCTGGCCGGCTGCTGGCTGGCGCTCGCCACCCGCGGCCGGGCCCGGGGCTTCGCCGTGGGCGGCGTGGCGCTCACCCTCACGACGTTCCTCGTCACCAGGTTCGGCACCGTGCCGATCCACGACGAGATCAGGGCCTGGGCCGCGGGCGCTCTCGCCGCCGGCTACCAGGAGCGGCTGGCCGTCTGGGGCGCCTTCAACGACGTCCGGGTGGTCGTCGCGGTGGCCGCGTTCGCGCTGACGATCGCCGCGGCCGACCTGGCCCGCCGCCACCCACCCCGCGAGTCGCCCGTTTCCAGCGGCCGAGTCGCCCGTTCCGGGGGCGCCCACCCCGCACCGGACGGCGCGGGCCGGCCGGCGTGACGACGAGAGGGCGCATCAGGAAGACCCTCACCGTCGCGGCGGTCGTCCTGCTCGGCGTACCGGCGGCCTTCGTACTGGGGCTCCTCGCGTGGGACGGGGACTTCCCGGAGGGCGACCGGCGCGTGCTCCGGCCCGGCGTCCAGCTCGACCTGCGCACCGCCGAGACGGCCCGCGGGCCGGTCGAGTACGACCTGTACGGCAGCGCCGGGCCCGTCGTCCTGTCGGTGCACGCGGGGCTGGGCGGAGCCGACCAGGGCCGGCTGTTCGCCGCCTGGCTGCAGGACGACGGGTTCCGGATCCTGAGCCCCTCCCGGCCGGGCTACCTCGGCACCCCGCTGTCCTCGGGCCGGACGCCGGCGGAGCAGGCCGACCTCCTGGCCGCCCTGCTCGACGAGCTGCGGATCGAGCGGGTGGGCGTGCTGGCGGCCTCGGCAGGCGCCCCCGTCGCGTACACGTTCGCGGCCCGTCACCCCGAGCGGGTCTGGGGCCTGGTCTCCGTCGGCGGCACGAGCAGGCCGGTGCCCGGCACACCGGCATCCGGCTCGCCGGCGCGGACGGCGTTCATGAACACGATCGGCCAGAAGCTCGTGAAGCTGACCGCGAACGTGTCGCTCGGGACGATCGTGGCGGGCACGCTGGACGAGACCAGCACCTTCACCGCCGAGCAGAAGGCGCAACGCACCGCCCACATCATGGACACGCAGCAGGTCCGGGAGTTCTTCACCGCCATGTTCGGCACCACGTTCCCCTACGAAGAACGGATGCCGGGCACCCGGAACGACTCCGAGCAGGCCAGGGCGCTGCCCGCGCTCCCCCTGGCGCAGGTCACCACGCCCAGCCTGATCGTGCACGGCACTCAGGACGGCGACGTCCCGTTCGAGGACGGTGTGCACGCCGCCGGGCAGATCCCGGGGGCCCAGCACCACTGGATGGAGGACGACGACCATCTCGGGTTCTGGCTGAGCCCGGCGGCCCGAGATGCGCAGGGCACGGCACGTCAGTTCCTTCTGCACCATTCGCCGGGCAGGTAGGTCGCCCACCTCACTTCCGACGCGTGTTGCCGACGAGGGGCGCCGGGTAGGCCGACCGTATGGACCACGACCGCATGGACCACGACGAAGCACCCGTGCTGGACGCGCTCGCCGGGTACCACCGGCACAGGCGCACGCCGTTCACCCCACCAGGCCACAAGCAGGGCCGCGGCGTCGACCCGCGGGTGCGGGCGGTGCTGGGCGAGGACGTCTTCCGAGGCGACATGCTGGCGACCTCCGGGCTCGACGACCGGTCCTCGTCCGGAGGGGTGATCGAGCGGGCACAGCAGTTGATGGCGACGCCGTGGGCGCCGACCATGCCTTCTTCTCCACCTGCGGCAGCTCGCTGTCGGTCAAGAGCGCGATGCTCGCGGTCGCCGGGCGACACGGTCGCATCCTGGTGGGACGCGACGTCCACAAGTCGGTGATCTCCGGGCTCGTCCTCTCCGGGCTGCAACCCGCCTGGGTCCACCCGAGATACGACGCCGCCCTGCACTTCGCCCACCCGCCGTCGCCCGAGAGCGTCGAGCAGGCCCTCGACCGCGAGCCCGACGTCGGCGGCGTGCTGATCACCAGTCCGACTCCCTACGGCACCTGCGCCGACATCGCCGCCATTGCGCAGCTGTGCCACGGCCGCGGGCTGCCACTCGTGGTCGACGAGGCGTGGGGCGCGCACCTGCCGTTCCACGAGAAGCTGCCCACCTGGGCCATGGACGCCGGCGCCGACCTGTGCGTGGTGAGCATCCACAAGATGGGCGCGGGGCTGGAGCAGGGGTCGGTGTTCCACCTGCAGGGCGACCTCGTCGACCCCGCCCACCTGCGCGCCTGCGCCGACCTGCTGGCGACCACCAGCCCGAACGTCCTGATCTACGCGGCGATGGACGGCTGGCGTCGCCAGATGGTGCAGCACGGCCACCACCTGCTCGACGACGCCCTGGCTCTCGCGGGGGACGTGCGGCAACGGCTCGCGGAGCTTCCCGGCCTTCGGGTGCTGCACGACGAGCTGATCGGTGCCGAGGCGTCCCACGAGCTGGACCCGCTGAAGGTCATCATGGACGTCTCCGAGCTGGACATCTCCGGCTACCAGGCGGCGGACTGGTTGCGCGCGGAGCGGGCCGTCGACATGGGGACCTCCGACCACCGGCGCGTCGAGGCCCAGCTCACGATCGGCGACGACGCCGGCACGGCCACCCTGCTGGTCGACGCGCTCGGCGCACTGACCAAGGCAGCGCACGACCTGCCGAAGCCCTCCCCGGTCGAGCTCCCGTCACCGGACGACCTCGAGCTCGACACGGTGATGCTTCCGCGGGAGGCGTTCTTCGCCCGCACGGAAGACGTGCGCGCCGACGATGCCGCCGGCCGGATCTGCGCGGAGCAGGTCACTCCCTACCCGCCGGGGATTCCCGTGCTGCTCCCCGGCGAGCGCATCGGACAGCGGGCGCTCGACTACCTGCGCAGCGGGGTGCAGGCCGGAATGGTGCTGCCCGACCCGACGGACCCCGAACTCACGACAATCCGGGTGGTCGCCTGAGCCACCCCACGTTGCAGCAAAGCCACGTTCACGCAATCAGATGGCGTCAACGTGGCTTTGCTGCAACTCAGCTGCCGGCCCGGGCGCCCGGCGTCGGGACCGGGTCGTGCCCCCGGCGGCCGCCCGGCCGGCACCGGACCAGCCGGCGCAGGGTCAGCACCGACCCGCGCACCGCACCGTGCGACCGAAGCGCCTGCACGGCGTACTCCGAGCACGTCGGGGTGAAACGGCAGCAGGCAGGCCGGCGGGCACTGATCTGCCGCTGGTAGACGCGAACCAGCGCGATCATCCGCTCGGCGCCGCCGCGCCGCGGGCGCGGGCTGCGGACCGCCGGACCCACACCTCGGACCAGCGCGACGATCAGGTGGGGCACGGCCGGCAGCGTGAGAACCAGGCAGTTGCCGTCGAGGCTCTCGCCGATGCAGCATCCCGCGTCGAGCAGGCAGGCATCGCGAAGGCACGAGCCACCCCGAGCCGGCTGGTAGTACCCGCCTCCCCTGCGCTGGTTGCGCGGGTCATAAGGGTCGTACGGATCGTAGCCGTACGGATCATACCGATCATAGGGGTCATATCCCCGTCGTCGTCGCCAAACCACGCCGCTGAATCACCGTTTCCAGCCCTCTTCAACCCTGCGCCGGGACCGCCCGGTAGCAGCATTTCGGCATTCCGGACAATTGGCGAAAGCCCGGTTGCGAAATGAGGTTCGAAGCGCTCGCACCGGACCGGGCGGCGTGCTGGGTCCGCGGATACCTCGACGGCTCGACCACTCAACCCTACGAGCGGGAGAGCGGCCGAGCCGGCGGACGAGGGGGTGCCGCGTCAGTGGTCGTAGACGAACAGCCCGTTGGCCACGGGGCGCTCCCCAGCAGCATCGGACGGGTGGTTGAGGATGGTCAGGCCGGTGGTGCCGGGCAACTGGGCGGCCAGGGTGCTCGAACCGCCCCCGTCGAGCAGCACCCCGGCGTCCATCCCGTGTGCGACGAGGTACTCCGACGCCTCCTGGGGCGTGACTCCGATCGAGGTCGTCTGCCGGCCGTCGATGACCACCATGGTCAGCTGGCGTCCATCCTTGCTGACGCCGACCATCGTCTCGGGGTTGCGACCGCTGGGCGGCGCGCCGGTCGGGTCGTTGAAGACGGCGCCGTTCTGCACCAGCACCGTGGCCCCACCGATCAGGGTGTCGATGCCCTTGCTCGAGAGGTCCGCCGAGATCGATACCCGAGCACCGGGCGTGGCATGCTCCGTCAACCAGCCCGCGCCGGCACCGCCGCCGAGCAGCCCGACCTGGTCCGGCCCGAGAGCAGGCACGGACGTCGCGTCGGGGATCACCTGGTCGATCACCGCGGGGCTCGCGCCGTTGCGGTGGGCGATGACGAGCGTCCCGGCGGGGATCGCGGCGACGGCGCCGAGGTCGGGCGTGATCTCGGTGATCCCGTTGATGGCCGCCGGCGGCTTCGACTTCTTGAGCAGGTCGGACGTGATGGCGAGGCCGTCGGGGGCCGCGTCCTCGACGGTGTTGACCGACTCGAGCGTGGCCGACTCCTTGCCGATCGTCAGCTTGCCGGTGAAGTCGACCTCACCGACCGACGCCCGTCGGTTCGCGATCGCGACCTGCCCGGCGAAATGCGGTCGGGGCGTCTTGAGCAGGACGCCGTCCCGCACCACACCACCCAGCGGGGCGCCGGACGCGTGGATGGCGAAGAAGTCGCCGTTGATGCCGGCGACGGCACCGGTGCGATTGCCCATCGAGGTAGTCAGTTCGTTGGGCGGATCGATCACGTGGTCGTGCGACTCGACGGTGTCGACCCGCACCTTGCCGCGGCTCAGGTCGACCTGGAGCACCTGGGTGTGCTCCGGCCCGTCGGCGGTGATGTAGGTCTCCGAATACTCGGTGACACCGGGCGTGATCTCGACCGGCTTCGTCGCCGAGGCGGAGGAGACGGCAGGCCATCCCTGCGGGATCGGAGGGACGGGGGCGGAGGGGTCCGCGGCGGTGGCGGTCGGTGGTGCGGGAGTGGGCGGTTCCGCAGCGGCGGCGATTCCGATCGGCGCGGCCAGTGCCGTTGCCACGGCAACGATCAGAACGGAACGGGGGCGTACACGCACGCAAATCTCCCAGGGGTAGGCCGATGAGGCCGTCAAGATCGCACTGCGTCCGCTCGATCGAGTGATGCGTTGCCAAACGACGGGTAAATCAGGCCCGTCGAATTCCGTCACTCATCCGAAAGACCCGAAGCCACCCGAATGTCCCCGAAAAAGGGACGGACGGAGTAAATCGCCGCGCGAGAGAATCGGGCGCAACGTGCACCGTGCGGCGGCGGGGGTGAACGCGCGGTGGTCAAGGGGTTCCACGTCGTGGGCGCCACCCTGACGACCTGAGGCCTCGGCCTTGGCCGCGGGGATCATCGACTGGGTGGGCCGGTGATCACGCACGTCGCCCGGATGCCCGCGGGTCCCTACGCCCACAGGCAGCGCTGCTGGGCGCGATCTTCCTGCTGGTGATGGACGGCGTCGTGCGCTCGGTACCGACCACCGAGGTGCCGCTGGGCGTCCTCACGGCGCTGGTCGGCGCGCCGACCTGTGCGCGGAAGAACTGCGGTGCGGCCAGAGGGCGCTCGCCCGCCCCGCAACCGCCGTGGCCGGTCGGCTGCTGCAGGTCACCACTCGACACTGACGCCGGGTCGGTGCCCGTCAGTGGTCGTGGCCGAGTCAGCGGCTGTAGACGAACAGCCCGTTGGCCACGGGTCGCTCCCCCGTCGCGTCGGACGGCTGGTTGAGGACGGTCAGGGCGGTGGTTCCGGGCAGTCGGGCGGCCAGCGTGCTCGAACCTCCCCCGTCGAGCAGCACCCCGCTGTCCACGCCGTGCGCGACGAGGTACTCGGCCGCCTCCCGGGGCGTCACGCCGATCGAGGACTCCTGCCGGCCGTCGATCACCACGAGGGTCAGCTGCCGGCCGTCCTTGCTGACACCGATCATCGTCTCGGGGTTGCGGCCTCTGGGCGGCATCCCGGTCGGGTCGTCGAAGACGGCACCGTCGCGCACCAGCACCGTCGCGCCGCCGATCAGCGCGTCGATGCCCGTGCGGGACAGGTCCGTGGACACCCGCATCCGGGCGCCGGGCTTCGCGTGCTCGGTCAGCCAGTCCGCACCGGGGCCGCCGCCGAGCAGGCCGACCTGGTCCGGGCCGAGGGCCGGGACCGACGTGGCGCCGGGCCGCACCTGGTCGATCACCGCGGCGTCCTTGCCGTCGCGGTGGGCGATGACGAGCGTCCCCGCCGGGATCGTGGCGACGGCGCCGAGGTCGGACGTGATCTCGGTGATCCCGTCGATGGCCCGGGGTACGGGCTTCTTCCTGATGAGCTCGGCCGCACCTGCCGTGTAGTACTCGAGCGAGGCGTCCTCGACGGTGTTGACCGACTCCACGGTGGCGGCGGCGGCGCCGATCGTCACCTGCCCGGTGAAGTCCACCTCGCCGACGGTGGCGCGCCGGTTCGCGATCGCCACCTGCGCGGCGAAGTCCGGCCGGGGCGACTTGAGCAGCACGCCGTCCCGGACCACACCCCCCAGCGGCGCACCCGAGGCGTGGATGGCGAAGAAGTCCCCGTTGATGCCGGCGACGGCACCCGTGCGCGCGCCCATCGAGGTCGTCGACTCGTTCGCCGGGTCGACGATGCGGTCGTGCGACTCGACGGTGTCGACCCGCACCGAGCCGTGGCCCAGGTCGACCTGCAGCACCTGGACGTGCTGCGGCCCGTCCGCGGTCAGGTAGGACTCGGAGAACCGGGTGACGCCGGGGATGATCTCGACCGGCTTCGTCGCAGAGGCGGACGACACCGCAGGCCACCCCTGCGGAATCGGCGGGACGGGGGTGGGCGCGTCCGCCGTGGCGACCGCCAGTACGGGAGCGGGGGCAGGCAGTTCCGCGGAGACAGCGATCCCGACCGGTGTGACCAGGGCCCAGACGACGACAACGACGAGCAGGGAGCGGCGCACACAGGTCTCCAGGAGTGGACCGGACGGAGCTGACAAGATCGCAGCTGATCCACTCGAACGGGTGATATGTGGTCAAAATGTCGGCAAACCGGAACCGGCGATCTCCCGCCCCACCCCCCGCGAGTCGCCCGGTTCCCGCC
>NZ_JAAXKY010000074.1 GCF_012911925.1 Pseudonocardia xinjiangensis | reverse complement strand
CATCGGCCCCACCCAACGGGTGTTCCTCCGCGAGCCAGGCGGCGCCCAGAAAGGCGGGCGGGTGGAGCCGGTGCCCGGCTACGAACAAGACACCGTCCGGCAGCTGCTCGACTCCGGGCACCTCACCACCGGCGGCACCCACCACGTCCGCTACGGCGGCCGCGAGGGAACCGCGAACTCGATCCTCGTCCCGAAAGCCACCCGGGCGATGGTCACCCGCTGGTCCAGCCTGCGCCCACTCCACGGCTCCCGCCCGTCCCGCTGACCGCGGGTGGCCCGCCCCTGGACACCGACTCCGGGCGGACCACCCGCACCCCACTGCCTCGAATTCCTGCGCCCACTCGGGAGTGCCGCCATGGCTCGCACCACCCACGTTGACGTCATCCGCCCCGGTCGCGCCCTCGTGACCGGCCCGGCAGAGACCCGGCCCGACCGGACCACCTTCGCCGGCGGGATCATCCGCGACGGCCGCGACTACGTCGTCGAAGACGAGTACGGCATGGTCATCGGCCGCGCCCGCAGCTACCACACCGGGGCCGAACGCCTCGCCCGCCACTACGACACCGACCCCGGCCACATCGAGATCACCTACGAACGCGACGCCAACGGCCAATGGTCCGGCGGCACTGAGTACAGCTCGCCCCGGAGGTCGCGGTGAGCGCCCCCACCCGGGAACGGGTCGGACGGTTCCGGATTCTCACCGCTGCCGCCGACGCCCTGCGCGGGACCCACCACGACAGCGGCGTCCCCACCGTGGCCTGCCCCCGCTGCGCCACCACCGTCCGCACCCGCCACCCGCTGCCCACCGCCGAGGCCGCCCGGGAGGGCAGCGCTCTGCACTCCGCCCTGCTCGATCACCTGTTCCGGGACTGCCCTGCCACGGAGGTGGCCCGATGACCACGCACACCGACGTCAGCGATGCCTTCGACCCGATCAGCGCCCGACTGCGGGACCCGAACTACCGCACCTGGCGCGCCCAGGTCGAGGCCAGCGGCGGATGCGCCGCCCCCATCCACCTCACAGGCTCCTCCCGCGTCCTCGACCGGGACGGCGCCGTCCTGATCCAACGTGAAGGGGACATCCTCGCCCCCTGCGGCAACCGCCGCGCCACCGTCTGCCCCGCCTGCTCCGACCGCTACGCCGGAGACGCCTTCCACCTCATCCGCGCCGGACTGGCCGGAGACCCCACCAAACGCGTCCCCACCACCGTCACCGGCAAGCCGCGGGCGTTCCTCACCCTCACCGCACCCTCGTTCGGGCCGGTCCACACCCGCCGCACCGGCCCCCGCGCCCAGATCCTCCCCTGCGGGTGCGGAGAGTGGCACCACCCCGATGATCCGCGCCTCGGCGCCCCGCTCGACCCGGACGCGTACGACTACGTCGGGGCGGTGCTGTGGCAGGCCCACGCCGGGGCCCTGTGGCACCGGTTCACCATCGCCCTGCGCCGCGCGCTCGCCACCGCGCTCGGGATCCCGGTCCGGGCATTCCGCGACCACGCCCGCCTGTCCTACGCGAAGGTCGCCGAATACCAGCGCCGCGGGCTCGTGCACTTCCACGCCGTGCTGCGCCTCGACGGCCCGGACGGACCCGCCGACCCGGCCCCGACCGGACTCACCGGCGACGTGCTGCGCGACGTCGTCCGCCTCGCCGCCCGCACCGCCACGCTCACCGTGACCCGACCGGACGGGACACCGCTCGTGCTGGGGTGGGGGCGCCAACTCGACCTGCGCACCATCACCCCCGCCCACGCCACCCACCTCGAGGACCAGGACGGGGAGATCACCGACGCCGCCCTGGCCGGCTACATCGCCAAGTACGCCACCAAAGGCACCGGCGCCTCCGAGACCGCCGACCGCCCGATCCGCGATGTCGACCACGTGCAGTACCTCGACGTCAGCCCGCACCACGCCCGCATGATCCGCACCTGCTGGGAACTCGGCGGCCTGGCCCAGTACGAGGAGCTGGGGTTGCGGCGGTGGGCGCACATGCTCGGATTTCGCGGTCATTTCTTGACCAAGAGCCAGCGGTACTCGACCACCTTCGGCGCGCTCCGAGCCGACCGGAGGACGTGGCGACTGGTCGATGACCTGGCCCAGCTCGACCGCGACACCGACGACCCCAACGAGATCCCCCTCGACCTGTCGACCGTCACCGTGATCAACGACTGGCGCCTCGTCCAGATCGGACACCACACGTACGCAGAGCGGGAGCTGGCCGTGGCCATTGCCGAACGAAACCGACAGCAACGACGCACGGCACGGATGGAGGCAGCACGATGACCACGCAGACCGATGAGAGGCCGCTCCCGGCCCTTCTGACGATCCCGCGAGCGGCGGAACTGTTGGGAATCAGCCGGGCATCGGCCTACCGGTATGCCGCTGCCGGTGAGCTTCCCGTGCGTCGCCTCGGGGGCCGTGTGTATGTGATCACGGCGCGGCTGCTCGCGATGGTCGACGGGCGGAGCATGGTATGAGCCGCCGCGCCATGCCGACGAAGGGCATCACCGTCCACCAGCGTGGGTCCCGCTGGTACTACCGGCTCGATCTGGAACCGGACCCGCTGACCGGCAAGCGGCAGCGGGAGAACCGGGGCGGGTTCGAATCGGAGGACGCCGCGTGGAAGGCCGCGATGGCGTCCAAGCAGCGCCACTCCGGTGGGCGGCTGGTGCGCTCGACCCGCCGGACGGTCCGAGCGTTCATGGCCGAGTGGCTCGACGCGGTGGGCGACTCGCTCAAGCCCTCGACGCGCCAGAACTACCTGGACTACACCCGGGCCTACATCGACCCGCTCATCGGTGATCGACGACTGCAGGACATCACCGTGCCGGTGCTCAACCTCCTCTACCGGCGGCTCCTGACCGAGGGCCGGGTCAAGGTCGACCGGAACGCGGCCATGTACGCCTACTGGTCGCAGCACCGGGAGCAGCGCGACGGGCTGGGGCCGACGCCGATCGAGATCGTGGCGGCCTGCGGAGTGACCATCCATGCCGCCCGCGCCGCCGTGCTGCGCTTCCGCCGTGGTCGTCTCCCGACAGATGCCGGGGCCGGGCTGGCCCCGAAGACGGTCAAGAACGTGCACCGGATGCTGCATCGTGCGTTCACCGACGCGGTGGCGTGGGACTACCTCGTGTCCAATCCGGCCGAGCACGCGAGCCTGCCGCGCGAGCAGCGGCGCACCACCCGCAACCGACCGAAGCCCTGGACCGTGGACGAGCTGACCACGTGGCTGCGGGTGGCACTGTCCGACCGGTTCGCGGCGATGTGGCTGCTCGCGGCGACCACCGGCATGCGGCGCTCGGAGTTGGCCGGCGTGGATCGGGAGCTGCTCGACCTCGACCGGGCCACCCTCGCGATCGAGGACACCCGCGTGGTGGTGGCGGGCCAGACGATCGACTCCGACGGCAAGTCGAACGCCGGGGTCCGGAAGATCTCCCTCGACCCGTACACCGTCGAACTCCTGCGGGCCTACCTCACCGTGCTGGACACGGAGCGGGAGGCGTTCGGCGAGGAGTACGACACGAGCCACGGCAAGCTCATGCGCTACGCGGACGGTCGTCGGCTGCACGCGGACACGATCACGCGGCGCTTCAACCGGCTGGTGGACCTGGCCGGGGTGCGACGCATCCGGCTGCACGACATCCGGCACACCTACGCGACCCTCTCGCTCGACAGCGGCGTGCACGCCAAGATCGTCAGCGACCGGATCGGCCACGCCCACGAGGGCATCACGGTCCAGATCTACGGCCACCGATCCACGGGGCACGATCGGGAAGCTGCCGAGCTGGTGGCGGGCCTCATCCGACGGAAGCTCGACGCCGGTCCGACCGCCGACGCCGGGTAGCCCGTGGTCACAAATCTGGTCACAACACGCATGAAAACGGCCCCCAGGGAGATCCCTGAGGGCCGTTTCCGGTGGTAGCGGGGGTAGGATTCGAACCTACGACCTCTGGGTTATGAGCCCAGCGAGCTACCGAGCTGCTCCACCCCGCGTTGCCATGTTGCTGTCTTGCTGTTGAAGACATTACACCCCTCCGAAACCTGCCTGCAGCGGGGGGTCCCCCTAACGGCCACCGCCCCGCTGACCTGGTCAGGTCGGCGGGGCGGTGGCGTTCGGGCCGTGAATCAGCCGCCGGGTCCGGGCGTTGGTGGCGTCGGCGTCGAGCCGGCGGCCGCCTGCGCCTGCTGGAACTGCTGGACCGCCGAGTCCAGCTGCTGGAGCGCCTGGCCCTGCGCCGCGAAGTCACCACTCTGGTTCGCGGCGCGGAGCTGGGTGATCGCGCTCTGGATCGCCGCCGCTGCTGCGGCGACCTGGGGACTGGCCGCGGGCGCGGCGGGCCCACCGGCTGCCGGCGGCGCATTCCCCGGCTGTGGCGTGCCGGCTGGTGCTCCCCCGGCCGGAGGCGCTACCGCCGCCCCTGCCCCCGCGCCGAACACCTGATCGAGCGCCACGGACAGGTTCGCGTCGTAGCCGACCCGCCCGTTGTAGGACACCAGCACTCTCGCCAGCTGTGGATAGCTCGACTGCTGGTTGGCACGCTCGATGTAGACCGGTTCGACGAAGAGCAGTCCGCCGGCCACGGGCAGGGTGAGCAGGTTGCCGTACTCGACGGTGCTCTGCCCACCCCTCGATAGCAGTCCTAGGTCCTGGCTGACGTTGGGTGAACCGACGAACTGGGTCTGCACCTGTTGCGGGCCCAGCGTCTGGGTGTCCGGTGGTAGCTGGAGCACCGTGATCTTGCCGTAGTTGGCCGGATCGGAGCTCGCCGTGACGTAGGCCGAGAGGATGTCCCGGTTGCGGAACACCAGCGCGCTGGTCAGCTGGAAGGTGGGCGTGGTGCCCTCCTGGCCCGCGGCCCCTGGTTCACCCGCCAGGATGTAGTACGGCGGCTGTGGTGCGCCGCCTGCTCCGCCACCGCCCGGCACCGTCGGGTCGGACGGCACGTCCCAGAAGGACACGTTGCCGTAGAACTCCAGCGGGTTGTCCACGTGGTAGCGCGTGAGTAGCTCGCGCTGCACCTTGAACTGGTCCTCCGGATACCGGAAGTGCGCTCTCAGGTCCGGACTGATGGCCGACGCCGGCTGCACGGTGCCCGGGAAGGTCTTCATCCAGGTCTTCAGCACCGGATCGGACTCGTCGAACGCGTACAGCGTGACGGTGCCGTCGTAGGCGTCGACGGTGGCCTTCACGGAGTTGCGGAGGTAGCTGATGTCCTTGTCCTGCTGCGCCCGCTGCAACGGCTGCAGTGCGTCGGCCGTGGCCTGCCCCAGGCCCATCCGCTCGGCGTAGGGGTAGTTCTGCAGCGTCGTGTAGCCGTCGACGATCCACTCGATTCGCCCGTTGACCACCGCGGGGTACGGGTCGGTGTCCGTGGTGAGCCACGGCGCCACCGCCTGCACCCGGTCACGCGGGTCGCGGACGTACATGATCTTCGAGTCGGCGTTGATCGAGTTGTTGAACAGGATGTTGCGCTCGCCGTAGAACAGCGAGAACACGAGCCGGTTGACGATGTTGCCCAGCGGCACACCGCCCTTGCCTGTGTAGGTGTAGCTCTGCGTGTCGGAGTCGTACTCCCGCGGGGTGGCGCCCGGCTCTGCGCCGACGATCGAGTACCCGTCGATCAGCTCGCCGTAGTACACCCGCGGCTCGGTGACGCGCAGGCTCGGCGGCAACGACGGCGAGTTCGAGTTGCTGATGTCGATGCTGGTGAAGTTGGGCAGACCGCCCTGGCCACCCGCCTCGTCCAGCACGGCGTTCACCTGGTTGGCCGGAGCCACCACGATCCCGTTGCCGTGCGTGTAGACCAGCCGCCGGTTGATCCAGTCGGTCTGGTTGCCGGTGAGGCCTGCGCTGTTCAGCTCGCGCAGGGCGACGATGTAGTCCTGGATCTTCCCGTTGATGTTGTACCGGTCGATGTCGAGCTTCTGCGGGAAGCCGTAGAACGTACGCCGCTGCTGGAGCTGCGTGAACGTGTCGCCGACCTTGGCCGGGTCGAGCAGGCGGATGTTCGGCACCGTGGCGGTGTCGTTGCGGACCGCGGCGGGCGTGGCCTCCGACGTGCCGCTGTAGGGCACCTCGGTGACCTTGTCGTCCGTGAGCCCGAACGCCTGCCTGGTGGCCGCGATGTTGCGTTCGATCGGCACCGACTCACGCTCGTTGGCATTGGGCGACACCACGAACTGCTGCAGCACCTGCGGCCACGCCGCACCGATCAGCACGCTGGACAGGACCAGCAGCACCGTGGCGATCGCGGGCAGCTGCAGGTTGCGCCGGAACACCGCCGCGAAGAACGCCGCGGCACAGATGATCGAGATGAACAGCAGGATCAGCTTGGCGGGCATCACCGCGTTGAGGTCGGTGTAGGTGGCACCGGTGAAGATGTCACTGCGGTTGCTGAACAGCAGCTCGTACCGGTCGAAGTAGTACGCCACCGCCTTGAGCAGCACGAACACCCCGGCGAGGATCGCCAGCTGGGCGCGCGCAGCGGCCGAGACCTGGCCCGAGCGCCCGCTGAGCCGGATTCCGCCGAAGATGTAGTGGGTGATCAGCGAGACCACGAAGCAGATGGCCACCGCGACGAACAGCCAGTCCAGCACGTACCGGTAGAACGGCAGCTGGAACGCGTAGAAGCCCACGTCGATGCCGAACTCGGGGTCGGTGACCCCGAACGGCGTGGAGTTGAGGAACTGCTGGACGGTCTGCCAGTCGCCCTGCGCCGCGAGACCCGCGATGACCCCGATGATCAGCGGGATACCGATGGCGAACAGTCGCAGCCGCTGGATGATCACCGTGCGGTAGCGCGCTATCGGGTCCTCCGGCCCGGTGACGGGCACGAAGACCGGGCGCGAGCGGTAGGCGATCCACAGCGACAGCGCCACCAGGCCGCCGATCAGCAGCGCGGCGACCAGGAACTGGACGATCTGGGTGAACAGGACCGTCGCGAAGACGCCCCGGTAACCGACCTCCCCGAACCACAGCCAGTCGACATAGAAGTTGATGAGGCGCGAGCCGCCGAGGAGTAGCAGCACCACGATTCCCGCAAGGACGAGCAGGATCCGGGTACGGCGGCTCAACGTCGGTGCTCCCACCGGGGGCCGCATGGCCACAGGGCACACTCCAGTCTTCGCGGGGTCGGGCGCCGGGCGCGGGCAACGGGTCGGTCCGGTGCCGCGGCGACCTGCCCGATCGCCTCCTGCAGCCGGCCCGTCGATGCGCCCTGCTCATCCAACTCTACGGAGGGGGTGTGGGGTTCCCGTGGGGGCCTCAAATGTCCGAGTCGCCCGATTCAGGCAGCAGGTGAGCAGGAAACCGGCGTCCGGCCGGCTGTGAGCGCATCGAGGCCGGTGAGAGCGTCCTGCAGGTTCGCGACGCGCACGAGCTCCAACCCGGCGGGCGCGTTCGCGGCGGCCTCCGCGCAGTTGTCGGCCGGGACGAGGAACACGGTGGCCCCCGCGTCCCGCGCCGCGCGCATCTTGAACGGGATGCCGCCGATCGGTCCGACCTGGCCGTCCGGCGCGATCGTTCCGGTGCCCGCGACGAACCGCCCGTCGGCGAGGTTGCCGGGAGTCAGCTTGTCGATCACGGCCAGCGCGAACATGAGGCCGGCCGACGGACCGCCGATGTCACCCAGGCTGATCCTGATGTCGCCCGCCTGCGGCTCGATGCCGGGGCGGACACCGAGCAGACCCTGCGGCCGGTCGGGGCTCGAGCCGAGCACGACGTCGGCGTCGCGCTGCTGGCCCGCCCGGCGGTAGGTGATCGTGACCGACTGCCCCGGCTTCGTCGACGCCAGTGCACTCGACACGGCGGCAGGCGAGTCGACGGCCTGCCCCGACACCGCGACGATCTCGTCGCCGACCTCCAGCCGGCCCTGTGCAGGCGAGTCGGGCACCAGGTCGCCCACCACCACGCGGGTGGGCACCCGCAGCTCGGTCAGTGCGGCGACCTCGGCGTTCGCCTCCGAGGCCGCGAACTGCTCGGTGTTCTCCTGCTGGACCTGCTCGTCGGTCTTCTCCGGGGGGAAGACGTCGCTGCGCGGCACCACCTGGCGGTCACCAGCGGCCCACAGGCCCAGCGTCGAGAACAGCGTGAGGCGGTCGGTCACCGAGACCGTGGTCATGTTGAGGTGCCCGGACGTCGGGAAGACCTGGAGGCCGTCGACGGCCACGACCGGCTTCCCGTCGACGTCACCGAGCGTGTCGTACGTGGGCCCCGGACCCAGTGCCACCATCGGTACCGGCACTGCCGCGGCGAGCACGCCGAGCGCCAGTGCGAGCATGCCTGCGACGACGAGCGTCCACGTCCGGCGGTTCACGATCTCACAGCCTATGTGGACCGCCTGCGACGCCCTCGCACGGTCGGCACGAGGCACCACGGGCAGCAGTTTTACTGCCGAGCGCGAACACCTGAGCAGGGCGGACCCGCGTACCGTAGTGATATGAGCGATACCCCGTTCGGATTCGGGCCGTCCGACCGAGACCGCGACCGCGACGACGAGAACGACCGCGGGCGCGAGCCCGATCGCCCGGGCAACGGGCCGCAGGATCCGTTCGGCTTCGGCAACCTGCCGGGCATGCCCCCCGGCGGGTTCCCCGGCCTGCCAGGCATGCCGGGTATGCCCGGGATGCCCGGAGGCGCCGGTGGGTTCGACGTCAGCCAGCTGGGGCAGATGCTCACCCAGCTCGGGCAGATGCTCAGCCAGGCGCAGAACACGGGCGGCGGCCCCGTCAACTACGACCTCGCGGCGCAGCTCGCCCAGCAGCGCCTCGCCGCCACCACGTCCTCGCTCACGGGGGCGCAGCGCGCCGCGGTGAGTGACGCGGTGAAGCTCGCCGAGCTCTGGCTCGACGCCGCCACCGACTTCCCCGCCGGTGCCGTGGAGACCAAGGCCTGGTCGGCGAGTGAGTGGGTCACCGCGAGCATGCCCACCTGGAAGCGGCTGTGTGATCCGGTCGCCCAGCGGGTCTCCGTGTCGTGGGTGGACGCCGTGCCCGAGGAGGCGCGTGCCGCCGCAGGCCCGATGCTGGCGATGCTCGGCCAGATGGGCGGGCTCGCCTTCGGCAGCCAGTTGGGCGGCGGCCTGGCCCAGCTCGCCGCGGAGGTGCTCACCTCCACCGACATCGGCGTGCCGGTCGGTCCCGACCGGGTGGCGGCGCTGCTGCCGGAGAACATCGAGAAGTTCACCAAGGACCTCGACCGGCCCGCCAGCGAGGTGATGATCTACCTGGCCGCGCGCGAGGCGGCGCACCACCGGTTGTTCGCCCACGTCGGCTGGCTCAAGGAGCGGCTGCTCGGCACCGTCGAGGAGTACGCACGCGGCATCCGGGTCGACACCTCCCGGATCGAGGAGCTCGCCCGCGGCATCGACCCGTCCAACCCGGCCGCCATCGAGGAGGCCATGCAGTCGGGCATGTTCGAGCCCGAGACCACCCCGGAGCAGGAGGCGGCGCTCGCCCGCCTCGAGACCCTGCTCGCCCTGATCGAGGGCTGGGTCGACGCCGTGGTCGCCGACGCGGTGGGCGACCGCCTACCGGGTGCGGAGGCCCTGCGGGAGACCCTGCGCCGCCGCCGCGCCTCCGGCGGCCCCGCCGAGCAGACCTTCGCCACGGTGGTCGGCCTCGAGCTGCGGCCGCGCCGGCTACGCGCCGCCGCGGAGCTCTGGCGACTGCTCGGTGAGCAGCGCGGCACCGCGGGCCGCGACGCACTCTGGGCCCACCCGGACCTGATCCCGTCGGCCGACGACCTCGACGACCCGGCCGGGTTCGTCGGGCGGGACGAGATCGGCGACCCGATCGCGGAGCTGGAGAAGCTGGCGGGCAAGGCTGCCGCCGACGACCCCGAGAAGGGGCGCAGCGACAGCAGCGACACTCCGAAGTCCGAAGGACCGGAGTCCGGCGAGCCGAAGTCGGACGGTCCGAAGTCCGACGGACCCGAGTCCGACGGGCCGAGCCCCACCGCCTGATCCGCGGACCGGCACCTGGGACACCGGGAGCCCGGCACCGCGGTCGGCGGTGCCGGGCGGCTCGTCAGCCCGCCTCGGCGTCGGGCTCGTCGCCGTCGATGCCCACCAGGCCGAGGCCGGCGGCGGCGGAGAGCCCTTCGAGGTAGCCCATGGCGCGCTCAGCGCGCGGGTAGCGGTGCACCCACGTCCAGAACCGGTCGTCGTGCCCGGGCTCCAGCAGGTGGGTGAGCTCGTGGATCAGCACGTAGTCGACCACCCAGCCGGGGACGTCACGCAGCCGGTCGCTGATCCGGATCGTGGCATCAGCAGGCGTGCACGACGCCCAGCGCGTGCGCATCGGGGCCACCCAGCGCACGGTGCTCGGCTCCGCGCGACCGTCGAGGTAACGGCGGGACAGCTCCATGCTGCGACGGCGCAGCTCGTCGTCGCCCTTGCGGGCGGGTGAGCGGCGGCGGGCCTCACTGCGTTCCAGCCGGCGCACCATCTCGTCGACCCAGCGCCGTTCCTCGGAGTCGCTCATCCACCCCGGGATGAACACGATCACCGTGTCGCCCTCGCGCCGGGCACTGACCATGCGCCGGCGGCGGTCACTGCGCCGGACCTCAACGACCGCGGGCTGCGCCATCACTCCAGCCTAAGCCCCGGGCCTGGGCGCCGGGGCGACTCCCGGAGTTGTCCACAGCCGAGCTCGGGTCTGTGGACAGCCGGATGCAGCAGTCCCGGCCACGGCGCACCATCGGCCGATGCCGACCGCAGCGCGCCCCTCCCCACCGGTGATGCTCCGCCTGTCCCCGCACCGGTCGGTGCTCCGGCTGGGCCCCCGAGCCCGGCTGCTCGGCCTCGACCCGGCGACGGCCGTCGCCGTCGACGACCTCCCGCCCGCGCTGGCGGCGATGCTCGACGAGCTGGACGGCCCGGTGGGCCACGCCGAGCTCGTCGCCAGGGCGGTGCATCGTGGGGTGGAGGCGGCCGAGGCGGACGCGCTGGTGTGCGAGCTCGTCGCGGCCGGGGCCCTGGTCGACGCCACGGCGCTGGACCGGCCGACCCGGAACCGGGCCACCAGCACCGTCGTCGTCACCGGTTGCGGGCCGCTGTCGGTCGGCGTCGTGGTCGGTCTCGCACAGGCCGGGGTCGGTGCGGTGCACGTCGAGACCTCGGGCCCGGTGCTCGCGGCCGACCTGGGCACGGGGTTCCTCGACACCGACCGCGGCCACGACCGGCTCGCCGCCACGCGGGCGGCGGTGCGCCGGCTCTGCCCCGGCGTCACCACCGGACCGCCACCGCAGCGGCTGGTGTCCGACCTGGTCGTGCTCGCCGATGCTCTCGCCCCCGAGCCCGAACGGGTCACGGAGCTGCACGCGGGCGGCACCACGCACCTCTCCACTCGGATGCGCGACGGCATCGGCGTCGTCGGGCCACTCGTCCTGCCCGGTCGCACGGCCTGTCTCGGCTGCCTCGATCTGCTGCGCAGCGCCCACGACCCCGGCTGGCCCACCGTCGCCGCGCAGCTCGTGGGCAGGGCGGGCCGCGGTGATCCGGCGGCGGTCCGCGCCACCGCCGCACTCGCCGCCGCGCAGGTTCTCGCCGCGCTCGACGCCACCGCGGGCGGCGGCCCGCCACCCCCCACCCTCGACACCACGATCGAGCTCGACGTCGTCGCCGGCACGCTGCTGCGGCGCACCTGGTCACCCCAGCCCGGCTGCGGGTGCGGGGCGAGCAGCGAGCGGGTGCCGCCACCTCGGCGAACTCCTCCCGACTCGACTCGCGCGTGATCCTGAAGCAGGCCTCCTTGCCTGTCGAGCAGCCGGTGCGGGCTCGCCGCGGGGTAGGCGCGCGGAGCACCGGTGCCGGCGATCGGCCCGGAACAGCGAATTATTCATATCAACGGATTTGTCGGAATTTCCCGATTCATCGACGATGGACAGATCTGGTTCGTCCAGTGTTCAGCGGCGGACCACTCGATCGAGTGAAGACGCTGGAATCTTGGGGCCGCACCATTCGCCCACTTTATGGAGACCTGCGTGCGTCTACTCTCGCGGTCCATGTTGGTCATTGCCGTCACCTCGGCGCTGATCACCCCGATCGGAATCGCTGCTGCCGCCACCCCCGTTCCCCCGAACACTGGTGGGAATTCGGCTGCCCCCGCTCCTCCGACCGCTGGAGTGGATACGCCCACCCCCGTTCCCCCGAACAACGACACAGATTCGTCCGGCGTCGTTCCCCCGAGCATCGGGAATTCGCCGACCCCTGTTCCACCGCCTACCGACGTCGCCGCGGGCGTGGGCCACGACAACCAGGTCCGGATCAACCAGATCCAGACCGTCGGCACCCACAACAGCTTCCACGTGGAGATCACCGACCCGGAGAAGGCCATCCGGGAGCAGGCCCAGCCCGGCTCCGGCACCGGTGGCGAGGAGTACTCCCACGCCCCGATCCAGCAGCAACTCGACGGCCAAAAGGTTCGTAGTCTCGAGTTCGACCTTGCCCAGGACCCCGATGGAGGCCGGTTCACCAATCCGATCCTCCGCCAGATCTCGGGCGAAGGACCGTGGCACCCGGAGGTGATGAACAAGCCCGGCATCAAGGTCCTCCACGAGGAGGATGTTGATTACCACACCAGCTGCCTGACCTTCGTCGACTGCCTCAAGCAGGTCAAGGACTGGTTGGACAAGAACTCCAACGCCGTGCCGATCACCATCCTGCTGCAGTTCGACCAGGGCAACGGCCCGAACTTCCCGGGCCACCCGACACAACCGATGCTGCCCTGGACGCACGACAGCTTCACCAATGCCGAGCAGGAAGTGCTGTCGGTGTTCCCCCGCGACCGCGTCATCACGCCCGACGACGTCCGCCACAACGGGATGACCTTGCGGGACTCGGTCCTGAAGTACGGCTGGCCGACCCTGCGCGACGCCCGTGGCAAGGTCATGTTCGCGATGGACAACCTCCGGCCCGAGTACCTCCAGGGCAACGACCCGAGCCTCGCGGGCCGGCTGTTCTTCACCAACGCCCAGGACAACGGCGACAAGCCGGACGCAGCCTTCATGATCCGCGACGAGGCGCCGCAACTGCACGACACGATCATCGACCTGGTCAAGCAGGGCTACATGATCCGGACCGGGCGGACGCGCCCACCGGCGAGGCGCGCACCGGCGACACCACGCGTCGCGAGGCCGCGCTGACCAGCGGCGCCCAGGTCGTCAGCACCGACTACCCGGTTCCCGGGATGGCCGCCCGATTCGGCTCGGGCTACTACGCCTCGCTCGCCGGCAACACGGTGGCCCGATGCAACCCCGTCAACGCGCCTGCCACCTGCAAGGACGCCGACCTGGACAAGGCCGGACAGCACTGACGCGTCTGGCGTGAGGTCCTCCACAGCCCGCCCCGTACGGTCAGCCGTTGAGGGCGGGCTGTCGGAGGTGTCCTCTCGGCACCCGGATCGCTGGGCAGCCGTTTCCGCAGCGCGCCGGCCCTTTCCTCCGCGGCCGGCGAGATCCCGGTGATCTCGTCGCCGCCCCGACCGCCCGTCATGTCATGGTGCTGTCAACGGACCTCCACCACGGCCCAGCCGTGTTCGGCCGCGAGTGAATCCGCGTTCGTGACCGAAGGCAACATGCGCGCAAGGGGGAGATCGGGACACAATCAGGGGGTGAAGGAGCCCGCAAGCCCGCCATCGGACGGTGCACGGCCCGACCCACCGACGACCATCGACAGGGATGCCACGGCCGGCGAGCGTTTCGCGTCGGCGATCCCGCCGCTCGCCACGGCGGCACCGCACCCCACAAAGGAAACAGCGTGACCGACATCCCGCGGCGTACGGCTTCGCGCACGGCCAAGCTGGCCAGTCTCCCGCTCGGAGTTGCCGGGCGAGCCGCAGCCGGATGGGGCAGGCGGCTCGTCGGAGGCGACGGCGAGGAGATCTCCGCCCAGCTGATGGCCAAGAGCGCCGAGCAGCTCTTCGCCGTGCTCGGCGAGCTCAAGGGCGGCGCCATGAAGTTCGGCCAGGCCCTGAGCGTGTTCGAGGCCGCCATCCCCGACGAGTACGCGGCGCCGTTCCGCGAGTCGCTCGTCAAGCTGCAGTCCGCGGCCCCGCCCATGCCCCCTGCCGACGTGCATCGGATGCTGGCCGAGCAGTTCGGCCGGGGCTGGCGCAACCGGTTCCAGGACTTCGACGAGACACCGGCCGCGGCCGCGAGCATCGGCCAGGTCCACCGCGCGATCTGGAAGGACGGGCGCGAGGTCGCCGTCAAGGTGCAGTACCCCGGCGCGGAGGAGGCGCTGCGCTCCGACCTGCGGCAGCTGTCGCGGATGAGCAGGCTGATGCAGCCGCTGGTGCCGGGCCTGGAGATCAAGCCACTGATCGCCGAGCTGCGCGACCGGATGGAGGAGGAGCTCGACTACCGCGACGAGGCCGAGAACCAGCGCGCGTTCGCCTCGGCGTTCGACGGCGACGACAAGGTCAAGGTGCCCCGCGTGGTGGCGTCGGCCCCGCGGGCGATGGTCACCGAGTGGGTCACCGGCCGGAAGCTGTCGGACGTCATCCGGGGCGGCACGCAGGAGCAGCGCGACAAGGCCGCCGCCCTGCTCGCCGAGTTCCACTACTCCGCGCCGGCCCGGGTCGGGCTGCTGCACGCCGACCCGCACCCCGGCAACTTCCAGGTGCTCGACGACGGCAGGCTCCTCGTCATCGACTACGGCGCCGTGGCGCGCCTGCCCGAGGGTCTCCCCCGGCCGCTGTCGGTGATGGTCCGGCTCGCGCTGGAGGACAAGCCAGAGGAGCTCCTCACGCTGCTGCGTGACAACGGGTTCGTGCGGGCCGGCTCGCCACTGCGCGCCGAGGACGCCGTCACCTACCTGGCACCGTTCACCGAACCGCTGCGCACCGACACCTTCCGCTTCAACCGGCGGTGGCTGCAGCGGCAGGCCGAACGGGTGGGGGACCTGCGGAGCCCCGACTTCAACACCGGTCGCGAGCTCAACCTGCCGCCCCAGTACCTGCTCGTGCACCGCGTCACGATGGGCACGCTCGGTGTGCTGTGCCAGCTCGACGCCGATGTGCCGCTGCGCGGGATCGTGGGGCACTGGCAGCCGTGGATCTTCGACGCCGAGGACGAGTCGGCCGGCCGCCACCTCTGAACCCGGCCCCGGTCCCGCTGATCGTGGCGTGGAGCGGGCCGGGCCGGGTCCAGAGGTGGTTCGGTATCGGAGGCCGACGGCACCCCGGCCGATGGCCGGTCGACCGGGGACGTCGGTTACTTACCTGTTCTCTTCGTCGGCACCGCTCATACGGCACGGAGCCCGTTCACAGCGGAACGGGAGTGCCCGTGCAGCTGAGCCGCGCCTGCGCTCGCCCGTGCACGGGTCGCGCGCCTGTCGGCGAAGCCGGCGAGCGACGCCCACCGGCGGCCCGCCGTGAACCGGCGGGCCAGTGTGTAGTGACGGGCTGCCTCTTCGGCTTCCCGCTGTCGGGATCTGGCCAGGGCTTCGTGGAGCAACATCTGGGTTCCCTCTCGGTGCAGGACCATGGATCGCGGCTGGGTGGGAGCAGCCGTCGGCGGGTTGAAGTCGGTCATCGGAATCGGTCTCCTGTCGGTGTGGCCCTCGAAGGGCCGACGGGTGGGGCGTGGATCAGGCGGACACGGCCGCGGCGTACTCGCGGTCGCGAGCCAGTGCAGCCTTGCTCGGACGGCCACGGGGCCTCTTGCGCGGGATGACTGCCCCGCGCAGGAAGATCTCGCCGCCCCAGACACCCCATGGCTCCTCACGGCGCACCGCGCCGGCCAGGCACTCGGCCTGGATGGGGCAGTGACCGCACAGCTCCTTGGCCCGCTCCAGCTCCGCAGGAGCCTCGGCGAACCACAGGTCCGCATCGCCCGAACGACACGGAAGGTCCAACCCGGCGCGGGGAGCCGCGTCGAGGAGGGACCCCAGACCGGTGACCGGGTCGCCACCGAGCTGGTCGGGACTGATCGCTCCGCCGTCCAACGGAACTGATCGGACTAACACCTCTACCTCCTGAGTGATGTGGTCAGGCAGGACAAACAAAAAGGCCGCGGATCCCGGTGTGGGTCCGCGGCCTTGGTTCTTCGGGCCGGTGGCGAGGTCGCCGCCTAGGTTGGGCGACACTCCACTTCGGACACACCTGTGCTGTTATCGGTGACGCTGACGCCCTTGATCACGAAGGCACCGAGAGCCGTGCCTGCCGGTCGCTTCTGCCACACGTGCGCGTGGCGCGGGGAGCCGACCGTCGCGATACCGGACTCGACGCGCACGCGGGCGCCGTAGATCCCGGAGATGGGAAGCATCATCGTGATCACAGGACACCCCCTTCGCGTGAGGTCGCAGCAGAAGACGGGCTGATGAGGACCGTCGACGGATACGTTAGAGACACCCGGACAGACCGCACAACTGATTTACGGGGAACTTCTTGGATCAACTATCAGATACATCCGGGTCGGTGACCAGCGCCAGCACCGCAGGCCCGTAGCGGTCGAGCTTGCGCGCGCCGATACCCGGGATCCGTACCAGCGCCGCGTTGTCGGCGGGCCGCTGCTCGGCGATCGCCGTGAGGGTGGCGTCGGTGAAGACCACATAGGCCGGAACCTGCTGCTCCTTGGCCTCCTCGCTCCGCCAGCCGCGCAACCGGTCGAGCAGCTCGACGTCCACATCGGACGGACAGTCGGCGCATCGGCGCATCTTCAGCGCGTCGGCGCCCATCAACGGGGAACCACAGACCCGGCAGCGCGGCCGCGGGCCACCGCGGCTCGACCCGTTCGCTATCCGCGAAGCCGCGTGCTCCTCCGGAATCAGCCCGTAGAGGAAGCGGCTCCGCCGCCTGCGGCGCGGACCACCGGGCTGGCGGGACAGCGCCCACGACAGCGCGAGCCGGCGCCGGGCCCGGGTGATCCCGACGTAGAGCAGCCTGCGCTCCTCCTCGATCGCCTCGTCGTCGCCGTCGGCGTGCTGGATCGGGAGCGTGCCGTCGACGAGCCCGACGAGGAACACGACATCCCATTCCAGGCCCTTGGCGGCGTGCAGCGACGCGAGCGTGACGCCCTGCACCGTGGGAGGGTGCGCGGCGTCGGCCCTCGTCTCGAGCTCCGCGGTGAAGCGGCGCAGATCGGCCTCGGGCTCCACCGCCACGAGCTCCTCCGCGAGCTCGACGATCGCGAGCAGCGACTCCCACTGGGCCCGCTGCGCTGCACCGCCGGGCGGCTCCGGGGTGAGTCCGACGGGAGCGAGGACGGCGCGCACGGCGTCGACGAGCGGGGTGCCGTCATCGGGCCGCCCGGAGCCTGCGGAGCGCAGCACCGTCATCGCCCGCCGGACCTCCGGCCGGGAGAAGAACCGCTCCCCTCCGCGCACCTGGTAGGGCACGCCGACCTCGGTGAGCGCCTGCTCGTAGACCTCCGACTGCGCGTTGATCCGGAACAGCACCGCGATCTCGGCGGCCGGGGTGCCGTCGGCGACCAGCCGCTTGATCTGCGCAGCCACGGCAGCGGCCTCGGCCGGCTCGTCGTCGTGCTCCGAGAAGTCGGGTTCCGGCCCGGGCGGGAGCTGCCCGACCAGCTGCAACCGGCTGCCGGCCACGCGGCCGCGGGCCGAACCGATGAGCGTGTTGGCCGCCGCCACGACCTGCGGGGTGGACCGGTAGTCGCGCTGCAGCCGCACGACGGCCGCCTCCGGGAAGCGGCGCGGGAAGTCGAGCAGGTAGCGCGGGCTGGCGCCGGCGAACGTGTAGATCGTCTGGTTGGCGTCGCCCACCACCGTGAGGTCGTCACGCTCCCCGAGCCAGGCGTCGAGCACGCGTTGCTGCAGCGGCGTGACGTCCTGGTACTCGTCCACGACGAAGCAGCGGTAGCGGTCGCGGAACTCCTCGGCCACCGCGCCGTGCTCCTCCAGCGCCCCGGCGACGTGGAGCAGCAGGTCGTCGAAGTCGAGCAGCTCCGCGCGGTTCTTGAGCTCCTCGTAGCCCGCGTACACCGTGGCCACCTGCTCGGCGGGGCCCGGGGTGTCGCGGCGCAGCTTCGCGACCGCCGCCGGGTAGCCCTCGGCGGTGACGAGAGTGGCCTTCGCCCACTCGATCTCGCCGGCGAGGTCACGCAGCGACGCCGCGTCGGTGCCGGCCTTCGCACGGGCCGCCGCCTGTCCGACGATCCGCAGCTTGCCCTCCAGCAGCTGCCACTGGTCGCCGCCGATCACGCGCGGCCAGAAGTAGCGCAGCTGGCGCAGGGCCGCCGCGTGGAACGTGCGGGCCTGCACGCCCGCCACCCCGAGCGTGCGCAACCGCGTGCGCATCTCCCCCGCCGCGCGCGCCGTGAACGTGACCGCGAGGACCTGGCCCGACGCGACGTGGCCGGTACGCACGAGGTGGGCGATGCGCCGGGTGATGGTGCGCGTCTTGCCGGTGCCGGCCCCGGCGAGCACGCACACCGGGCCCCGGGGGGCGGTGACCGCGGCGAGCTGCTCGTCGTCGAGGCCGGATTCCGGGGCGTCGGGGACGAGGCGAGCAGTCACCTGACCATCCTGACACCCGGGGAAGACAGGAACGCCGCCGGTCGTTGAATCGACCATGGCTGACGTGACGATGTACTCGACGACGTGGTGCGGCTACTGCCGCCGGCTCAAGCTGCAGATGGACCAGGCCGGCATCCCCTACGACGAGGTCGACATCGAGCGCGACCCCGAGGCGGCCCGTTTCGTGGAGGGCGTCAACGGCGGCAACCAGACCGTCCCCACCGTCGTCTTCGCCGACGGGACGGCACTGACGAACCCGCCGTTCGCGGTGGTGGCCGAGAAGGTGGCGGACCTGGCGGCCTAGCCACACCGCACACACGCGGTGGCCACCGTGCACACGTCAGGACGTGTGCACGGTGGCCACCAGCCGTGTGCGGTCAGTCGAGGGCGGCCCAGGACTCCAGCATCGAGCGCGCGATCGACACCCGGCCGGGCAGCAGCAGGGGACGCGCGCCCTGCTGCCCGTCGGCGGCCCAGTCGCCGTGTTCGAGGGCGGCGCGCAGCTCGGCCCGGCGCACCCACATCGCCTCGGCGATCTCGCCGTCAGCAGGTACCAGCGGGACGTCCGGGTCGGCCTCGGCGTGGAAGCCGACCATCAGCGAGCGCGGGAACGGCCACGCCTGGCTGCCGAGGTAGCGGACCGAGCGCACGGTGGCGCCGACCTCCTCGTGGATCTCCCGCAGCACGCACGCCTCCAGCGACTCCCCCGCCTCGACGAACCCGGCGAGCACCGAGTAGCGCCCCTCCGGCCACGACGGCTGCCGGGCGAGCAGCACGCGGTCGGCGCCGTCGTGCACCAGGCAGATGACGGCGGGGTCGGTGCGGGGGTACTCCTCGTGCCCGTTGGCCTCGCAGTGCCGGTGCCACCCGGCCTGGCGCGGGTGCATCGGGGAGCCGTCACGCGCGCAGAAGTGGGCGGCGTCGTGCCAGTTGAGGACGGCGACCGCGGTGGTGAGCAGGCCGGCGCCCAACGAGTCGAGCGCGGCTCCGGCCATCCGCAGGTCCAGCCAGCGGCTCGGGTCCTCACCCGCGTCCGGGTCGGGCTCGCCGCGCACCCCCCAGTACGCGACGCCGTCGCCCTCCCCCAGCAGCACCGCGCCCTCCGACGGCACGTCCCCCGTGGTGGGCCGGGTGTGCAGGCGGGCGCCGCCGCCGGTGACCGCGTCCCAGGTGGCGTCGGAAGGCCCGCCGTCCCAGTCCACGGGCGTGCGGCCCCTGGCGTCGACGACCACGAGACGCGCCTGTGGCCACCCCTCGATCTGCCGCGCGGTGTCGTTGCGCAACGGCTCGTCGCGGAGCACGGCCGAGCGGGAGAGCACCGGGGGAACCAGCAGCGTGAAGTCGAGCGCGGATCCGACCGCGCAGGAGCCGCTCACGGGCCCGTGATCCCGCCGAGGGCCCGCGCTCCGGCCCCGATCACGTCGGCGTCGCCCACGACGACGCCGGTGAACGCGGACGGCGCGAAGAACTCCAGTGCCACCTCGGCGACCTGCTCCGTGGTGACCGCCTCGAGCCGCGCCGGGTGGGCCCGCAGCCAGTCGATGCCGAGCCCGTCGGCGGCCAGCGCCGACAGCGAGGACGCGAGGCCGCCCTGGCTGTCCAGGGAGATGAGCAGCGAGCCCACGGCGTAGCTGCGCGCGGCCTCGACCTCCGCCTCCGTGGGGGGAACCGCGGTGAGCCGGCCCAGCTCGTAGCGGGTCTCGAGCAGCGCGGCCGCGGTGACGTCGCTCGCCACGTCGGTCTCGACGCCGAGTACCGCGCCACCGGGCACGAACTCGACGCCCGAGTGGGCACCGTAGGTGTAGCCCTTGTCCTCGCGGATGTTCTCCATCAACCGGGAGGAGAAGTAGCCGCCGAACACGAGGTTGGCCAGCTGCAGTGCCGCGTAGCGCGGGTCGTGGCGGCGCAGCGCGGGCGCCGAGAGCCGCAGCTGCGACTGCACGGATCCCGGCCGGTGCACCAGCTGCAGGTCGCCGGGGGAGATCGCGGGCGGCGGGGACAGCTCACGGGCCGCAACGTCGGACGTCCAGCCCCCGAGCGCCTTCTCGACCTGGGCGATCGCCGCGGCCGTGTCGATGTCGCCGACCAGCGTGAGGATGGACCCCCGCGGCACGAGCGCCGCGGCGTGCAGCGCCCGGATCTGGTCGGCCGTGACGGCGGCCACGTCGTCCCCGGTGGGCATCTCGCGGGTGATCGGGTGGTCGCCGAACCGCTTGCGCTGCAGCGCCTCCCTGGCGATGGTGCGCGGCTGCGAACGGGCCACCGAGATCCGCTCGATCAGGCGGTCCCGCTCACGCGCGACCTCGGCGTCGGGATAGGTGGCCGAGGTGATGACGTCCGCGAGCACCGAGAGGAGGTCGGGCAGTCCCTCGGCGAGCCCGTGGCCGCCGATCTGGAGCCGTTCCGGGTCGACGCTCACCCCGAGGTCGGCGCCGACGGCCGCCATCTCGTCGTCGATGCCGACGCGGTCACGGCTCGTGGTGCCGGTGAGCAGGGTGGACGACAGCAGCTCGCTCACGGCGGAGTGCTCGGGCTCGTCGCCTGCGAACGGGACCCGCAGCCGCAGCTCCACCATCGGCACGCCGGGGCGGTGGGCGACGAGCACCCGCAGCCCGGAGTCGAGCGTGTGCTCCTCCACGTCGGGGAGCGGGACGGCGCGGGTGAGGCCCAGCGGGGGCAACGGGCGCGGCCCGGCTTCGGTGCGGCCGATCTCCTCGGCGCTGCGGTGGCGGGGGTTCTCCCCCGGAACTGCGTTGCCGGGAGTGTGCTGCCCTGAGGTGTCCTGGCTTGCGGTGGTCATTCGTTGCCCTCCTGGGCGGCGGTCGGCTCGACGAGCAGGACGCCCCGCCCGGACGAGCGCAGGCTCTCCGCCGCGGCGCGGACCTGCTCCGGTGTGACGGCGGCGAGCCGGTCGGCCAGTTCGACGGCGATCTCCGCCCGGCCGTAGAGCAGCTCGCGGGCACCGAGGCCGAGCATCCGGTACATCACCCGGTCGTTCTCCTGGTGCAGCCCGGCCGACCAGCGGGCCACCTGCCGGGCGAGCTCGTCGGCACTCGGGCCAGCGGCGGCGAGCTTGTCGAGCTCTTCGTCGACGGCGGCGAGCACGCGGTCGGGAGCGACCGCGGCGGGGTGCACGGCGGTGATCGTGAACGTGTCCGGGTCGCGGGCGTCGAGCGGGCCCATCAACCCGGCGCTCGCCGAGATGTCGGTGACGAGCCCGTCGGCGTGCACGAGCCGTCGCTGCAGCCGGGCGGCCTCGCCGTCGGCGAGCACGGAGGCCAGCAGCGCGTGGCCGAGGTAGCCGTCGAGGTCGGCGGCGGGGTCGGGGAGCCGGTAGCCGAGGGCGAGCGCGGGCAGCGGCGCGTGGGCGTCGGTGACGGCCTGGCGGCGGTCGGCGCTCGGCAGCGGCTCCGCGAACGACGGCCGGACCGGCGCCGGGCGGGCCGGGATGTCGCCGAAGTGCTTCTCCACGAGCCGCAACGTCTCGTCGACGTCGAGGTAGCCGGCCACGGTGACCTGCGCGTTGGCCGGTGAGTAGAAGGTGTCGAAGAACGCCGCGGCGTCGTCGAGCGAGGCCTGCTCCAGCTCGGAGAAGTCGCCGTAGCCGTTGTGGGCGTTGGGGAACGTGTCGTAGAGAACCGGCGGCAGCAGGATCCAGGGGAACCCGCCGTAGGGCCGGTTCAGGACGTTGAGCCGGATCTCCTCCTTGACGACGTCCACCTGGTTGCGGAGGTTCTCCTCCGTGAGCTTCGGTGCGCGCAGGCGGTCGGCCTCCAGGAACAGCGCCCGCTCCAGCGCCGCTGCGGGCAGCACCTCGAAGTAGTCGGTGTAGTCCTGGTGGGTGGAGCCGTTGAACACTCCGCCCGAGCCCTGCACGTGCCGGAAGTGCGCCAGCTTCTCCAGGCTCTCGCTGCCCTGGAACATCAGGTGCTCGAACAGGTGCGCGAAGCCGGTGCGCCCCTCCGGCTCCGATCGGAAGCCGACGTCGACGTGCAGCGCGACGCCGACGACGGGGGTGGCGGGGTCGGGGACGACGAGGACCCGCAGGCCGTTGGCCAGCGTCGTCCTGTGTAGTTCTACGGCAGGCACGACCCGAATCTAGCCCGAGGTGGCGGCGGCCCGCTCGGAACCGGTCGACTCCCCCGCGATGATCGCGTTCGGCAGCATCAGCGCCGCGAGTGTCCAACCCAGCAGAGCCACGATCACCGGCATACCCGTCCAGAACTCCACGACGGCCGGCAGCGCGCCCTCGGCGAGGGACGCAGCCCCGAGGTAGACCGCCCAGGTGACGAGCGGCGCCGCAGCACCGAAGATCCAGAAGGCCGCCCGCCGGTCGGCGCTGGGCCGCAGCCATACCGCGAGCAGGTCGACGAGAACACCGGCCACGACGATCGCCACCGGGAGGGTGAGCAGTTCGAAGCCCATGAGGACGGCGGAGATCAGCGCCGCGATCGTGTAGGCGATCGTGGCCGTGCCGAACGGCAGGTGCCAGCGGCGGGCGATCACGAGCAGGGGCGCGAGCAGCACGAGGTTGGTGAGGACGATGCGCGTCGCGAGTGTGCCGGGGCCATTGTCAGTGACGCTCGAGAACATGGCCACGACGTTGCGCGAGGAGAACAGCAGCGCGTTGCCGTAGGTGAGGAACAGCAGCACGAGGCTCGCGGCGAACGACAGGGTGAGCACGGAGGGGAGCAGCGCCCGCAGCGACGGACGCGCCGGGAGGTCGGGATCGGCCCAGGCGGCGCGCAGCGGGCTCGTCAGGATGACGACCATGGAGCCGATGAGGCCGAGGTGGCTCGGGCTGAAGAAGATGTCGGTGGTGGTCTCGATGCCGATCACCTCGTGCCACACCAGGTCGATGCCGCCCGACACCGCGAACACCGGCAGGGCCATCATGGTCATCCCGTAGCCCGCCGGCACCGCGGCGACCCCGCGCCTGCCCTGCTGGACGTGGGTCCACACCGTCCACAGGATCCAGCCGGCCGTGGCCGCGAAACCGCTGTAGAAGACGGCGTGCCACGGCGTGAAGAAGCTCTCGAGCTGGGGAAAGTTGGCGTGCGCGTAGGCGTCGAGGAACAGCCCGAGCGTGAACCACACCGACAGCACCGTGGTGACCACGTTGGTGCGCAGGGACGCGCGTGGGCGCGCCTCACCCGAGTTGCGGAACAGGTACCAGGTCGGCTGCGCCCCCACCGTCGTCGCCATGTGGTCAGCTTGGCAGCAGTGCGGTTGATCCGGTATGCGGGTTCCCGAGTGTTCGGTCACGATACGTCGAATTCCCGGCTCGTCGCGGCCCAGTCGTCGAGCTCGCGCAGCCGCGTCGTGTGCGCCCTGCGGATCTCGGTCTCGGCCGTGCTGCCCAGCGCCAGGTGCAACGGAGGCTGCTCGGCGTCCACCACGCCCAGGACCGCCGCCGCCACCCGGGCCGCGTCGGGCAGCGACTCCGGGCTCGCCGCACCCAGCGACCGGAGCAGGGCCCCGACGGTCTGGTCGTAGTCGGGGATGGACTCGGCGAGCACGGCGTTGGCCACGAACGGGGTGGCGAGCTGAGCGGGCTCGATCATGGTGCAGCTGATCCCCAGCGGAGCGAGTTCGATCGCCAGCGCCTCGGTGAGCCCGCCGACCGCGTGCTTGGTGGCGGCGAGGATCCCGCAGCCGGGCCAGGCCATGTGCCCGAAGAGCGCCGACATCTGCACGACGTGGCCCGCTCGTTGCCGCCGCAGCACCGGCAGGGCCGCGCGCAGCACGTTCAGCACCCCGTGGACGTTGGTGTCGAAGAGCTCCCTCGCCTGCTTGTCGCTGGTCGCCTCGACCGCGCCGAACAGCCCGTACGCCGCGTTGTTGACGACCACGTCGATCCGGCCGAAGGCGTCGACCGTCCGCTGCACGGCGGCCCGGGCCGCCTCCTCGTCGCGGACGTCGAGCTCGGCGACGACCAACTGGTCGGGGAAGCGTCCGACGAGGTCCGTGAGGGGTTCGGTGTCCCGGGCGGTGGCTGCCACCCGGTCACCGCGTTCGAGCGCGGCGACCACCAGCGCGCGGCCGATACCGGACGACGTCCCGGTGACGAACCAGGTGCGGTGGGCCGAGCTGTCGACGTCAACCATGTGTGATGCCTCCCGAGACGCGGCGAGTTACCCACCCGAGCATCCCCCCAGCACCCACCGCCCGGGCTCAACCCGGCCCGGCGAGTCAGGCCGGCGGCAGCACCACGAACTGGCGCAGCGACAGGTCGAGGTAGGTCACCGGCCCGCGGGGGCCCGGCGTGTGGTCGACGTTGATGCCGGTCTCGGGCAGGCCGAGGAGCTTGTAGCCGTCGAGCAGGCGGGTGGTGGCGTTCCAGAACACGCCCGTGCCCGTGTAGGCGTCGATGAACGCCTCGGCCGCGGTGCGGTCGGACGCGCAGACCGTCGCCGCCAGCCCGGACGTCTCCCGGGCGGCGATGAGCGCCGCGTCGACCGGGCCGTCGACCGTGGTGACGGTGACGTGGGCCTCGGCACCGGGGTCGAGGGCCCACTCGTGGCCGAGCCGGTGGGCGTGCGGCGGGAGGCTCGGGGTGATCTCCCTGGCCAGCAGGGCCGCCTCGGCCACCGGCCAGAGCCGGTCGTAGGCGGGACGGTGGATCAGCAGCAGGTTGAGCCGGTTGCAGACCCCGAGCCGGTCGGTGCTCTCGGTGACCAGCCGCGTCACGTCGGCCTCGGCGGCGCTGGCGTCGAGGTAGAGCACGCCGCCGCCGTCGGCGTGGGCCAGCACCCGGGTGCCGGCGGCCGCGCCGAGCGTCGACAGCTTCCGGGTGACCTCGCCGCTCCCCCGGACCACGACGAGCGGTACGAGGTCGGGCAGCCCGACCAGTGCCTCGGCGCCGGCGTGCCCTGGCGTCGGGACGAGCTGCACGGCGGCCGCGGGAACACCGTGGCGCTCCAAAGCCGGCGCGATGACGAGGTCGACGAGGGCACGGGCGGAGCCCAGCGCGGCCGACCCCGTGCGCAGGACCGCGGCGCTGCGTGCCTTGAGCACCTGTGACGCGACGTCCACGGTGACGTTCGGACGGGCCTCGAACACGGCACCGATGACCCCGACCGGCACCCGCCGCTCGAACACGCGCTCACCGGTCGGCAGCGTCCGCACCTCACGCTGGAGCGGCGGCTCTGGCGTGGCCGCCAGCACCTCGAGCTGGGTGGCGATGTCGGCGAGCCGCTCCGGACCGAGGCGCAGGCGGTCGAGCAGCCCGGGCGCCATCCCGGCGCGCTCCGCGGCCTCGACGTCGGCGGCGTTGGCCGCGAGCAGGTCGTCGGTGCGCTCGCGGATGAGCTGCGCGGCCGTCCGCAGCGCGGCGTCGACCGCGGCGCCCCCCGCGGCCCGGACGCCCGGGGCAGCGGCGGCGGCTCGCTGGGCGGCCTCCCGCACGGCGGTGGCCTCGGGGGTCGCGGTCTGCGCGGCGGTGCTGGTGCTCACGGGGAAAGGTTGCCACGCACGCCGGTCGCACCGCGCACCGATACGCACTGCCGACCGTCCTTGATCGCGGAGCAGTGCCCTATCTGCTCGCCAGGGCCGCGCCCTCCACCAGCGAGCGGAGCTTCGCCCACGCGATCCGCGGGTCAACACCGCCCTCCCCGACCGCAACCGTGGCGAGCCCGCAGTCGGTGGCCGGCAGTACGCGGTCCGGGCCGACGAGCCGCGCGTAGTTGCCGATCCGCTGCGCCACCAGCTCCGGGTGCTCGACGAAGTTGGTCGTCGTGTCGATCACCCCCGGCATGATCACCCGGTCGTCCGGCAGCGCGACCTCGTCGAACACCGTCCACTCGTGGCCGTGGCGCGGGTTCGCACCCTCGAAGGAGATGGTCCCGGCCCGGGCGGTGAGCACGATGTCGAGCACGTCACGCAACGCGACGTCGCGGTGGTGCGGACCCTCGTAGTTGCCCCAGCACATGTGCAGCCGCACCCGTTCCGGTGGCACGTCGCGCAGTGCGCGGTTCAACGCCGCCACGTTCTCCTCGACGAGACCGCGAAACGCGCGCAGGCCCTCGGCGTCGTCCGGGAACTCGGCACGGGAGGCCGCGAGATCGGGACAGTCCACCTGCAGCACCAACCCGGCGCGGTGGACGGCGTCGTACTCGGTCTTCATCGCCTCGGCCAGCGCGATGAGGTAGGCCGTGCGGTCGCCGTAGTGCTCGTCGCGCATGAACATCGCGATGACGCCCGGCGACGCGGCCGTCAGGAAGGCCACCTGGGCACCGGCGTCCGTGGCGGCAGCCTGCAACGTCGTGATGTCGGCCTCGACGGTGCTCGTGTCCGGGTAGGTCACGTCCCCGCGGCACACGGGAATCCGGACCTCGCGGAAGCCGCCGCGCCCGGCCAGCCGCTCGGCGTACTCGGGGAAGCCGTCGAGAGCTGGGTTCGGACGTGGCCACGGCGTCTCGACCGGCTCGAACCCCGTGAGGCGACCCCGCACGTACGTGACGTAGCTGATCTTGGCGAGCTCTCCGTCGTTGACGACGTCCAGCCCCGTCTCGACCTGCCGCCGCACACAACCGGCCACGGCGTCGCGCACCGCGTCCGGGTCGAGCGGAGGGCCGCCGCGCTCCCGCTCGGCGATGGCCGCCACGATCGGCGCGGGCCGCGGCAGGCTGCCGGTGTGGGTCGTCCTGATCCGCTCCATCCGTTCCCCCTCGAACCGAGTTGACCTGAACCCGTGGTGAGGTTGCACCATCTTCGGCGTGACCGCAGCCGCCGCGCCCACCGCCGTTCGCACCGAGCTGTTTGGACCCGACCGCCGCGCCACCACGATCGGCATCGTGCTGCTGATCAGCCTGGTGGCGTTCGAGTCGATGGGCGTCGGCACCGCGATGCCTGCGCTCGTCGCCGACATCGGAGCGGTGTCGCTGTACGCGTGGCCGTTCGTGGCGTTCATGGCCGCCGCGGTGTTCGCCACGGTGCTCGGCGGGCGGTGGTGCGACCGGGCCGGTCCGCGGATCCCTCTGGTCGGGGCACCGCTGCTGTTCGGCATCGGGCTGGTCGTCGCCGGGACGGCCGCGGGGATGCCCCAGCTGCTGCTCGGGCGCGTGCTGCAGGGGCTCGGCGCGGGGACGCAGGCGGTCGCCGTGTACGTGCTGGTGGCAGCGGTCTACCCGGAGCGGGCCCGCCCGGCGGTCTTCGGGCTGATCTCCTCGGCCTGGGTGCTGCCCGCGCTGCTCGGACCGCCCGTCTCCGGCCTGGTGACCGAGACGGTCTCGTGGCACTGGGTGTTCCTCGGGCTGGTGCCGTTCGTGGTGCTGGCGGTGGGTCTCGTCGTTCCGGCGGTCCGCAGGCTGGGACCGCCGGACGCGCACCGTGAGGTCGCCCCGCCCCGGCGCGGGCTGGTGGCCGCCGCGCTCGGCGCCGCGGTAGGGGTGGCCGCGCTCAGCTGGGCGTCACAGCAGCGTGGCGTCGTCGCCGCCGTGGTGGCCGGGGTCGCGATCGTGGTGCTGGCACCGGCATTGGTGCGCTTGTTCCCCCGCGGGGTGTTCCGCGCGGGACGCGGGATCCCGACCGTCGTGCTCTCCCGCGGGCTGCTGGCCGGGGTGTTCTTCACCGTCAACGCGTACCTGCCGTTGATGCTCAACGGCACCCACGGCTGGTCGCTGGCGATGGCGGGCCTCCCGCTGATCGTCGGTTCACTGGGCTGGTCGGCGGCGTCGGCGTGGCAGGGCAGGCACCCCGACCTGCCTCGCGCCCTACTGCTGCGCATCGGGTTCTGCGCGCTCGCCGTCGGGACGGCGGGCATGCTGCTCGTGGCCCCGGGATGGGGCGTGCCGTGGCTGGCCCTCCCGTTCTGGGTGGTGGCAGGCCTCGGCATGGGGATCGGCTTCTCCTCGATGTCCTTCCTGCTGCTGCAGCAGTCGGGGGCGGGCCAGGTCGGGTTCCACTCCTCCGCCGCGCAGATCGCCGACCAGCTCACCACCGCCGCGATGATTGGGGCGGGCGGCGCTCTCCTCGCGCTGCTCGGCACCCCGGCGGCCGCGCTCCCTGTGTTGGTCGCGCTGCTGACAGCGCTGGCCGTCACGGGCGCCGTAGTCGCCGCCCGCACGACGCCCGCCTGACGCCTCCCCCAGGCGCGACATGGACACGTGACGCTGTTCGAAGCGACTTCTCACAGCGTTATGTGTCCATGTCGCGCCGGGTCAGTGGGGCGTGGGCGGCGGGGCCAGGTGCACCACCTTCACCGCGGTCATCTCGTCCAGGAGCTCAGGGCCGAACCCGAAGCCGGAGCCGCTCGCGCGCCGGGGCTGGGACGCGCCGCCCGGGGCGCCACCGAACACGTTGTTGATCTTCACCGTGCCGACGGGGAGCTCCCGCCACGCGGTCTGGGCGTGGGCCATGTCGGCGGTGAGCACCGTGGCCGCGAGCCCGTAGGTGTCGTCGCAGGCCTCACGCAGGGCCTCCGGGAAGTCCGGCACCACCTGCACGGGGGCGACCGGGCCGAACGTCTCCTCACTCATCACGGCCATGTCGGGCACGCACCCGATCAGCACCGTCGGCGGGTAGAACGCCCCCGGCCCGTCGGGGATCGCCCCGCCGGTGAGTGCGCGGGCCCCGCCCTCCAGCGCGCCGGCGACGTGCCCGTCGACGTGCCGGCGGTGCTCGCGGTCGACAAGCGGTCCGATCCGCTCGGCCCATTCCTGCGCCTCCCGCGTCAGCGCGGCGAGGAACGGGTCGGCCACGGAGGCGTGCACGTAGATCCGCTCCACCGCGACGCAGATCTGGCCGGCGTTGGCGAAGGCACCGAGGGCGGCCTGCGCCGCGGCCCACTCCGGGTCGACGCCGTCGTCGACGATCAGCGGGTCGTTGCCGCCGTTCTCCAGCAGGGCGCGGGCGCCGGTACGCGCGCAGGTCGCGGCGATGGACCGGCCGGTGGCGGTGCTCCCGACGTGCGCGACGACGTCGACGGGGGCCTCGGCGAGCAACGCGCCCACCGCCCCGTCCCCGTCGACGATCTCCAGGACGCCACGAGGCAGGTGCTCGGCGACGATCTCGGCGAACCGCCGTCCGGTCTGTGGGCAGCGCTCGCTCGGCTTGTGCACCACGGAGTTGCCGGTGGCGAGCGCGGCGCCGATCAGTCCGGCGGCGACCGCGACCGGGTCGTTCCAGGGCGTCAGCACGGCAACCACACCGCGCGGCTCCGGAACCATGAGGTCGGTGGCGTCCCACGCGCCGTGCAGGCTCCGGCCGCGGTGCACCGGGCCGAGCTCCGCGTACTGCACGAGGGTGCCGACCCCGGCCTCGACGCCACCCCGGGCGTCGTCAAGAGGCTTGCCGGTCTCCCGCGCGTTGAGCTGCGCGAGCTCATCGGCGGCAGCCCGCACGGCGGCCGCGGCCGCGTGCAGAGCGGCGCCGCGTTCGGCAGCCGGCGTGCGCGCCCAACCCGGGGCCGCGGCCCTGGCCGAGGCCACGGCCTCGTCGCAGCGCGGCGCGGACGTGACCGGGGTGCGCCCGACCAGCTCGCCGGTGCGGGGGTCGAGGACGATCAGTTCACGGTTCTCCACCAACGTCACGACGGAGCAGTACCCCGCAGCAGGGCTCGATCATCCCTGACGGGGCGGGTCACCCTGCTGGGGCGGCCACCACGGCCCGGGACCGCCGGATCGGGGGTCACCGGACGGCGGCGGGAACTGCGGCCACGGACCGTGGGGCCCCGCCGGCGGGCCGGTGGGTGGATCGTCGGGACGTACCATCAGGAGCGGGACGGCGACGAGCGCGACCATGGCGGCTCCGAGCAGGAGCCAGGCGCCGGGTCCGTAGCCGACCGTGGGGCGGAACCCGCTGTCGATGCCGCCCTCTGCGGCCGCCCGCGCATTGCTCGCCTGGGTGGTGAGCTCGATCCAGATGATCCAGATGCTGCCCCCGAGCAGCCCTGCCGACACGACCCCGAGCATCCGGGCGGGCACGTGGTCACCCGGCCTGCGGGCCGAGAGCAGCAGCAGGATCGCAGCGACCACCGCTGCCCCGGCCGCCACCACGAGCGGGATGCCGAGAGGGGCGGCCGCCGCCACGGAGGTGGGCGCCTCGGGGGGCGGATCGATGCCGACGCCCCACGCCGTGGTGACGACGACGGTCGGACCGCTGAGGCTGAACTCGTAGCGACGGACCGACAGCGCCAGGAAGCTCCCGCCCACCGCGAGCGCCGCGGACACCACCAGCAGCCCCGCGGCGATCAGCCGGGGCACCCCTGGTGCCGCATCCGGCGGGCCGAACTGTGGCTGGACGTGCACCCCCGACATTCGATCGAGTGTGACAGCCGGAACGAACGCCGCAAAGCACGCGGCGACGGGCTATTTCCGGTGGGGCAGCTTCGCGGGCGTCGACGGCGGGGGCACGACCGGACCGATGTCGCCGTCCGGTGCGGTGTCCAGGTCGACGATCACCGGGGCGTGGTCGCTCGGCCCGGTACCCTTGCGCGCCTTGCGGTCCACCCACGCCGCCTGCACGCGACCCGCCGGATCGGCGCCTGCCAGCACCAGGTCGATGCGCATGCCGAGGTCCTTGTGGAACCGGCCGGCCCGGTAGTCCCAGTAGCTGAACACGCGGTCGGCGGGCCAGCGGTCGCGCACGACGTCGTGGAGCCCGAGCCCCGTGATCTCAGCAAGCGCCTTGCGCTCGGCCGGCGTCACGTGCGTGGAGTCCACGAACAGCGATGGGTCCCACAGGTCCTCGTCGGTGGGCGCGATGTTCACGTCCCCGGCGATGACGGCGGTGGCCGGCGTGGTCACCGACTCGCGCAGCGCCCGGAGCCACTCCAGCTTGTAGAGGTAGTGAGGATCGTCCGGTGCGCGGCCGTTGGGCACGTACACGGACGTGACGCGCAGGCCACCGCAGGTGGCCGTGATCGCGCGGGCCTCGGCAGGCGAGTCGGGTGCCGGGAAGCGTGGCTCGTCAGGCAGCCCGCGCACGACGTCGTCGAGCCTGACGCGCGACAGCAGCGCCACCCCGTTCCAGCGGCCCTCCCCGTGGTGCGCCACCGCGTACCCGCGCTCGGCGAGCGGATCCGTGAACGTCTCGGCGAAGGCCTCGTCGGAGAGCTTGGTCTCCTGCAGGCACACGATGTCCGGCGCGCGCTCGTCCAGCCACGGCAGCAGCCGGGGCAGCCGGGAGAGGGCCGAGTTCACGTTCCATGTAGCCAGACGCACCTCAGGGAGGCTACCGTGATCGAGTTTGTACGATGGCCGAACAAAGGGGTTACCCAATGCCGCAGCCCACTCGCGAGGATCGCTTCAGCTTCGGGCTCTGGACGGTCGGCTGGCCCGCCGCCGACCCGTTCGGCACCGCGACCCGGCCGGCGCTCGACCCCGTCGAGACGGTGCACCGGCTCTCCGACCTCGGCGCGTGGGGCGTGACGTTCCACGACGACGACCTCATTCCCTTCGGCTCCGACGCGGCCGAGCGCGACCGGGTCGTCACCCGGTTCAAGGCCGCCCTCGAGGAGACCGGGCTGGTCGTCCCGATGATGACCACCAACCTCTTCACCCACCCCGTCTTCAAGGACGGCGCGTTCACCAGCAACGACCGTGGCGTGCGCCGCTTCGCACTGCGCAAGGTGATCCGCAACCTCGACCTCGCCGCCGAGCTGGGCGCGAAGACCTACGTGTTCTGGGGTGGCCGCGAGGGCGCCGAGGTCGACTCGGGCAAGGACATCGCCGCCGCGCTGGACCGCTACCGCGAGGGCATCGACCTGCTCGCCGCGTACGTCAAGGAGCAGGGCTACGGCATCCGCTTCGCCATCGAGCCCAAGCCGAACGAGCCCCGCGGCGACATCCTGCTGCCCACCCTCGGCCACGCGCTCGCGTTCATCGCGCAGCTCGAGCACGGCGACATCGTCGGCGTGAACCCCGAGGTCGGCCACGAGCAGATGGCCGGGCTCAACTACACCGCGGGCATCGCGCAGGCGCTGTGGGCGGACAAGCTCTTCCACATCGACCTGAACGGCCAGCGCGGCATCAAGTACGACCAGGACCTCGTGTTCGGCCACGGCGACCTGATGAACGCCTTCTCCACCGTCGACCTGCTGGAGAACGGCGCCCCGGGCGGCGGCCCCCGCTACGACGGGCCGCGCCACTTCGACTACAAGCCGCTGCGCACCGAGGACATCGACGGCGTCTGGGCCTCGGCCGCGGCCAACATGAGCACCTACCTCCTGCTCAAGGAGCGCGCCGCGGCGTTCCGGGCCGACCCCGAGGTGGCCGAGGCGCTCGCCGTGTCCGGGGTGGCCGACCTGGCCAAGCCGACGCTGAACTCCGGCGAGACCGTGGCCGACCTGAAGGCCGACCGCGGCGCCTACGAGGACTACGACGCGGTGAAGGCGGGCGAGCGCGGCTACGGCTTCGTCCGCCTCAACCAGCTGGCACTCGAGCACCTGCTCGGCGCTCGCTCATGACTCTCGTCGCGGGGGTCGATTCGTCGACGCAGTCGTCGACCGTCGTGATCCGCGACGCGATGACGGGCGAACTGGTCCGCTCCGGCCGGGCACCACATCCGCCCGGCACGGAGGTCGACCCGAACGCGTGGTGGGACGCCCTACAGGGCGCGATCGCCGACGCTGGCGGGCTCGATGGCGTCGAGGCGATGGCCGTTGCCGGGCAGCAACACGGCATGGTCTGTCTCGACGCCGACGGCGAGGTCGTGCGGCCCGCGCTGCTGTGGAACGACACCCGTTCCGCAGGCGCGGCCGCCGACCTCGTCGCTGAGCTGGGCGCGAAGGAGTGGGCCGAGGCGGTCGGCAGCGTGCCCGTGGCGTCGTTCACGGTGACGAAGCTGCGCTGGCTGGCCCGGCACGAGCCGGAGCACGCGGACGCCACGGCGGCCGTGTGCCTTCCGCACGACTGGCTCACCTGGAAGCTGCGCGGCACCTCGTCCTTCGACGACCTCGTCACGGACCGGTCCGATGCGAGCGGCACCGGCTACGTCGACCTCACCGGCGAGTACCGGCTCGACCTGCTGGAACGCGCGTTCGGCCGCTCCGACGTCCGGCTGCCCCGCGTGCTCGGGCCGGCCGAGGCCGCGGGGCGGACGGCCGACGGGGTGCTGCTCGGCGCGGGCGCTGGCGACAACGCGTCGGCGGCGCTCGGCCTCGGCGCCGGCCACGGTGACGTCGTGGTCTCGCTCGGCACGTCGGGCGTCGTCTCCGCGGTGACCCCGACGGTCGTGAGCGACGAGACCGGGACCATCGCCTGCTTCGCGTCCGCGACGGGGGAGAACCTGCCGATCGTCGTCACGCTCAACGCTGCGCGGGTGCTCGACGCGACCGCCCGGATGCTCGGCGTCGATCATGCCGAGCTCTCCCGGCTCGCGCTGTCCGCGCCGGCCGGGGCGGGCGGGCTGGTGCTCGTGCCGTACCTGGAGGGCGAGCGCACGCCGAACCGGCCCGACGCCACCGGTGCCCTGCACGGGCTGACGCTGGCGAGCTCCACGCCTGCCCACCTCGCGCGCGCCGCTGTGGAGGGGCTGCTCTGCGGCCTCGCCGACGCCCTGGACGCCCTGGTGGCGGCCGGGGTGCCGGTGCAGCGGGCGTTCCTCGTGGGTGGCGGTGCCCGGTCGGAGGCCGTGGCCCGGATCGCTCCTGCCGTGCTCGGCCGTCCCGTGCTGTTGCCGACGCCGGGCGAGTACGTGGCCGACGGCGCCGCGCGCCAGGCGGCGTGGGTGCTGTCCGGCAACGCGGAACCGCCGGTGTGGGCCGCGGCCGACACCGTCTCGTTCGAGGGCGAACCGACGCCCGCGGTGCGGGAGCGGTACGCGGAGGTCCGCGAGATGACGGCGCACCGGCTCACGTGAGCACCGTTCCTGCCGACGCGGGCGACTCGCGCACACCTGGCGGGCGACTCGCGGGGTGGGAACGGGCGACTCGCGGGGAGGTGGTGGCGCGCCACGGCGCGGGGCAGCACACGGTCCGGCGGCACAACCTCGCACTCGTGCTGAGGGAGGTCGCCGGGCCGCACCCGGTGTCCCGGGCGGCGGTCGCCGCGAGCACCGGGCTCACCCGCGGCACCGTGTCGTCGCTGGTGGAGGAGCTCATCTCGGCCGGGCTCGTCACGGAGCTGGAGGCCGCGCGCGGCGGCACCGGGCGCCCGGCCAGCCCGCTGCGGCTCGACCCGTCCGGGCCGGCCGGGCTGGGCGTCGAGATCGGCGTCGACTCCGTCGGCGTGTGCGTCGTCGACCTGACGGGGGCCGTGCGGGCCCGGCGGGTGGTCGGCTCCGACCATCGCGACGACGTGCCCGCCGTCGGGCTCGCCACGGCCGAGGCGCTCGCCGCCGAGGTGGTCGCCGAGGCCGGGCTGGTCATCGCCGGAGCGGCCGTCGCGCTGCCCGGTGTCGTCGGCACGGACGGGGTGCTGCTGCGGGCACCGAACCTGCCCCGCTGGGTCGACGTGGCGGTGGGCGACGAGCTCGGCGGCCGCCTCGGCCTGCCCGTGCAGGCCGGGAACGAGGCCGACCTCGCCGCGCTGGCCGAGCTGTGGTCGGGCGGGCCCGCCGACGCCGTCCACGTCTCGGGCGGCATCGGCGTCGGCGCCGGGATCCTGCTCGGCGGCACGCTCTTCCGGGGGGCAGGCGGCCGGGCCGGGGAGATCGGCCACGTCGTCGTCGAACCGGACGGTCCGCCGTGCAGCTGCGGCGGCCGGGGCTGTCTGGAGACCGCGGCCGGCCTGGAGGCGATGCTGCGGGCCGCCGACGCCCCCGACCTGGAGTCGCTGGTCGCCGCACCCCCGCCGGACGTCCTCGCGCGAGTCGGACGCGCGCTGGGCGTGGCGCTGGCCGGTTCGGCCCGGGCTTCGACCGGCACGGGCCCATGGGCGAGCTGGGCGCCCCCGGCGCACCCTGGCACGGCCCGGGCAACGGCGGCCCCTGGCACGGCCCGGGGCCCGGTGGCCCGGGGCCGGGCGGCCCCGGCGGCGGCCCCTTCGGCGGCCCGCCCCGCGGGGGCGGCCCCGGACTCGCGAACGCGCCCGTGCTCACCGGCACCGTCGTCTCGGTCGCCGACGGCACGCTCGTCGTGAACGTCGACGGCGGGGCCCAGCGGACGTTGCGCACCGACGGCGACACCGTCGTGCGGGGTGCACAGAACAGCGCGCTGGGCGACCTGCAGACCGGTGAGCGGGTCGTCGTCCAGGTGCAGGGGACGGGCGCCACGGCCGTCGCCCGCGCGGTCTGGACGCCGCAGGCGAGCGTCACCGGCACCGTGACCGCGCTGACCGGCGACCGGGCCACCGTCACCTCGGTCGACGGGCTGACGGTCACCGTGGACGTCACCGCCCTGTCCCAGAAGCCGGCGGTCGGTGACGTCGTGGTGCTGACGGGCGCGGCCGCCGACCCCACCACGATCCGCGCCGACGGGATCCGGGTGCTGCCGCGGGCGTCGTAGGCCGCAGCAAAGCGCCCCTAAGCC
>NZ_JAAXKY010000073.1 GCF_012911925.1 Pseudonocardia xinjiangensis | reverse complement strand
GAGTTTGGGGGCGGGGGGTGGTCGGAGGTGCGTACGCCGATCCCTGGAGGAATGTTGAGCACCATCTCGCCGATGATCGTCACGCCCGACGTCGAACCGCTGCTCCGCTTCTACACCGGCCTGTTCGGGGCGGAGCAGGCCGAGCGCTACCCCGAGGACGGCGCGGTGTTCTTCGTCGGCCTGCGGATCGGGGACTCCCATCTCGGCCTCGTGTCCGACGCCGCCGCCGACACGACCGTCCCGCAGCGCCTGCTGCTCAGCATCGACGTCGAGGACGTGGACAAGCTGCTGGAGCGGGTGGAGGAGCTCGGGGGGCAGGTTCTCGGGCCGGCCAACGACATGCCGTGGGGGCAGCGGGTCGCGCACATCAAGGACCCGGACGGCAACGCGATCAACCTCACGCAGCCGGTCTGAGGTCCACGCGTCAGCTGCCCGCCAGCGGGTACGCCGTCCGAAGGGCAACCGGAGGAGGGGACGTGACCGCGCAGCAACAGCCGCCGGGCAAGGGCGGGGAGCCGGAGGAACGGCTCCCGCCGGAGGTGCAGGGCGACGGCGAGATGGGCCAGGACCCGACCACGGTGCCGGCGCCTGGGGCACCCAGCATGCCGATGGAGCAGCCCGACGAGCCGGAAGCCGGCCCGCGGGACCGGACGGACGGCTGATCGGTCCCCCCTCCGGCGACACGGCGGGCGGGACGTGGCCGTTTCGCTCGACCTCGGGGCAGGATGTGGTGTGACCACCTCGACGCGACCGACGCGCACCGGGCTCGATCTCGACTGGGTCGATGCGGGAACCCGCCCTCAGGACGACCTGTTCCAGCACGTCAACGGCCAGTGGCTGCGCACCCACGAGATACCTGAGGACCGGTCGCAGGACGGCGCGTTCTACGCGCTGCGCGACCGCGCCGAGGAGGATGTGCGGGCCATCGTCGAGGACGCGGGGTCACTGCCGGGGGACGACGCCAGCAAGATCGCCGATCTCTACGCCTCGTTCATGGACGTCGAGCGCATCGAGGCCGCGGGGGTCGAGCCGCTGCGCCCGCTGCTCGACGAGGTGGCGGGTGCCGCGGACCGCGCTGCGCTGGCGGCCGTTCTCGGCCGGCGGCAGCGCGAGGGGCGCGTGTCGCTGTTCGGGTCGTTCGTCAGCACCGACGCCAAGGACTCGTCGCGCTACCTCGTGCACCTGTCGCAGTCGGGGCTCGGGCTGCCCGACGAGGCGTACTACCGCGAGGACTCCTACGCCGAGATCCGCACCGCCTACGTCGAGCACCTGGCCCGGCTCGCGGAGCTGGTCGGGCTGCCCGATCCCGCCGGGCTCGCGGCCACGGTGATGGACCTGGAGACGGCGATCGCGGCGGTTTCCTGGGACCGCGTCACCAACCGCGACGCGGAGAAGACCTACACCCTGATGACGTTCGCGCAGCTGCGCGAGCACGCACCCGAGTTCGACTGGGACCCCTGGCTCGACGCCCTCGGCGCGCCCGCGGGGACGTTCGACGAGGTGGTGGTCCGCCAGCCGAGCTTCCTCGCGGCCGCCGCGCAGCTCTGGGCGGAGCGCCCGCTGGAGCAGTGGCAGGCGTGGCTCGCGATCCGCACCGCGTCGGCCTGCGCCGACTACCTGAACGAGGCCGTCGTCGAGGAGGACTTCGCCTTCTACGGCCGCACCCTCTCGGGCACGCCCCAGCTGCGCGAGCGGTGGAAGCGCGGGGTCGGGCTCGTGGAGGGCGCGCTCGGCGAGGCCGTGGGCCGGCTCTACGTCGAGCGGCACTTCCCGGCGTCGTCGAAGGAGCGGATGGTCACGCTCGTCGCGAACCTCGTGGAGGCCTACCGGCAGAGCATCAGCGAGCTGGACTGGATGAGCCCCGCCACCCGGGAGCGCGCGCTGGCGAAGCTGGAGCGCTTCACGCCGAAGATCGGCTACCCGGACGAGTGGAAGGACTACTCGGCCCTGGAGATCGCGGCCGACGACCTGCTCGGCAACGTCCTGCGGGCCGGCGCGTGGGGCACCGACTTCGAGCTCGCGAAGATCGGGAGGCCGGTGGACCGCAAGGAGTGGTTCATGACGCCGCAGACGGTCAACGCCTACTACCACCCGCGCATGAACGAGATCGTCTTCCCCGCGGCGATCCTGCAGCCGCCGTTCTTCGACCCCGAGGCCGACGACGCCGCGAACTACGGCGGGATCGGTGCGGTGATCGGCCACGAGATCGGCCACGGCTTCGACGACCAGGGCTCGAAGTACGACGGCGACGGCAACATGACCGACTGGTGGGAGCCCGCCGACCGCACCGAGTTCGACCGCCGCTCCCAGGCGCTGATCGCACAGTACAGCGCGCTGTCGCCGTTCGGGCTGTCCGACCACAAGGTCAACGGCGCGCTCACCGTCGGCGAGAACATCGGCGACCTCGGCGGCCTCACCATCGCGGTGAAGGCCTACAAGATCTCGCTCGACGGCACCGAGGCCCCGGTGCTCGACGGTCTCACGGGCCTGCAGCGGGTGCTGATCGGCTGGGCCCAGGTGTGGCGGGCGGTCACCCGGGAGGCCGAGGCGATCCGCCGGCTGGCCGTCGACCCGCACTCCCCGCCGGACCTGCGCTGCAACGCCGTCGTCACCAACCTCGACGCCTTCCACGAGGCGTTCGACGTGCAGGAGTCCGACGCCCTGTACACGCCCCCGGACCAGCGGGTACGTATCTGGTGAGACGAACCCACGGCAGCGACGAACGCACGGCGGAGAGGTAACGATGCAGACCCGAGTCGCGTACGGCGACACCGGACTTCGGCTGGACCTGCCCGACGGGGCCACGGTGGTCACGCCGAGCCCCCGGCAGGCGGCCGCCGACCCGCGGGAGACCCTCCGCACGGCGCTGCGCAAGCCGGTGGCCGGTCCCCCGCTGCGGGAACGCGTCTCCCGCGGCCAGACCGTGGCGATCTCCGCGTGCGACATCACCCGCCCGCAGCCGCGGCACCTGATGATCCCCGCGCTGCTCGAGGAGCTGGACGGGATCATCGACCTCGACGACGTCGTCGTCCTCGTCGCCACCGGCACCCATCGCGCCAACACCCCCGACGAGCTGCGGGCGATGTTCGGCGACGAGGTCGTCGACTCCGTCCGCATCGTCAACCACGACTCCCGGGCCATGGACACGATGGTGTGGCGCGGGACGTTCGGGCGCGACGTGCCCGTCTGGCTCAACCGCGAGTGGACCGAGGCGGACGTCCGGATCACCACGGGGTTCGTCGAGCCGCACTTCTTCGCGGGCTTCTCGGGTGGTCCGAAGCTCGTGGCTCCGGGGCTCGCGGCGCTCGACACGGTGCTCGTCCTGCACGACGCCACCCGCATCGGCGACCCCCGCGCCACCTGGGGGATCACGCACGGCAACCCCGTGCACGACGACGTGCGCACCATCGCCGAGACCACCGGCGTGACGTTCGCGCTCGACGTCGTGCTCAACGACGAGCAGGCGATCGTCGAGGCGTTCGGCGGCGACCTCCTCCCGATGCACGAGGCGGCCACCGCGTTCGCCAAGGACGTCGCCATGCAGCCGGTGGACGGCCGGTTCGACGTGGTGGTGACGACGGGCTCGGGCTATCCCCTCGACCAGAACCTGTACCAGTCGGTGAAGGGCATGTCGGCCGCGTACCAGGTGGTCCGGAAGGGCGGGATGATCGTCTGCGCGGCGGAGTGCCGCGACGGGTTCCCCGACCACGGCTCCTACCGCGAGTCCCTGACGTCGGGCGCGTCGCCCGAGCAGATGCTCGCGGAGATCGCCGGGCGCGACCACACGATCCCCGACCAGTGGCAGATCCAGATCCAGGCCCGGATCCAGTCCGACTCCCGCGTGGTCATGCACACCTCGTACCTGTCCGACGCCGACCTCGCCGCGGCCCACCTCGAGCAGACCGACGACATCGTCGGCACGGTCGAGAAGGCCATGCGGGAGGCCGGCTCCGCGGCCCGGCTGTGCGTGCTGCCCGAGGGGCCGCAGACCGTCCCCTACGTGGCGGGCGAGCTGCCGTAGGGGGCGCGCCGGGCCAGGATCGCCGGTACGCGATCACGGCCGGTCAGCTCCCCGACGATCGCCGGGGACAGGAGCTCCAGCAGCCGGTAGACCGTGGCGTGGTCGGCGTCGAGATGACGATGATGGATCGGCTCGTGATGCATGATCCGGTTGCGCAGCACGAGGACGTTCCGCAGGTCCTCGTGCAGGTCCCGGCGGGCCGCTCCGGGGAACACGCGGTGCAGGGCGGGCACCCACAGCGTCCGGTGGTAGGTGCTGCTGACCAGCGAGATCCAGAACCCGAACGTCAGCTGCGCCACGAGATCGTCCGCGACCTCCGGCCTTCCGTGGAGGCGGACCAGTGCCCGTTTCGCCTCCGTGACCTTGCGCCTGCCGTTGTCGTCGAGAGGCGCCGAATACCACCAGTCCGGCCGGCGGAACATCGCGGCGAGAACGGGGTGCAGCGCATTGCGCAGCGCCAGTTCGAGCCGGTTGAGCGGCACCACGAACGCGGCCGCCACCTCGAGGTTCCACCATTCCAGCTCGACCGCTGCATCGGCGTCGCCGCCGGTGGCGGCCAGGTACGCCGTGAACCTCTGCCGTGAGAGAACCGCGTCGACCCAGGCAGGAGGTTCGCTGCTCAGGGCGTCCTCCGTTGTCCGGTTCGGTACAGCGCGCCGTGCTAACATCCGTCCCGTAAGCCCCGGGTCGCCCCTGCTTCGGCATGCCGCTCGGGGCAAGCTTTTTCTCGGGGAACCCTCGCGACGCCAGACCGTAGCGCAGCGGCAGCGCCCGTTCCGGCCGCGTCGCCCTCCCCCACCGCACACACCCGAGCGACTACGCTGCGTTCGTCGATCCGAAGGGGTGGGACGATCAGCGGCACCGAGACCTGGACCAGTGGCGAGTGCGCGCAGGCCTGGGGCGTGAAGACGGCGACCTGGTCGGGCTACGTCTCCCGGGGGCAGGCACCGCAGCCCCTCGACGGGTACGACGAGCAGGGCCGGCGACGCTGGGACGCCGACGAGGTCCGGCGGTTCCCCCGCCCCGGCGTGGGGCGGTCCCGCTCCGGCGCGGGTCCGGAGGCTGAGGCGTTGCTGGCCGAGATGCGCGAGGCCGCCGAGCGGATCGAGGAACTGCGGGCCCGGCAGCGGGAGCTGCTCGCGACGGGCAAGCGGCAGGGGCTCGAAGTGCTCGCGATGTCGCGCGCACTCGGGATCTCGCGCCAGACCGCCACCAACTGGCTCGACGGAGCCTGACGGCGCGGCGCGGCGCCCACCCGTCATTCCGCGGACGCGCTCACCCGTCCCCCCGGCAAGATCGCGGCACCGGACGCCACGGGCGGCGACCCGTGCGACTCCGGCACGCCCCACCTCCGCCACCAGCGGGCCAGCGGGGCGGGCGCCCACCATGCGCGGGCACCCAGGAGCCGCATGGTCGCCGGCATCAGCAGGCCACGGACGATCGTCGCGTCGACGACCACGGCGATCACCAGGCCGACCCCGATCATCATCATGAACGTGATGTCGGACAGCATGAACCCGCCGACCACGACGACGAACAGCAGCGCGGCACTGCTGATGATCCGCGCCGACTGCTGGATGCCGACGGCGACCGACTCGACCGGGTCGCTGGTGGCCACCCAGCTCTCCCGGATCCGGGAGAGCGTGAAGACCTGGTAGTCCATCGCCAGACCGAAGGTGATCACGAGGATCAGCATCGGGATGTTGGCGTCCATGAAGCCCTCCGGCACGAAGCCGAGGACGTCGGACAGCACGCCGTACTGGAAGACCAGCGCGATCGTCCCGAACGCCGCTGCCAGCGACAGCACGGTGAGCAGCAGCGACAGCAGCGGAACCAGCACGGACCCGAAGGCCAGGAACAGCACCGCTAACGAGACTGCGGCGATGTAGGCCACGAGCCACGGCAGCCGGTCACCGAGCATGGACAGCATGTCGACCAGCGACACCGGGTAGTTCGTGAACCACACCGTCGCGCCCTGCGGTGGCACCTGCGCCCGCAGTCCCGCGACCATCGCGGCCGCCGCGGCGGACTGCGGGTCCATCCCGTACCCGAGGGTGAGCCGCGCGAGATCGCCCTCGGTGCCGGTGATCGACGCCCCGTCGACGCCGGGGACCTGGTCGAGGCGCGCGGCGAACTCCTCGAGCGCCGCGACGGACTGCGTACCGTCGGCTGCCGCCGGCATCCGGACCACGGCGGTGACCACCGCGGTGGGATCGCGGACGAAGTCGTTGTCGAGCATGTCGTCGACCACCCGGCTGTCGGCGCCCGCCGGCAGCACCCAGTCCGACGGTCGGCCCCACTGCGCACCCAGCACCGGCGCTCCCGCCGCGAGCAGCACGAGCGACAGGCCGGCGGTGACGGCGACGGGCCTGCGCATGATCGCCATGGCCGTCCGGTACCAGCCGCCCTCCCGCACCGGGACGCGTTCGGCGTCGCGGCGGCCGAAGCGTGGCAGCGGCAGGCGCAGGGAGTTGATGCGGTGGCCGGCGAACCGCAGGAGCGCGGGGAGCAGCACCAGCACGGCGACCACGCCGAACACCACGACGCTGATGATGGCGACCGCCATCGAGATCAGGAACCGGGACGGGAAGATCACCAGCCCGAGCATCGTCACGGCGATGGCCAGCCCGGAGAACGTGACGGTCCGGCCCGCGGCGGCCATGGTGCGCTCGACCGCCTCGTCGACGGTGCGTCCGGAGGCGAGCTCCTCACGGAACCGGTTGACCACGATGAGGCCGTAGTCGATGGCCAGGCCGAGGCCCAGGAGCGTGACCACGTTGATCGAGAACGTCGAGACCGGGTAGAACATCCCGACGACGCGCAGCACCGCGAGCGATCCGACCGCCACCACCGTGCCCACCACGAGCGGCAGAGCGGCGGCCACCAGGCTGCGGAAGACGATCACCAGCAGGACCAGCAGGATCGGGACCGACACCAGCTCGGCGCGCACGAGGTCCCGCCCGGTCAGCGCGTTGACCTGGTCGTTCACCGGCACCAGTCCGCCGTAGCGGACATCGAACCCGTCCACCGCGAGCCGGTCCTTGATCGTCTGCTGGTAGCGGACGACGTTCTCCTCCTCGGTGTTCCCCACAAGCTGGATTGCCACGTAGGTGGACCGGCGGTCGGCCGAGACGAGGTCCGGGGAGCCGGTGGACCAGTACGTCTCCAGGCGGGCGACCGATGAGGCCGGGATCCGCTCCGCCGCCGTGGCGACCGCGGCCTCGAACGCGGGATCGTCCACCGTGGAGACCGGGCTCGTGTACATGACGACCACGTCGATGGCGTGGCGGCCCAGCGGGCCGGCGAGCATCGCGTTCGCCTCCGCCGACTCGCTTCCCGGGTCGTCGAACCCGGCCCCTCCGCCGAACGTCCCGGCGGCACCCGCGCCCCAGAAGCCCGCGAGCGCCACGAACACGACGGTGCCGATCACCACCGCCCACCGCCGACGTGCGGCCGACCTGCCGAGTGCCGCGAGCATGGCTTCTCCCCACCTAACGGATAGCGGTAAGCTGAACTATCGATATGGATGGTATCCATAGTTGCCCGAACGGACAACGCCGTTCACCCGCGGGTTAGGCTCGGCCCGACAGACAGCCGGCATCCCTGCTATCCATGCCGGCCCGCACAGCGTCGCCAACCGGGAGGTCACCGTGCGCATGGCGGAGCTGAGCGCCCGGACCGGGGTGCCCATCCCCACGATCAAGTTCTATCTCCGGGAGGGTCTGCTGCCGCCGGGCGAACGCACGAGCCCGAACCAGGCGCAGTACGGCGAGGAGCACGCCAGGCGGCTGAAGCTGATCCGGGCCCTCGTCGACGTCGGGGGCCTGTCGATCGTCGCGTCCCGGGCCGTGCTCGGACACCTCGACTCCGGGGGCGTCGGCGAGCTGGACACGCTGGGCAAGGTGCAGTACTCCCTGACGCGGCGGCACGAGCGCGACCCGGACGACGACGAGTCGTCGCGCGCCGCAGGCGAGCAGGTGCAGCAACTGCTCGATCGCCACGGCTGGCACGTCCGCCCGGACAACCCGGCGCGGGCCGGCCTGGCCGAGGTGCTCGCCACCCTGCACCGGCTCGGCCAGCACGACGTGCTCGATCTGCTGGACCGCTACGCCGACACGGCCCACGATCTCGCCGCCACCGAGGTCGACGCCCTGTGGCGGCGCACCTCCGTGGAGGACCGCGCCGAGGGCGTCGTGATGTTCTCCGTACTCGCCGACGCCCTCCTCGCCGCCCTGCGCCGGCTCGCTCAGGAGGACCTCGTCGTGCGCACGGCCGGCACGGGACGGACCGGGGGTGGGGCGCCGCAGACGTGACCTGCGGCGACCACCGCACACACCTCGTGGCCACCGCACACACGGCAGAACATGTGCACGGTGGCCATCCGGCGTGTCCCGTCACCGCCGGAAATCGATCGCTTCAGCCGGGCGCGCTCCTTAGTCTCCTGCTCATGTCCGCCGGCACCCTCCTCGTCGCAGAGCCCGCTGCTCTGCCGGTGCCGGCCGCCCTCCTCTCGGCCGCAGCAGCAGACACCCGACGCTGACCCCTCTCCGTCCCGCCTCCGGAGAACCAGCGGAGGGGGGTGGCTCACGCGTACGCGCGGGTTCTCGCCAGAACTGTCCACAGAGGACGAGAGTCATGACCGAGCACGTCAACCAGCTGCGCAAGCCGCACCTCAACATCGGGACGATGGGTCACGTCGACCACGGCAAGACCACCCTCACCGCCGCGATCACCCGGGTGCTCGCCGACCGGGGGCTGGCCAGGGCCGTCCCGTTCGACGGCATCGACCGGGCCCCTGAGGAGCGCGACCGCGGCATCACCATCAACATCGCCCACGTCGAGTACGAGACCGCCACCCGGCACTACGCCCACATCGACATGCCGGGCCACGCCGACTACGTGAAGAACATGATCACCGGTGCCGCCCAGATCGACGGGGCGGTGCTGGTGGTCTCCGCACAGGACGGGGCGATGCCCCAGACACGCGAGCACGTGGTGCTGGCCCGCCAGGTCGGCGTCGAGCACATCGTGGTCGCGCTGAACAAGTCCGACATGATCGACGACCCCGACCTGCTCGACCTGGTGGAGCTGGAGCTGCGGGACCTGCTGGCGGAGTACGGGTTCCCCGCCGAGGAGATCCCGGTGGTCCGGGTGTCCGCGCTGCGGGCGCTCGAGGGCGACCCGCGGTGGGTCGCGCGGATCGACGACCTGCTCGCGGCGATCGACGCGTACGTGCCGGTGCCGGCGCGGGTGGTCGACGCGCCGTTCCTGATGCCGATCGAGAACGTCCTGACCATCACCGGCCGGGGCACGGTGGTGACGGGTGTGGTGGCGCAGGGCGCGATCCGGCTGCGCGACGAGGTCGACGTGGTCGGGCTGGACGACGGCCTGCGCGGCGTGGTCGTCACCGGGCTGGAGACGTTCGGCCGGGCCATGGACGTCGCCGAGGCCGGCGACAACACGGCCATGCTGCTGCGTGGCGTGCAGCGCAGCGACGTCCGGCGCGGGCAGGTGATCAGCGCCCCGGGCGCGATCCGGCCGCACACGCGGTTCCGCGCGGTGGTCCGGGTGCTCACCGCGGCGGAGGGCGGGCGCAGCAGGCCGTTCTCCACCGGGTACCGCCCGCAGTTCCACTTCCGGACGACGGACGTGGTGGGCGTCGTGTCGCTCGGCGCCACCGGCACGGCGCTGCCCGGCGACGCCGTCGAGATGACGGTCGAGCTCGGCAGGGCCGTCGCGATGACCGAGGGGCTCGGCTTCGCCGTCCGCGAGGGCGGCCGGACGGTCGGAGCCGGCACGGTCGTCGAACTGCTGGCCTGATTCCGGGCCGGCCCGAACCCGGGCCCCGCGCGGTCGACCGCCGCGCGGGGCCCGGTCGTCCGCCCGGTCAGGTCGGTTCGGACCGGCTAGCCGCCGGCTTCGGGGCGGCGCCGTCCGGCTCGTCGTGCCACGCCGGCAGGACCAGCGCATCCTGCATCCGGCGCAGCTCGTCGCGGTGCACGGTGCCGAGGCGGCTCAGGATCCGCTCGCCGTGAGTGGTGAGCACGACGCGTACGGCCCGCGCGTCCGCCGGATGGGCCGCCCGCTCCACGAGCCCCTCCGCCTGTGCCCGGTTCACCAGCTCGACCACGCTGTGGTGGCGCAGCTGGAGCCGATCCGCCAGCTCCCGCACCGTCGCCCACTCTCGCCCGGGGAAGCCCTTGAGGGCCAGCAACAGGTGGTACTGCTGCGGGGTGAAACCGTGGCTGCGCACCGTCTCCTCGCTGAAGCGCAGATAGCGACGGATCCCGAACCGGAACCGGGCCAGCGCCTCGAAGTCGTCTTTCGTCAGGGGCTCCGCGGGGGCCTGCCCGTCCTCACGATCAGCCATCGATCAACTATATCGTGTTACGATAAAACTGTCCGCTGGTGCCACCGAAGCCAGGCGTGCGAGCCGCCTCGAGGAGGTGGTGGGCTGTGCTCGACGACAACGAACGGGAGACGCTGCGCGAGGTGGAGCGCCGCCTCCTGGCCGAGGACCCCGAGTTCGTGAACGGGTTCCAGGCACGCCAGTCGGATCTGCATCGACGCACCTACCGGCGAGGCGCCGCAATTGCGATCGTGGTCGCGCTGTTGCTCGTCGGCCTGATGCTCGCCGCCGGGTCGGTGGGTGGTGCCGTGCTGTGGGCGGGGGCGACCGCAGTGGTCTGGGGGATGTGGCGCCGCTCCGCCGGAAAACGGAGAACCAGATGATCACCGTCGTCCTGCTCATCGCGATCGTGACCGTCGGCCTGCTGCTGCTCGGGTCGAGCGTCCGGGTCATCAACCAGTACGAGCGCGGCGTCATCATGCGTTTCGGCAGGCTGCGCGACGCGACCCGCGGGCCGGGGCTCGCGCTGATCGCCCCGATGGCCGACCGGCTGCACAAGGTCAACATGCAGATCGTCACCATGGCGATCCCCGCCCAGGACGGCATCACGCGCGACAACGTGACCGTCAAGGTCGACGCCGTCGTGTACTACCGGGTCGTCGACCCCGTCCGGGTGGTCGTCGGGGTGCAGAACTACGACTACGCCATCGGCCAGGTCGCCCAGGCCTCCCTGCGCTCGATCATCGGCAAGAGCGACCTCGACGACCTGCTGTCCAACCGCGAACGGCTCAACCAGGGCCTGGAACTGATGATCGACAGCCCCGCCCTCGACTGGGGCGTGCACATCGACCGCGTCGAGATCAAGGACGTCGCCCTGCCCGACACGATGAAGCGCTCGATGTCGCGCCAAGCCGAGGCGGAACGCGAACGACGCTCCCGGGTGATCACGGCCGACGGCGAGCTGCAGGCGTCCCAGAAGCTGGCCCAGGCCGCGGAGGTGATGACCGAGCACCCGGCAGCGCTGCAGCTGCGGCTGCTGCAGACCGTCGTCGAGGTGGCCGCCGAGAAGAACTCCACTCTCGTGCTGCCCTTCCCCGTCGAGCTGCTCCGGTTCCTCGAACGGTCGACGCCACCGGAGACCTCCTTCGAGCCGACCGAGCCGGCCGGGGCGACCGAGGAGGAGCCGGCAGAGCTGCCCCATGGCGAGATGACCGAGGCGGAGGCGACCCGGCCGGCCGCCGTGGCCTCGTCCACACACGCAGCGGGCTGACCGCGGGGTCCGGCATTGTCGGGGCATGACCGACTCCAGCGCCGACCATGCCGTCACCGCGACGACCGGCAGCGACCTTCGCGACCTCCTGCAGTACGTGGCCGCCCGCGGTGCCGCCTACCGGGAGCGGGTCGGTGACGGCCCGGCCTTCCCGTCGGCCGCCGCTGTCGACGCCGTCCGGGCCGCGCTCGGTTCGCTGCCCGACGGGCCCACCCCGGCCGCGGACGTGGTCGGCCGGCTGGCGGACGCGGTCGAACCGGCGCTGGTGGCGAGCACCGGACCGCGCTACTTCGGGTTCGTGACCGGCGGGGCACTCGACGCCCCGACGGCGGCCGACGTGCTGACCACCGCGTGGGACCAGAACGCGTGGAACCCGTTGACCTCCCCCGTCGCCGCCGTGGTCGAGGACGTGGCGGGTGCCTGGCTCAAGGACCTGCTCGGCCTGCCCGAAGACGCCTCGTTCGGCTTCGTGACCGGTGGACAGGCCGGCAACACCGTCTGCCTCGCCGCCGCCCGGCACGGCGTGCTCGCGGACGCGGGATGGGACGTCGAACGCCAGGGGCTGCACGGGGCTCCGCGGGTCCGCGTCGTGGCCGGCACGGGACGCCACGCCACCGTCGACCGGGCACTGCGCCTGCTCGGGCTGGGAACCGACGCCGTCGTCCCGGTGCAGACGGGCCTGCAGGGCTCGATCGACCTGGCCGACCTCGCGCGGGCCCTCGCCGACACGAGCACCGACCCCACGATCGTCTGCCTGCAGGCCGGCGAGGTGAACACCGGAGCGTTCGACGACTTCCCCGCCGCGATCGCGGCGGCGCACCACCACGGCGCCTGGGTCCACGTCGACGGGGCCTTCGGCCTATGGGCCGCCGCCGCCCCTGCCACCCGCCACCTCGTGGCCGGGATCGAGCAGGCCGACTCGTGGTCGACCGACGGCCACAAGTGGCTCAACGTCCCCTACGACGCCGGGTACGCGTTCTGCGCCCACCCGGCCGCGCACGTCGCGGCCACGTCCTACAGCGCCCCCTACCTCACCGGGACGGGCGCCGAGGCGTTCCGCTCACCCGGCGCGTACGTCCTGGAGTCCTCGCGCCGCGCCCGCGGCTTCACGACGTGGGCCGCGTTGCGGCAGCTCGGGCGCGACGGCGTCGCCGACCTCGTGGAGCGCTGCTGCGCGCTCGCCCGCCGGTTCGCCGACGGGCTCGCCCGCCTCGATGGGGTCACCGTCGTCAACGACGTCGTGCTCAACCAGGTGCTCGTCCGCTTCGGCGACGACGAGCGGACCGGCCGGGTGATCGAGGCCGTCCAGGACTCCGGGGAGTGCTGGATGGGCGGCACGGTGTGGCACGGGATGCGGCTGATGCGCATCTCTGTGTCGAGCTGGCTCACCACCGAGGCCGACGTCGACCGCTCCGTCGACGCGATTGTGGCGGCGCTCGCCGAGCGGTGATCGTCACCCCGTCCGATCAGCCGGAGGGGTGCCAGTCGAGGCAGACCGCGGTGGCGTCGTCGTTGAGCTCGCCGTGGCAGGACTCGGTGACGGCGTGGGTGATCCGCCGGACGAGCTCGGCGGGCGGCAGGTGCCGGTGTTCGGCGAGCATCGCGGCGAGGCGGCGGTAGCCGAACTCCCGATGCCCCGGCCGGTGCGCCTCGGTGATCCCGTCGGTGAACAGCAGCAGCCGGTCGTCGGGCTGCAACCGGATCGGGTGCAGCGGGTACTCGACCGGCGTCATCAGCCCCAGCGGGTACCCGGCGGCCAGCACCAGCTCGCTCACCGCCCCGTCGCGCACCAGCAGCGGAGGTGGGTGGCCGGCGTTGAGGATCGTCCCGACACCGGTGTCGACGTCGAGGTCGAGCAGGAGGCCGGTGACGAAGTCGGACCCGGGGAACTGCTCGACCAGGTGCCCGTTGGCCGCCCTCGCCTGCTCGACGATCGTGCAGTTCGCCCGGCGCGCGTTGCGCATCGCGGTGCACGAGAGGCTGGCGAGCAGGGCGGCCCGCAGCCCGTGGCCGGCCGCGTCGCTGACGCCCACGGTCAGCCGGTGGGCACTGATCGCGTAGTCGAAGTTGTCCCCTCCGATCTCGTACGCCGGCTCCACGGTGCCCGCGATGGAGAAGTCGGGTAGCTCGAACGCCAGGCTGGGCAGCAGCTCCCACTGGATCTCCGCGGCCAGCCCGAGCTCTCGACGGCGCCGCAGCATCTCGAACCGGTCGGTGTACCGGCGGGCCCCGGTGAGCACGTGTCCCAACACCCGCGCCACGTCCTCGAGGACCTGCGCCACGTCCGGGTCCAGGTCCTCGCCCGGGAGCGTGATCGCCAGGACACCGAGTCGCTCGGACCGCACCGACACCGGGAGGTACACGACCAGCGCCGGTCCCCCCACCCCGCCCGTCACGGCTCCGGCCGCCGGGACGTCGTCCGGATGGTCGACGGCCATCGCAACGATGTGCTGCTCGCGGTAGGCCTCCCCGGCGGCACTGCCGACCAGGTCCTGCGAGCGGAGCTCCGCCGCACCCCGGCCCCGACCGACCGCTTCCAGGCTGGCCTCGGCGTAGTCGGACAGCAGCAGGACGCACGCCCGGGCTCCGATGTGCCGCACCAGCCAGCTCGAGCAGACGTCGACGAGCTCCGTGGGGGGCGCCTCGTCGAGGCTACGCAGGAGCGCGCCGACCCCTGGTCGGTTCGCCTCTGCCTGCTCCGTCATCCGCCCACCCTGTCATCCGCGGTGTCCCGGCGGAGGAACAACCTCCCGTGGACCGCTGCCCCGCAGTGCGGGTGTGATCGAGGGACCGCGCCCGTCGGCCGCCGGATCGCGGGCAAGGCGGTGCTGGACGTGGGCTGACCGCGACTGCGGAGCCAGGACGCTGCTCGCCGACGGTCCCACCGAGGGCGCCGGCACCACGGTCCAAGGGCTTCAATCAAATGAACTCTCGCCGTCGGCTCTCGGCGGATAAAATGAACCGGCGGTATGTGTTGTGCAACCCTTACCGGTTGGGGACCGGGCGCCTTTGCCGGTGGTGTTGGGTGATGCCATGCAAGAGATCATCGCGCAGACGACACAGGGTGCCGTACGAGGCATGACGGACAATGGTGTCAGCGTTTTCAAGGGCATCCCGTACGCCGCGCCCCTCGACGGCCCCCGGCGATTCCAGGCGCCGCAGCAGCCACAGCCGTGGGACGGTGTCCTCGACGGTAGCGCTTTCAGCGCCTCGCCACCGCAGGCCCAGATGCGCCCCTTGCCGGCACTGTGGCACCCGGGTGACGCTGTGGACTGCCTCACCGTCAATGTCTGGACGCCCGATCCCGGAGCAGCCGGTCTCCCGGTGATGGTCTGGCTCTACGGCGGGGCGTTCATTTTCGGTTCCGCGAGCCAGCCCGAGTTCGACGGCGCGAACCTGGCCGGCTCGGGCGTCGTGCTGGTGACCTTGAACTACCGCACAGGCTTCGAGGGATTGGGCTGGCTGCCGGACGCGCCGCAGAACCGCGCGCTGCTCGACCAGCTCGCGGCCCTGCGCTGGGTGCAGGAGAACATCGCGCGTTTCGGCGGGGACCCGGGCAATGTGACGATCTTCGGGCAGTCGGCGGGAGGCAGCGCTGTGGCGGCGCTGACGGCCGCCCAGGCCGGCCGCGGGCTGTTCGGCCGGGCCATCGGGCAGAGCGTCACAGCGGCTTTCCTGTCCGAGGAACGGGCGCGCGGCACGGCGGAGCGGATCGCGGCGGCGCTCGGTGTGCCGCTCACTTCCGAGGCCTTCGCGGGCGTGGCGTCCGAGGCGATCCACGCCGTGCAGTCGAGGGCGGGCGAGGTCACTCCCTACGGGCCGGTGGTGGATGGGGATGTGGTGCGTGACCAGCCCTGGCGCGGCCTGCGTGGGGAGGTCGACCTGATGACCGGGTTCACCCGCGACGAGTACCGGTTCTTCGCCATGGCGATGAACGAGGATCTGTCCGCCGTTGACGTCTCCGGTGTCGCGGCGGCGCACGCCGTTCCTCTCGACGCCTACCGAGCCGCGTATCCCGGCGCCTCCGACGCCGACTTGTACATCCTCATCCAGTCCGACGCGTTCTTCCGCATCCCGTCGACGTGGTGCGCCGAGGAGCACCCCGGCCGCAGCTGGTGCTACGAGCTGGCCTGGCCGACCCCCGTGTTCGGTGGGGCGCTCGGCGCCTGCCACCTGCTCGACGTGCCGCTGACGTTCGGCAACTTCCACGGTCCAACGGCGGCCATGCTCTTCGGCGACTCGGTCCCGCCGGAGGCTGTCGGCCTGGCGCAGGAGGTCCGCACGTCGTTGACGGCCTTCGCCGCCACCGGCGACCCCGGCTGGCCGCAGTACCGGAAGGGTGAGGCGCTCACGCGGATCTGGGACGTGCCCGTCTCGGTGGTTGCCGACCCCGTGTCGGCGTCCCGGGAGATCTGGGCGGACAAGGTGTGAGCCAGTCACCTTGATCGCGAGGAGATCGTTGATCACTCTCGGGTTCGACGGCCGCTGAGGTCACTGCGGTGGGACACCGTGTACCCGGCATGCCGCCGGGAAGGGTTTCATGAGCCACCCGGGTCGGGAAGACGGTTCCAGGGCAGCGCCATGGCGCCCCACGACGATCGCGGGACCGCTGCGATTTGAACAGTTTCCGCTGGTAGAGCGGTGCAACGGAAGGACCTCCACAGTGGGCGACAACGTGTACCACGTCACCGAGATCGTCGGGACTTCCACGGAGAGCGTCGACGACGCCATCCGCACGGCGATCCGCCGCTCGGCGCGCACCTTGCGCAACCTCGACTGGTTCGAGACCACCGAGATCCGCGGGCACCTGGAGGACGGCGAGATCAAGCACTTCCAGGTGACGCTCAAGGTCGGGTTCCGCCTCGAGGACCTCACCTAGTACACGGACGAGACCGGCCCGGCTCCCACGGAGCCGGGCCGGATTGTTCGCCGACAGGTTTCAGTGCGTGAGCGCGTGGGCGCGCTTCTTCGCGTCCTTCGCGACGCCCCCGGCCTGGTGCGCGGCCTCGGCCCCGAGCGCGGACGCCCGAGCCGCCACGTCCTGGCCGAGCTTGGAGGCCTGGTCGAGGACGTTGGCAGTGGTCCTCTTCTCCAGCGCGGCACGCTTCTTGCCGGCCGCCTTCTGCAGCTCCGCGGTGCGCTTGGCGGCACGCTTCTGCAGCTCGGCGCCTCGCTTCTCCGCGACCTTCTGCAGCTTCGCCCCGCGCTTCTCGGCCCGCTTCCTGGCCTTGGCGGCGCGCTTGGCCCAGTCGGCCGAGAGATCGCCGGCCCGGGACGTCAGCTCGGAGCTCGTACGGGCGGCGCGGGCGGACACGGCGGCGCCGGCGCCCGGCGCGAGGCCGGCCAGCCCGGCGGCGATCCCCGCGACCGCGCCCGTGGCGTCGGAGGCGGTGCCGGTGAGCCTGCCGGTGACCTCGTGGGCCACGCCCGAGACCCGGCCGGAGACGTCGGAGGCGCCACCAGAGATCGACGCTGCCTGGGCACCGGCAGCGGCGGCGGCGAGCTTCGCGGCCTTGCGCCCGCGCCAGGTGAGCGAGGGCTTGCCCTCGGTGTCGGCCGCGGCGATCAGGAGGCCACCGAGCATGCCCGCGTTCTTCAGGAAGTGGACGAGCTGGTCCTGCTTCTTCTGCTCGTCGCTCTCCTCCCAGAACCGGTGGCCGGCCAGGGTGGTCGGGATCAGCGACGCGGCGAGGGCTGCCGACGACAGGCGAGGGAACTTGCCGAGCGCCAGCATCGTGCCGGCGACGACCTTCACCCCGCCGTCGATCCTGACCAGCATGACGTCGTCGGGGCGCTCCTCGATGGGAGCCACCTCGATCGCTTTGTCGACCGCGGGCGCGACCGCGTCGAGCACGGGTTTCGCCACTTGCGCGTGACCCTGCGGCGACCGGAGGGCCTGGATGCCGCCGTGTATGAACAGGGCGGCGAGCATAGGTCGGGCAACACGTCGAAGGAGCATGTCGAGCCGTTCCCCACATCGACCTGGACCAAACGCTGCGAACCGCCGCCGGATGCCAAGATGCCCGGGTGACGGACACGAGGCTCGCCATCGGACTCGACATCGGTGGCACGAAGATCGCGGGAGCGGTGGTCGACGCGCGCGGCACGGTGGTGGCCGAGCACGTCGAGCCGACGCCGGAGGAGTCGAGCGGCGAGGCCGTCACCGCAGTGCTGCTCTCGATGATCGAGCGCTTCCGCTCGGACCACAGCGTCTCCACCATCGGGGTCGGCGCGGCCGGGATCGTCTCGTGGCCCGTCGGCATCATGCTCTGGGCGCCCAACAACGCCTACCGCGACTGGCCCGTGCGCGAGCAGCTGGAGAAGGCCACCAGCCTGCCCGTCATCGTCGACAACGACGCCAACGTCGCCGCGCTCGCCGAGGCCCGGCTCGGCGAGCCGTACCGCAACATGGTGCTCGTGACGGTCGGCACGGGCATCGGGGGCGGCCTCGTGCTCGACGGCCGCATCTACCGCGGCCCCACCGGGCTCGGTGCCGAGCTCGGCCACATCATCCTCAACCCCGACGGCCCGCGGTGCGGCTGCGGCAACCACGGCTGCTTCGAGGCCTACGCGTCGGGCACTGCGCTCACCCGGATGGGCCGCGACGCCGCCGCCGACGACCCCGGCGGGCTCATCGCTCGCCTCGGCGCCGAGGACGGCGAGGTGACCGGCCACACCGTCGTCAAGGCCGTGCAGCAGGGCGACGAGATCGCGAAGGCGGTCTTCGCCCGGCTCGGCCGGTGGCTCGGGGTCGGCATCGCGTCGCTGGCCAACATCTTCGAGGTCGACGCGGTGGTGGTCGGGGGCGGCCTCGTCGAGACCGGGGAGCTGCTGCTGGCGCCTGCGCGGGCCGCCGCGCGGGAGTTCGCGTACGCGCCCACCGCACGCGGCATCGCCCCCGTCGTCCCGGCGACGTTCGGCGGGGACGCCGGCAAGATCGGCGCCGCGCTGCTCGCCCTGGAGCATGTCTGACGCGCGTCACTAGGGTGAGTCGCGTGTCACTCGTACTGGGTCCCGTCCTGCGCCACGTCGGCGAGACCACCGCGTCGGTCTGGGTGCAGACGGAACACGCAGCCACCGTCTCGGTGCTCGGTTGCGAAGCGCGCACCTTCGAGGTGTCCGGGCACCACTACGCGCTCGTTCCCGTCACCGGTCTCGCCCCGGACAGCCGCACCCCCTACGAGGTGGAGATCGACGGCGAGGCGGTGTGGCCGCCGTCCGCGAGCCCGTTCCCGCCGAGCGTGATCCGCACCCGCGGCCCGGAGTCCGACCGCAGCAACCGCATCGTCTTCGGGTCCTGCCGTTACCCCAAGGTGGCCGACCCCACGATCGCCGCGAGCCTGGGCATCGACGCGCTCGACGCCTACTCGGCGCGAATGGCGAAGCGCGCACCGGAGGAGTACGCCGACGTGCTGCTCCTGCTCGGGGACCAGGTGTACGCCGACGAGCTGACCCCCCGGAACCGGCGCCGCATCGCCGGGCGGCGCGACCGCCACCCGGACTGGCCGGACGAGGAGATCGTCGGCTACGACGAGTACGTCGAGCTCTATCGCGACTCGTGGACCGACCCGGAGATCCGGTGGCTGATGTCCACCGTGCCCACCGCCATGATCTTCGACGACCACGACGTGCGCGACGACTGGAACACCTCGGCGTCCTGGCGCGGCGAGATGCGCAGTACACCCTGGTGGCGCGACCGCATCCGAGCCGGGATCGCCTCGTACTGGGTGTACCAGCACATCGGCAACCTCCGTCCCGACGAGCTCGCATCCAACCCCGACTACCGCAAGATCCTCGAGCACGACGGCGACACGTGGCCGCTGCTCGTCGAGCTCGCCGACCGCGCCGACGCCGAGACCGACGGCGCGAAGGGGGTGCGGTTCAGCTTCCGCTGGGACCTCGGCCACAGCCGCTTCATCATGATCGACTCTCGCAACGGGCGCATCCTCGAGGGCGGCGAGCACCTCATGCTCGGCGACACCGAGTTCGACTGGATCGAGGAGCAGGTCGGTACCCCCGGACCGGTGGAGCACCTCGTCATCGGCACGTCGATCCCCTGGCTCCTGCCGCACGCCATCGGTGAGCTCGAGACGGTCAACGAGATCGCCTCGGGCCGACCGGGCTGGCGGGGCCGGCTGGCCGAGCGGATCCGCCAGGCCGCCGACCTGGAGCACTGGGCGGCCTTCCGCGCTTCGTTCGACCGGCTCACGGCGATGATCGACAAGGCGGCGGCAAGCGGTCCCACCACCGTCAGCGTCCTGTCCGGGGACGTCCACCACAGCTACGCCGCTCGCGCCGACCTCCCGTCCGGTCCGAGCGCCCGGGTGCACCAGCTCACGTGCTCCCCCGTGCACAACACGATGAGCTGGATGATCAAGCCGGGGTTCCGGCTCGGCTGGTCGCGCACCGTGGGCCGCCTCGCGAGCCGCTGGGCGGCCCGCGCCGGCGCGCCGCCCATGCCCCTGTCGTGGAACCGGTTGACAGGGCCGCTGTTCGGCAACATGATCGCCACCCTCGACATCGACGGCGCGAGTGCCGCGGTGGTCTTCGAGCAGCCGCGCACCGCGGCCACGCTGGCGGAGAAGGCGCGGGTGGAGCTCACCTCATGACCGGGCTGACAAGCGAAGCAGCGGCGCAGCGGATCAACGCCATCGCCGGCCAGACCGTCGTGCTCCGGCCCACCACCGCGGCACACGTCCCGGCCTTCCTGGAGATCCTCGGACATCCGGAGATCGCGAGATGGTGGGGCGGCTACGACCTGGAACGGGTGCGCCGCGAGCTGCTCGGCCCGCACTGCTACGCCATCGAACTGGCGCGCGAGGTGGTCGGGCTGATCATCTACCGCGAGGAGCTCGACCCCGACCACCGCCATGCCGCCATCGACCTCGCCCTGCACCCCGACCACCAGAGCCAGGGCCTGGGCTGCGACGCGATGCGGGCCATGGCCCGCTTCCTGTTCCGGCACAGGGAGCACCACCGCGTCGTGATCGACCCGGCTGCGCACAACGAGCGGGCCATCCGCAGCTGCGAGCGCGCCGGCTTCCGGCGGGTGGGGGTGCTGCGCAGCTACGAGCGCTCCAGCGACGGTCAGTGGCACGACGGGCTGCTGATGGACCTGCTCCCGGACGACCTGAGCTAGTACTCCGCTGCCGCGGATCGTCAGGCCCGGTGCGCGACCGGAGAGGCTCGATGCGGATTCTGATCATCACGGCGGGCTCGCGGGGTGATGTCGCCCCGTTCACGGGCCTGGGCCGGCGGCTGCAGCAGGCCGGCCACCAGGTGGCGCTGGCCGCCCATGGCCGGTTCGCCGGTCTCGTGCGCGAGTGCGGGCTGGAGTATCGGGCCCTTCCCGGCGATCCGGTCGAGCTCGTCCGCGCCCGCACCGCCGCCCCCTCCCCGGAGGCCGCGCGATCGGTCTTCGCCGCGTTCCTCGACGAGCTGAGCGAGGGGGTGACGGCCGCCGCGGCCGCCGGCACCGACGTCCTGCTCACCGCGTTCGGGCCGGCTCCGCTGGCCCGGGTCGTCGCGGACGGCTTCGGCATCCCGAGCGCCGGGGTCTATCTCGCGCCCGGGGTCCCCACCCGGGAGTTCCTGCCACCCGGCTGGCCCAGCACCGGGCAGCTCTCACCCGCCGACAACCTCGCCGCGGGTCGCGAGGTGCTCACCCGGACCGGCTCCCTCTACGCCGACGCCCTGCAGCGGCTGCGCACCCGGCTCGGTCTTCCCGCCACCACCACGGAGGTGTCCGGCCCGCCGGACGACTGGCCGATCTTCCACGGCTTCAGCCCGGCAGTGGTCCCCCCGCCCGCCGACTGGCCCGCAACGGTGCACGTGACCGGATACTGGTGGCCGGCCGGACCGCCGGCATGGCGGCCCCCGGATCAGCTGGTCGACTTCCTGGCGGCCGGTCCCCCTCCGGTGTTCGTCGGGTTCGGCAGCATGACCCCGGCCCACGAGCGACTCCACGACGTCGTCGCGGCCGCCGTCGAACGTGCCGGCGTGCGCGCCGTCGTCCAGTCCGGGTGGGCCGAGCTCGGACCCGCCGGTAACGACATCCTGGTCGTCGGGGACCTGCCACACGACTGGCTGTTCCCCCGGACCGCTGCCGTGGTCCACCACGCCGGAGCCGGCACCACCGGGGCCGGGCTGCGCGCGGGAGTGCCGGCGGTCCCGGTGCCGGTCCTGGTCGACCAGCCCTTCTGGGCGGACCGGCTGCACCGCCTCGGCGTGGCGCCGCGCCCGGTGCCACTGCACGAGCTGACCGCCGACATCTTGACCGACGCGCTGCGCTCCTGCCTTGACCGGCCGGCCTACCGCGACCGCGCCACCGAAATCGCTCGCACGATCCGCGCCGAGGACGGCCCCGCTGCCGTGCTCTCGCACATCACGCAGCTCGACCAGCGGTGACGCGGGTCAGAAGGCGGTGCGGTCCCGCCAGGCCGTCCAGGTGGGCCCGTCCCCGATCACCTGCAGGCCCGGGGCGTCCGCGTCGATGCGGCGCATGAGCGCCAGCAGGAGGTCGGCGGCAGTCCCACGGACGGCCGCGGTGCCCTTCCCGTGACCGTGCTCCCAGGCGAGCCCGGTCTCGCCGCCGCGCACCATCCACTCCCCCGCCGCGCCGAGCCCCTCGTCGGTGGCGTGCAGGTGCAGCGTGGCCCCCGGAGCGAGCGGAGGTGCCTCGTCGGACGCCGGGCGCGCGGCCAGCAGGTCCAGCCACTCGGAGACGCCGTCCGCCGCCACCTCGGGCTCCACGGCGTACGGGACGCCCAGGGCGATGGCCACGTCGGCCCGGTGGACGACCGACTCGTGCAGCCGCCGCCGGACCCACCAGGCTGCGGGTCGCGGCCCAAGGAACGTCCACACAGGGGCGTCCGCTCCGGTGGCCGCGACGGCGTCGAGGATCAGGCGGGCACTGTCCGTGAGCCAGTCGACAGCGGCGGGCAGCTCGGCGGGCGGCTTCCCGTCGGGGACCGAACGCACCTCGACGCGGGCATCGGCCCGCTCGCGCACGATCATGGCGGCCCACCGGTCCAGGCGCCCCACATGGGTGAGGAGCTGGTGCACGTTCCAACCGGGGCAGCTCGGCACCTCGAGGGTCGGGTCGGCTTCGGCGATGAGCTCACCGAGTAAGCGGTTCTGCTCGATCAGCGCGTCGGCGTGCTCCACGTCCGTGACGGTAGTCCCTCCACGGCCCCCACCTGTGACGGCGCGTACGCATCGGGGGGCGCCCGCATGGGTGATACCCGGATCGGGTAGGAAATTGCCATGGCGCGCGACGCACGGGAATGGACAGTCCCCGCCCCGCTGCGGGCATTGATGTGGTGGCCGGCAACGGCATTTGTGCTGGTCATGGTCGCTCCGGAGGCCGCGGCCACCTCGATCGCGGCGGCCGGCGTGGCCCTGGTGGCCCTCGGCGCGGTGACCCCCCTGGTGAGCAAGCGGCTACGGCGGCCCGTCGTCAGCGCCCCAACGGTGGAGCCGCCCGCTCAGGACCCGCCCACCATCGAGATCGAGATGCCCACCATCGAGATCTCGCCGACCCGCCGGGTGGCCTGACCACGACCCATGACGTGATCGCCGGCACGCGCGCTCGTGCCGGCATCGCCGCCTTTCCGACCGCAAGCCCGTCCTCTGCGGACCGTCGCGACGGGTGACCCCCGTCCGGCCGGTCCAACACTCGTACTTCCGATAGTAGGATTCCCTAGTATCTGTCCTGCCTGAGGAGGAGTGTCGTGGCCGAGCTGCACGTGCCCACCCACCCGGTCCGGTTCGTCACCGCTGCCAGCCTCTTCGACGGCCACGACGCCGCCATCAACATCATGCGGCGGATCCTGCAGCGCCAGGGCGCCGAGGTGATCCACCTGGGGCACAACCGCTCCGTCGACGAGGTGGTCGCCGCGGCGATCCAGGAGGACGCACAGGGCGTGGCCGTCAGCTCTTACCAGGGCGGGCACGTCGAGTACTTCACCTACCTCGTCGAGCTGCTGCGCGAGCGCGGCGCCGGGCACGTGAAGGTCTACGGCGGGGGCGGCGGCGTGATCGTGCCCGCCGAGATCGAGCTGCTGCACTCGCGTGGCGTCTCCCGCATCTTCTCCCCCGAGGACGGCCAGCGGCTCGGCCTGCCCGGGATGATCAACCTGATGATCCGCGAATGTGACGTCGATCTCGCCGAGCAGCCACCGCCGTCGTTCGACGGCCTGTTCGCCGGCGAGCACACCACGCTCGCCCGCACGCTCACCCTCGCCGAGGCCGGCCGGCTGCCGGCGGGCCTCGACCTCGAGCCCCGCCGCCCGGTTCCCGTGCTGGGGGTCACCGGCACCGGAGGGTCGGGCAAGTCGAGCCTCACCGACGAGCTGGTGCGCCGGTTCCGGCTCGACCAGGAGGACAAGCTCCGCATCGCCGTGCTCGCCGTCGACCCGACCCGCCGCCGGGGCGGAGGCGCGCTCCTCGGTGACCGGATCCGGATGAACTCCCTCAGCGGCGACCAGGTCTTCTTCCGCTCGATGGCCACCCGGGGCGCCGACGCCCCGCTCCCGGAGCGGCTCGGTGACGTGCTCGCCGTGCTCAAGGCCGCCGCGTTCGACCTGGTGATCGTCGAGACGCCGGGCATCGGGCAGGGCGACGCCGGCATCGTGCCGTTCGCCGACCGCTCGCTGTACGTGATGACGCCCGAGTTCGGCGCCGCGTCCCAGCTCGAGAAGATCGACATGCTCGACTTCGCCGACGTCGTCGCGATCAACAAGTTCGAGCGGCGCGGCGCCGAGGACGCCCGCCGCGACGTGGGCCGCCAGCTCGTGCGCAACCGCGAGGCGTTCGGCGCGTCGTGGGAGGACATGCCCGTCTTCGGCACGAGCGCCGCCACCTTCAACGACGACGGCGTCACCGCCCTCTACCAGCACATCGTCCCGCTGCTCGGCGAGAACGGGCTGGTCACCGGCGAGGGCAGGCTCCCGCGCACCGACCGGAAGACCTCCTCGGAGCACGCCGCGATCATCCCGTCCCAGCGCACGCGGTACCTCTCCGACATCACCGCCACCGTCCGCGACTACCACGCGAGGACCGCCGCGGCCGTCGACGCCGCCCGGCAGCGCCAGCACCTCCGCACCGCGCGCGCGGCGCTGCAGGCGGCAGGCGCCGACGAGGGTGGCCTGGCCGGCGTGCTGGAGCAGGCGGAGCAGGCCCTTCCCGCGGAGGCCGCCCAGCTGCTCGACACGTGGCCGGAGGTCGTCGAGGCCTACTCGGGCGACGAGATGGTGGTGCAGGTCCGCGACAAGGAGCTGCGCACCCGGCTCACCCGCGAGACCCTCTCGGGCAACCGGGTGCGGCGGGTGGCACTGCCGCGCTACACCGAGGACGCGGAGCTGCTGCGGTTCCTGCGCAAGGAGAACCTGCCCGGGAAGTTCCCGTTCACCGCGGGGGTGTTCGCGTTCAAGCGCGAGGGCGAGGACCCGGCGCGGATGTTCGCGGGCGAGGGCGACGCCTTCCGCACCAACCGGCGCTTCAAGCTGCTGTCGGCCGACTCGGAGGCCAAACGGCTCTCCACGGCGTTCGACTCCGTCACGCTCTACGGGCGCGAGCCCGACACGCGCCCTGACGTCTACGGCAAGGTCGGCACCTCCGGCGTCTCGATCGCGACGCTCGAGGACATGAAGGCGCTCTACGACGGGTTCGACCTCACCTCGCCGACGACCTCGGTGTCGATGACGATCAACGGCCCGGCCCCGACGATCCTCGCCTTCTACCTCAACACCGCGATCGACCAGCAGGTCGAGAAGTTCCGCGCCGAGCACGGGCGGGAGCCGTCGGCACAGGAACACGAGGGACTCACGGCGTTCGCCCTGCAGAACGTCCGCGGCACGGTGCAGGCCGACATCCTCAAGGAGGACCAGGGCCAGAACACCTGCATCTTCTCCACCGAGTTCTCCTTGCGGATGATGGCCGACATCCAGGAGTGGTTCATCCAGCACAAGGTGCGGAACTTCTACTCGGTCTCCATCTCCGGCTACCACATCGCCGAGGCCGGGGCCAACCCCATCAGCCAGCTCGCGTTCACCCTCGCCAACGGGTTCACCTTCGTCGAGAGCTACCTCGCCCGCGGGATGGATGTCGACGACTTCGCCCCGAACCTCTCGTTCTTCTTCTCCAACGGGATGGACGCGGAGTACTCGGTGATCGGACGGGTGGCGCGGCGGATCTGGGCCGTCGCCATGCGCGAGCGGTACGGCGCGAACGAGCGGTCACAGAAGCTCAAGTACCACGTGCAGACCTCGGGGCGGTCGCTGCACGCGCAGGAGATGGACTTCAACGACATCCGCACCACCCTGCAGGCACTGTGCGCGCTCTACGACAACGCGAACTCGCTGCACACCAACGCGTTCGACGAGGCGGTGACCACGCCGACCGAGTCGTCGGTACGGCGCGCGATGGCGATCCAGCTGATCATCAACCGCGAATGGGGCCTGTCGATGAACGAGAACCCCCTGCAGGGTTCGTTCGTCATCGACGAGCTCACCGATCTCGTCGAGGAGGCCGTGCTGGCCGAGTTCGACCGGATCTCCGAGCGCGGCGGGGTGCTCGGCGCGATGGAGACCGGGTACCAGCGCGGGCGGATCCAGGACGAGTCGATGCTCTACGAGCACCGCAAGCACGACGGCACGTTGCCGATCGTCGGCGTCAACACGTTCGTGCGAGAGGGGTCGGAGGCGCCGCACGAGATCGAGCTCGCCCGCGCCACCGAGGCGGAGAAGAAGAGCCAGCTCGACCGGCTCGCCGACTTCCGCACCCGGCACACCGGCGAGGCACAGGCCGCGGTCCGGCGGCTGCAGGACGTGGCGACGGGTGGCGGCAACGTCTTCGACGAGCTGATGAAGGCCGCCCGCGTCTGCTCGCTGGGCCAGCTGACGGACGCGTTCTTCGAGGTGGGCGGCCAGTACCGGCGCAACATGTAGGTCGCGATCACGACCCTGCTGCGGCGGGCGGGAGCGCGATCTCGTCGAGCAGCCCGGCCGCGATCCCGGCCGCCGCCGGGTCGTACCGGGCAGCCAGCGTGCGGAACACCTTCTCCGCGCGGACGGCAGGCCAACCGGCCGGGAGATGCTCGGCGGGCAGGTGGGGGTCCTGGCGGACGAGCTGGAGCCAGTCGGTGTGCAGCAGGAGCTGCCGGGCCAGGTCGTCACGGGCCTCGACGGCCGGAGCGGTGACATCCCAGCGGCTCAGGAACGCCTGGTAGCGCGCGGCGATCGTCGGCAGGTCGAACGCCTTGCCCACGAGATCGGCCGACTCGGTCGGTTTCGTGGCCTGTGCGGTGAGCACCGTGACGGCATCCGCGAGCCCGAGATCCTCGACGATCCGCACGACGTCGACCTCGCCCGCCGCGATCCACAGGCCGTTCTGGAGCGGTCCGAATCCCGCCCATACCAGCTGGGATCGCAGGTCGTGGCGTTCGCTGCGGCGTGAGTCCGGCAGCGAGAAGCCGACGAGCGTCCAGCTGCCGTTCCAGTCGCGGTTGACCGCACCGGTCTCCCAGATCCGCCGGTACCCGTCCTCGAGGACGGCCACGGCGCGCGGGGTGAGCGCGAGGTACACCTTCCGGCCACGCCGGTGCCGGGCGAGGAGGTCGCGCGTGGCCATTCGTGTCAGCGTCGAGCGCACGGCCTCCTCGGAGATACCGATCCGCTCGAAGACCTCGATGACGCTGCCCGAGTAGACCGCGGTGTCGCGTCCGCGCACGTAGATGCCGAGGAAGGTGAGCATGAGCGACTGCGGGCGGGCGCTCGCCACGCCCGGTTCGTCGTCTCGGATCGGCACCCGGCGAGGGTAGCCCCGGGCAATACTGGGCACAACGTTGACGGTCGTCACAGTTGCGCCTAACGTTTCGCCGCATTCGAGCAAGGGATGTGGCGATGGACCTGACAGGGCGGGTGGCGGTGGTGACCGGCAGCGGTCGCGGCCTCGGGCTGGCCTACGCCGAGGCGCTGGCCGCTGCGGGCGCCGCGGTCGTGGTCAACGACGTCGACGCCGACGCGGCCGAGCGCGCCGTACGGCGGATCGGTGAGCGCGGCGGATCGGCCGTCGCCGAGCTCGTCGCGGTGGGCTCGGCCGACGCCGCCGACCGGCTCGTGGACCGCGCGGTGTCGGCCTTCGGACACCTCGACGTGATGGTCACCAACGCCGGGATCCTGCGGGACAGGGTTCTGTGGAAGATGACCGACGAAGACTTCGACGCCGTGGTCGAGGTACACCTGCGGGGGACGTTCACGTGCGCCCGCGCGGCCGTCGTGCAGATGCGCGCGCAGGGCACCGGCGGCCGGCTGATCCTCGCCGCGTCCCCTGCCGGACAGCGCGGCAACTTCGGTCAGACGAACTACGCGGCCGCCAAGGCAGGGATCGCCGCGATGGCGCGGACCTGGGCGTTGGAGCTGGCGAAGGCCGGGATCACGGCGAACGCGATCGTCCCGGTGGCGGCCACCGACATGACCCGCACGATCCCGGCGTTCGCCCCGTACGTCGAGGCGCTGGAGCAGCGGGACGAGCCGCTGCCATCGTGGCTGCGCCACGACGAGGGGTTCGGTACAGCCCAGGACGTCGCCGGCCTGGTGGTCTTCCTGGCCTCGGACGCGGCGGCGGACGTCACCGGGCAGGCCATCGGCATCGGCGGTGACAAGCTCACCCTGTGGGCCCACCCGCACGAGCGCGCGACGGCCTACGCCGAGGGCGGCTGGAGCGCCGACGCCATCGCGGCCGCGTGGCCGGGCGGCCTCGGCCGCACCCCGGAGACCTACGGCATTCCGATGCCCGCCGCTCGGGCGGGGCAGCCGTGAGCGCACCCGCCGCCACGATCGACGTCGACGCGCTCGTCGCGATCGACGTCCACACCCACGCCGAGGTGTCCGCCACCGGTCACGTGTCGTTGAGCCCCGAGCTGTTCGATGCCTCGGCCGACTACTTCGGCGCTCACGACCACCGCCGGCCGACGATCCCGGAGATGGCCGCGTACTACCGCGAACGCCGCATGGCGGCGGTGGTGTTCACGGTCGACGCAGAGCACGCCACGGGACACCCCCGGATCGCCAACGAGGAGGTCGCGCAGTCCTGCGCCGAGCACGCCGACGTGCTGATCCCGTTCGCCAGCGTCGACCCGTGGAAGGGCCGGGCGGGCGTGCGCGAGGCGCGGCGGCTCGTCGAGGACCACGGCGTGCGCGGGTTCAAGTTCCACCCGAGCATGCAGGGCTTCTCCCCGAACGACCCCATGGCCTACCCGCTCTACGAGGCGATCGAGGAGCTGGGCGTCCCCGCGCTGTTCCACACCGGCCAGACCGGGATCGGCGCCGGCGTGCCCGGCGGGGGCGGGATCCACCTGAAGTACTCGAACCCCATGCTCGTCGACGACGTGGCCGTCGACTTCCCCGACCTGCGGATCATCCTCGCCCATCCGTCGTTCCCGTGGCAGGACGAGGCGCTGGCCGTGGCCACCCACAAGCCGTCCGTCTACATCGACCTGTCCGGGTGGTCGCCGAAGTACTTCCCGCCGCAGCTCGTCCGGTACGCGAACTCGCTGCTCAAGGACAAGGTGCTGTTCGGCTCGGACTACCCGGTCATCACGCCGGACCGCTGGCTGGCGGACTTCGCGAAGCTGGAGATCAAGCCCGAGGTCCGGCCGAAGATCCTCAAGGACAACGCCGCCGCGCTGCTCGGCCTCGCGGAGCGGCGGTCATGACCAACGCTGCGACCACCGTCGCCACCGGCATCGAGGAGCTCACGGCGCTCGCCGGCGCCGATCTCGGCGTCACGGCATGGCACGAGATCACCCAGGACCGCGTCGACACCTTCGCCGATGCGACCGATGACCACCAGTGGATCCACGTCGACGCGGAGCGGGCCCGCACCGGTCCCTTCGGCACGACGATCGCGCACGGCTACCTGACGCTCTCCTTGATCATCCCGCTCTTCGGCGAACTGCTGGAGATCCGCGGGACGTCGATGAGCGTCAACTACGGGCTGGAGAAGGTGCGCTTTCCCAGCCCCGTCCCCGTCGGCAGCCGGATCCGGCTGCACGGCACGGTCGACTCCGTCGACGAGGTCGGCGGGAACGGCGTGCAGATGGCCCTGACCTTCACGATCGAGATCGACGGCTCCACGAAACCGGCCTGTGTCGCACAGGCGCTGTTCCGGCACTACGCATAACCCCTCGCCCGCGCCCAACGTAGGGATGTCCACCATGGCGAACCCGGCAGCCACCACCCACTCCACCGTCCAGCTCCGACGTGCGGTCGCATCCAGCTTCGTCGGCAGCGTGATCGAGTACTACGACTTCCTGCTCTACGCCACCGCCTCCGCGGTGGTGTTCGGGAAGGTGTTCTTCTCCACGCTCGATCCGTTGACGGCAACCGTGGCGAGCTTCGGGACGTTCGCGGCGGGTTACCTCGCCCGGCCGCTCGGCGGGATCCTGTTCGGCCACTTCGGTGACCGCATCGGCCGGAAGAAGATGCTGGTCACCACCATGACGCTGATGGGCGTCGTGAGCTTCCTGATCGGGGCGCTCCCGACCTACGGGCAGATCGGCATCTGGGCGCCGATCATTCTCGTCACGCTGCGCATCCTGCAGGGCGTGGCCGTCGGCGGCGAATGGGGCGGCGCGGTGCTGATGTCGGCCGAGCACGCCACGTCCCGGCGCGGGCTGTGGGCGAGCTTCACCAACGCCGGTGCGCCCTGCGGCATGGTGCTCTCGACCGTCGCGCTCACGGCGTCCGCGGCGATCGCCGGCGAGGAGGCGTTCCTCGTCTGGGGGTGGCGGGTGCCCTTCCTGCTCAGCATCCTGCTCCTCGGGATCGGCCTGTTCATCAGGCTCAAGGTCGAGGAGACGCCGGTCTTCGCGGCAGCCGGGAAGACCGCACGCGTCCCGCTGTTCGACGTGCTGCGCAACCACCCCCGCAACCTGCTGCTCGCCGTGGGGATCGGGCTGGCCGCGTTCGTGGCGCAGGGCACGCTGACCACGTTCCTCATCGCCTACGGGGTGGAGGCCGGCTACAGCCGCCAGACCGTGCTGAACGGCCTCACCTTGTCCTCGGTGCTCGCCGTGATCGGCATCATCGGCTTCTCGGCGCTGTCGGATCGACTGGGACGCCGGCCCGTCGTCCTTGCCGGCGCGGTGGCGATGGCGGTGTTCAGCTTCCTGCTGTTCCCGATGGTCGACAGCGGTGACGTCGTGGTGCTCGTGGTCGCGCTGGTGGTCGGCCAGGCCGTGATCCAGCCGGCGATGTACGGGCCGCTCGCCGCGTTGTGCACGGAGCTGTTCAGCACCCGCAGCCGGTACACCGGCGCGTCGCTGGGCTACCAGCTGTCCGGGCTGGGTGCCGGGCTCGCGCCGGTGCTGTTCGCCTCCGTTCTCGCCGGCGGCGGCTCGACGACGACGATCTCGCTGATCATCGCCGGGTTCTGCCTGCTCACCGTGGTGTGCGTGGTGCTGCTCGCGGAGACGAGCGGGAACAGCCTCACCGAGAACCCGCCGTCCCCGGCCGCCGCCGCCCCGACGACGACGATCAGCTGAGCATGCGCAACCACGGCATCGGGGGGTGGCCTGCGCGGCGGGCGCAGATGTCGCCGGGGCGCACCGCGTTCGTCCACGAGGATGCGACGACCACGTTCGCCGAGGTGCACGAGCGGGCGACGAGGCTGGCCGCGCAGCTGCGTTCGGCCGGTGTGCGCCGCGGTGACCGGGTCGCCTTCCTCGGCCCGAACCACCCGGCGTTCGCCGAGACGCTGTTCGCCACCCACCTGCTCGGCGCCGTCTTCGTGCCGCTGAACTGGCGGCTGGCCGCCCCCGAGATCGGGTACATGATCGAGCACTCCGGAGCCTCGGTGCTGGTCCGCGCGCCGAACTGCCCGGCACCGGCGGACCGGGGTGCGCTGCGGGCGGTCGTCGCCCTCCGGGACCCGGCGTCCGGCGAGATCGACTACGAGCCCTGGGTGCGCTCCGGTGACCCGACCCCGATCGACGAACCCGTGCACCAGGACGAGCCGGCGCTGATCCTCTACACCTCCGGCACGACCGGGCGCCCGAAGGGAGCCGTCCTCACCCACGCGAACGTCGTGTGGAACTGCGTCAACATCATGATCGGTGTCGACGTCGCCTCCGACGAGGTCACGCTGGTCAGCGCCCCTCTGTTCCACGTCGCGGCCCTGAACCAGACGCTGCTGCCCACCTTCCTGAAGGGCGCCTGCTCGGTGATCATGCCGCGCTGGGACGTGGACTCCTGCTACGACCTGATCGCGCGGCACCGGATCACGTGGATGTTCGGGGTCACCACGATGTTCGCCGAGCTCGCCCGGTCGCCGCGGTGGTGCACCGCCGACCTGTCGTCGCTCCGCAACCTCATGACCGGTGGTGCGCCCGTGCCACCGGCCCTGATCACGACCTTCCAGGACCGCGGGCTCGTGTTCTGCCAGGGCTACGGGCTCACCGAGACCGCGCCGGGCGCCACGTTCCTGGAGGCGCGGGAGAGCGTCGCCAAGGCCGGGTCGGTCGGCGTGCCGGTCTTCTTCGCCGACGTGCGGGTGGTCCGCCCCGACCTCACCGACGTCGAGGTCGGCGAGCCGGGCGAGGTGCTCGTGCGGGGGCCCAACGTCACCCCCGGCTACTGGGGCGACCCCGCAGCCACGGCCGCGGCGTTCACCGACGGCTGGTTCCACTCCGGGGACCTCGCGACCGTCGACCAGGACGGGCACCTGCACATCGTCGACCGGCTGAAGGACATGTACATCTCCGGCGGGGAGAACGTGTACCCCGCGGAGGTGGAGGGCGTGCTGTTCGAGCACCCCGCGGTGGCCGAGTGCGCGGTCATCGGCGTCCCACACGAGAAATGGGGCGAGGCCGGCAAGGCGTTCGTGGTGCTGCGCCCCGGCGCCACGGCAGGCGCCCGGCAACTGCACCAGCACGTGGCCGAGCGGCTGGCGAAGTACAAGGTCCCCGTCGATTTCGAGCTGGTCGACGCGCTGCCGCGCACCGGCTCCGGCAAGGTGCAGAAGGGCAGGCTGCGTGCCATCGCGCCGGGACCGGCGTAGCTCCAGCGGAGTATTACGGTCTGACAAGGGCCGTCACCAGGATGTCCCAGCAAGGAGTCCGCCCCGTGCCCCAGCGCAGCGTCGACGTCAACGGCATCGAGATGCACGTGGTGGAGGAGGGGAGCGGGCCACCGGTGATCTTCGCCCACGGGTTCCCGGAGCTCGCCTACTCCTGGCGGCACCAGATCGGCGCGGTCGCCGCGGCCGGCTACCGGGCGATCGCCCCCGACCAGCGGGGATACGGCCGGACGTCGGCCCCGGAGGGCATCGACCGGTACGACATCCTGCATCTCACGGGTGATCTCATCGCCCTGCTCGACGAGCTCGGCGAGGAGAAGGCCGTGTTCGTGGGCCACGACTGGGGCTCGTCGGTCGTCTGGCAGACCGCCCTGCTGCACCCCGACCGCGTCGCGGGTGTTTGCGGGATGAGCGTGCCGTTCACACCGCGGGCACAGCGGCCGCCCACGGAGCTCTGGCGGGCCGCGACCGGCGACTCGTTCTTCTACATCCTCTACTTCCAGGAGCCCGGCGTCGCCGACGCGGAGCTGGACGCCGACCCCGCGCGGACGATGCGACGGCTGCTCGGCGGCACCCGGACCGAGCGGGGAGCCGGCGAGATCCTGCGCGGCGCCGACGACGGCCGCGGCTTCATCGACCGCTTCCCGGAGCCGCGGGAGCTGCCGAGCTGGCTGGAGCCTGCCGAGCTGGAGCACTACGTGGAGGAGTTCCGTCGCACGGGCTTCACCGGCGGCCTGAACTGGTACCGCAACGTCGACCGCAACTGGGAGCTCACCCCACAGCTCGCCGGCGCGCACGTCACGGTGCCGAGCTTCTTCATCGGCGGCCAGCTCGACCCGGTGCTGGTGCTGACCTCGCCCGGCAAGCAGGACGAATGGCTCGACGACCACCGCGGCACGGTGATCGTCGACGGGGCAGGCCACTGGGTCCAGCAGGAGGCGGCGGATCAGGTGAACCGCGTGCTGCTCGGCTTCCTGGACTCGATCACGCCGTAGCGGCGGCGTGCTGCGGGGCGGGGACCCTGCGCAGCCACAGGGCCAGTCCCAGCGCCGCCACCAGCAGCCCGCTCACGTAGACGACCACACCCAGCCAGCCGGCCTCGTCGTAGGCGATGCCCCCGACGGCCCCGCCGATGCTGCTGCCCAGGTAGTACGTGCAGAGGTACAGCGAGGACGCCACGCCCGGCGACCCCCCGGGCAGGAGCGTCGCGCGCCTGCCGACCCAGCTGCTCGCCAGGGAGTGGGCGCCGAAGAACCCGATCGTGACGAGCAGGAGGCCGGCCAGCACGGCGAGCAGGTGGTCCGGCACCGTCACCCACGCACCCAGCACACCGACGAGCACCGCACCCCACATCACCTTGCGCCGCCCGATCCGGTCACCGAGCCGGCCGGCGGTCGTCGAGGCCCAGGTGCCGGCGATGTAGCCGAGGAAGATCAGGCCGACGAGCTGGGGCGGCAGGTCGAACGGCGGGGCCAGCAGCCGGAAGCCCAGGTAGTTGTAGACGGTCACGAAGGCGCCCATCAGCAGGAACCCGATACCGAACAGGCACACGAGACCGGGGTCGCGCAGGTGCACACGCACGAGCGGGCCCAGCTCGCCGAGCCGCACCTGCGCGGGCGCCGGAGCTTGCGCGGGCGGCAGCAGCAACCGGAACACCACGGTGCAGATGATCGAGAGCACGCCGATCACACCGAGGGCGATCCGCCAGCCCGCGACGTCGGCCACGGCTCCGGCGATCAGCCGCCCCGAGAGCCCACCGAGGGTGTTCCCCGCGATCAGGAGCCCGACGGCGCTGCCGAGCCACCGCGGCGCCACCTCGCGCGTCATGTGGGACATCGCGAGCGCCGGGAGCGCGGCGATCGCCACCCCCTGCAGCGCCCGGATCCCGACGAGCGCGGGGAAGTTCGGCGCCAGGGGGGCGAGCACGCCCAGCACGGCCGTGGTCGCCAGTGCGATCGTCATCACCCGCACGCGGCCCCACGACTCGGCCAGCGTGGCGAGCGGCACCACGGCGAGGGCGAGTGCCCCCGTCGTCGCCGACAGCGCCAGGCTGGACGTCGACGACGAGAGGTGGAACTGGTCGGCCAGCGTCGGGAGCAGCCCTTGCACGCAGTAGACCAGCACGAACGTGGCGAGACCCGCGCACCACATCGCCGCGCCGAGCCGGCGGTAGCCGGGGGTGCCCCGCTCGTGGCCGGTGGTGGCGGCGGGAGCGGCGTCAGCAGAGATCGTTGTCATCGCTATCGACCGTAGGACGGGAAGACCGATGCGTCCAATGCATCTTCGGCTAGGCCATGATGCAGTTATGGATGAGATCGGCGCCCTCGCCATCGCGCCCCGGCTGAGCCAGTTCGTCGCCGTCGCGCGGGCCGAGCACATGACCCATGCGGCGGAGGAGATCGGCGTCCCGCAGTCGACGCTCAGCCGCAGCATCGCCCGGCTGGAGGCCGATCTCGGCGTCGGGCTGTTCGTCCGGACCGGTCGCACGGTGCGCCTCACCCGGGAGGGCCGCACCCTCCTGCGGCACGCGGAGCGCGCGCTGGGCGAGCTCGCCGCGGCCGTCCGGGAGATCCGGGGCGACGCCGACGAGCTGCGCGGCCGCGTGGGCCTCGCGTTCCTGTCCACGCTGGGCGCCGCGGCGGTCCCCCGGCTCCTGCGCGACTTCCGGGCGTTCCACCCCGGCATCCGCTTCGACCTGGTGCAGGGCCCCCACGCGTTGCTGCTCGATCGGCTCCGGGCGGGAGACGCCGACCTGGCCCTCACCTCACCCCTGCCGGACGAGCCCGGGCTGGAGACGGAGCCGCTCGGCGAGGAGGAGCTGCGGCTCGCGGTCCCCGCCGACCATCCCCTCGCGGCGCGCACCGGCGGCGTCGCACTCGCCGAGGCCGCCCGGGACCCGTTCGTCGGCTTCCTGCCGGGCTTCGGCATGCGCGGCACCGTGGACGCGTGGTGCCGGGAGGCCGGGTTCGTGCCGCGGGTGGCGTTCGAGGGCGGGGACGTCGAGACCCTGCGCGGGCTCGTCGGCGCCGGCCTGGGCGTGGCGCTGTTACCGATGGCTGCTCACCCCGCCACCCCCGGGGTGGTGGAGCTGCCGATCACCGAGCCCCGCACGACACGGACGATCGGTCTCGTGCGGGTGCGCGACCGCCCACTCACCCCGCCGGTCGGGGTGCTGCAGGACTTCCTGCGCAGCAGACCCCTC
>NZ_JAAXKY010000072.1 GCF_012911925.1 Pseudonocardia xinjiangensis | reverse complement strand
GCCGAGGGCCCGTAGCTCGTCGGCCATCGGGTGGCCGGGGGTCAGCTCCACGGTGGCGCCGCGGAGGCCGAGGCGGAGTCCGCCGATCCGGCCGCGCAGCCTGCTGGCCAGCACGGTGTCCGCGTGTGGGGCGAGGGCGGTGAGGGCGCCGGGCACGGTCAGGGGGATCCGCCGGTGCAGGGTGCGCAGGGCGGCGGTGAGGACGGGCGTGCCGGAGCTGTCGCTCAGCCGGCAGGTGGCGGCAGGGCCGGTGATGTCCAGCTCCGCCCGGGCGAGCCACTTCGGCAGCCCCCACAGCGCCCGGCCGGCCTCCAGCGTGAACGTCTGCGTCACTGCCATCTGGTGGATGTACGGGCCGATGCGGCGGCGGTGGCGGCCCAGCAGAGCGACGGCCACCTCGTGGTAGCTGCCGAGATCGCCGGCCCGGTAGGTGATGAACGCCAGCACCAGCGGCGTCCGGCCGGCCACCGACACGAGGGAGAGCCCGGTGCCTGCGACGAGCTCGCTCGCTGCGGAGGTGCGGACGAGGTAGGTCGCCAGCGCCGCCGTGGCGTCGGTGATCCGCACGGGGAGGGTCAGCCTGCGGCCCTGGACCTCCCAGCTCCCGTCGTCGAGCAGAGTTGCCACCACGGAAGTGTGACGCACCACCCACGGTGGGAGGACACCCGGATGTCGGACATTTCACGGGCCATTGCGCCGCCGCTCTCGCGGCGTGGGACGAAGTGGCATGCGAGGCCTCCGGTGTGATCCGATGTCGCCATGGCGCCCGCAGCTGTCCTCGGAGAGATCTGGGGCTGCCGGCGTGCCGACCATTTCGACCAGTGCTGTTGCACGAGCTGAGGTTCTCGCCCCGCTCGTCCACCGTCATCACTGGAGTACGTCCGTGCTGCTGCACGCCCCCACCTCGCTCGTCCTCGCCGATCTCACCGCACTGACCCGTGAGGTGGCCTCCGAGGTGCACGCCGGTCTGCACCCCGTCACGATCGACCCCGACCGCCGCTGGTACCGGCTCCTGCGCAGCGACAGCTACGTCGACGTGTGGCTGATCAGCTGGGCCACCGAGCAGACGGCCGAGCTGCACGACCACGCAGGCTCGCTCGGTGCGCTCACCGTGGTGTCCGGCAGCCTCGTCGAGCAACGCTGGGCGGGAGACGGGCTGCGGCCCCGGCAGCTGCGGGCCGGTCGGAGTGTCGGGTTTCCGCTCGGACACGTGCACGACGTCGGGAACCCCGCGCCGACGCCCGCCGTGAGCGTGCACGCCTACTCGCCGCCTCTGAGCGCGATGTCCTACTACGCGGTGGAGCCGGACCGTCGGCTGCGCCGCACCCGTAGCGTGCTCGTCGAGTCGGGTTCCTCGAAGGGAGTCGGATGACCGAGCGCACGAACCGGACGGTGCACGACCTGCTGGCGGCCGCCCGGGCCCGGCTGGACCGTCCGGACCCGAGCCGGGCCGCGGCGATGGTCGAGCGCGGCGCGATTCTCGTGGACACCCGCCCGGGATGGCAGCGCGAGCAGGAGGGCGAGCTGCCCGGTGCTCTGGTGATCGAGCGCAACCACCTGGAATGGCGGCTCGACCCGGCATCGGACGCGCGGATCCCGCAGGCCACCGACCACGACGTCACCTGGATCGTCTTCTGCTCGGAGGGCTACAGCTCCAGCCTCGCCGCGGCGTCGCTGCAGGACATCGGGCTGCGCAACGCCACCGACCTCGACGGGGGCTACCAGGCCTGGAAGAAGGTGTTCGGCCCCGTCACGTGAAGGCGCCGATCCCGGTGATGTCGCGCCCGACGATCAGGGTCTGCATCGTCTCGGTGCCCTCGAACGTGTGGATCGACTCGATGTCGGCCCAGTGCCGCACCACGTGGTGCTCGAGCAGGATCCCGTTGCCGCCGAGCAGGTCACGGGCCTCGGAGAGGATCGCGCGCGCGGTGCGCGTGTTGTGCATCTTCGCCAACCCGGCCACCGTGGGCGACAGCCGTCCCGCATCGGCGAGCCTGGCCAGCTGCATGCAGTAGAGCTGCATGCCGGTGAGGTCGGCGAGCATGCGCACCAGCCGCTCCTGCACGATCTGGAACGACGCCAGCGGCTTGCCGAACTGCTGTCGCTCGGTCGCGTAGCGCAGCGCCGCCTCGTAGCCGGCGGTGGCGTGCCCGAGCGCCATCCAGGCGCAGGTGCCTCGCGTGCTGGCGAGCACCCGGGCGGCGTCCTTGAACGACCGGGCGTTCACCAGCCGGTTCTCGTCCGGCACCCGGACGCCGGTGAGGCGGATGTCGGACTGCCACACCGACCGTAGCGAGACCTTCCCGGTGATCACCTCGGCGTGGTAGCCCTCGGCCGGAGTCTCGACGACGAACCCGAGGACGTCACCGGAGTCGGTGTCGCGGGCCCACACCACCACGAGGTCGGCGATCGTGCCGTTGCCGATCCAGCGCTTGGCGCCGTCGAGCACCCAGTGGTCGCCGTCACGGCGGGCGGTGGTCTCGAGGGCGACGGAGTCCGAGCCGTGCTCCGGTTCGGTGAGCGCGAAGGCCCCGATCCTGTCCAACGTGGACATGGCAGGCAGCCAGCGCTGCTTCTGCTCATCCGAGCCGCACATCGCGATCGACTGCATGGCGAGCCCGGCGTGCACGGCGAGGAACGTGCCGAGCGAGCCGTCGCCGCGGTGCAGCTCCATGTGCACCAGCCCGCACGCCAGCGGGCTCATCGCGGCCGCTCCGTAGCCCTGGATGTCCTCGCCGACGACGCCGAGCTCGGGCAGCCTGCGGAACAGGTGCCAGGGGAGCTCGGCCTTCTCCCAGTACTCCGCGATGTCGGGCAGCACCTCGTCGTCGACGAACTTCCGGACGGCGATGAAGCGGTCCCACTGCTCGTCGGTGAACTGCTCGCGGACGAAGAAGAAGTCGGTGCCCAGTGCCTCGCCGAGGTGGGCGTAGCGGGTGCTGTGACGATCCCGATCCTCGGTCATCGCCCGATACTGGCACGCCGTCCGGGGTGTGGCAGGGCGTGCAGGGCGTCGACCAGGGGGGCGAGCTCCGGGTCGGCCCGCGCGGCGTCGAGCGCGTCGGCGAGGGCGCTGTCGTGCACCGGATGCGCCTGCTCCAGCAGCTCCTTGCCGTCGGTGGTGAGCGTGCTGTAGATCCCGCGCCGGTCGTCGTCGCACAGGTAGCGGCTCAGCAGGCCACGGGTCTCCAGCCGGGTGACGAGCCGGGTGGTGGCGCTGTGGGACAGCATCGCGGCACCCGCGAGCTGCTGCATGCGCATGTGCCAGCCGTCCTGCCGGGCGAGGGTGTCGAGCACCGTGTACTCGACGACCGAGAGCCCGAACCCGCTCTGCAGCGCTCTCTCCAGTGCCTCGTCGAGGCGTGCGTGGAGCGCGGCCAGCGTGCGCCAGCCCCGGGCGCGCACATCCGCCACGTGGTCGGTCACGGCCGTCGATCACCTCCGTCCTTGCGGACGATCATACGGGGTTGTCGCCAGTAGGAAGCGTGTGCAAATGTTGCACACGCTTTGTACTGGCGTTCGGAAGGAACAGCGATGCAGAACTCCGCGCTCGTCGTCGGCGCGAACGGCGTCATCGGCGGCACGCTCGCCGCGCACCTGGCCGACCTCCCGGAGTGGGAGGTCGTCGGCCTGTCGCGCCGCGGTGGGCCACCCGACGGGCCTGCCCGGCACGTCGCGGCCGACCTGTTCGACCCGGCAGGGGTGCGGGAGGCGCTGCGCGCACACCCGGGGGGTGACCCACGTCTTCTATGCGGCCTACCAGGACCGGCCGACGTGGTCCGCGCTCGTGGAGCCCAACGTCACGATGCTGCGCAGCGTGCTCGACGCGGTGGCGTCCACGGCTCCGGACCTGCGGCACGTGAGCCTCATGCAGGGGTACAAGGTGTACGGCGCCCACCTCGGGCCGTTCGCCACGCCGGCGAGGGAGAGCGACCCACCCCACATGCCGCCGGAGTTCAACGTCGACCAGCAGCACCTCGTCGAGGCGCGGGCGGCCGAGGCGGGCTGGACGTGGTCGGCCATCCGCCCGTCGGTGGTCGCCGGGTTCGGGCTCGGCAACCCGATGAACCTCGGTGTCGTGCTCGCCGTCTACGCCTCGATCAGCGCCGAGCTGGGCGTCCCGCTCCGGTTTCCCGGCAGGCCGGGCGCCTACGACGCGCTGCTCGAGCTGACCGACGCCGGGCTGCTCGCCGAGGCGACGGTGTGGGCGGCCACCGATCCCCGGTGCGCGAACGAGGCCTTCAACATCGCCAACGGCGACCTGTTCCGCTGGAGTCGCATGTGGCCGGTGGTCGCGGAGGCGTTCGGGCTGGAGGTCGCGCCGCCGCTGCCCATGTCGCTCTCGGACGTGATGGCGGACAAGGAGCCCGTGTGGGACTCGATGGTCGCCCGGCACGGGCTGGCCGCCACGTCGTACGCCGATGTCTCGTCCTGGGCGTTCGGCGACTTCGTCCTCTCCTGGGACTACGACATGTTCGCCGACACGTCCAAGTCGCGGCGGTTCGGGTTCCACTCCTACGTGGACACGGAGGCGATGCTGCTGCGGCTGTTCGACGATCTGCGCAGGCGCCGGATCATCCCGGGCTGAACCACGGAGGACATGGCCGCCGCGTGACTCCTTACGACATCCTGTGGGCCGACGGCGAACGAGAGGAACGACGTGAAGAAGGATGTCGAGGAAGCCGGATCCGACAGCAGCTACGCGGTGGTGGGGAGCGTCGCGACGGGCGGCAGCGTGGCGGTTGCGGGGAGTGTGGCGACGGCGGGCAGCGTGGCGGTCGCCGGCAGCGTCGCCACGTCGGGTAGCGCAGGTGTGGCCGGCAGCGTGGCGACGGCCGGGAGTGCCGGGATCGTCGGCAGCGTGATGACGATCCTGAGCGTCGGACTGCTCGCCTGCATCGCGTGTCTGGGATGTGTCGGCTGCCGCCGCTGCGTGGGCTGCATCGGCTGTGTCGACTGCGAAGGCTGCGTGGGCTGCATCGGCTGTGTGGGCCTGCGCGGCGCGGTGGGCAAGGTGGGTACGGGAGCCTGATCTCGACCCGGGTCGTTCGGATGCGGGCTCCTGCGCTGTTGCCGTCCTTGCGGGAGCCTGACGTCACCGTCAATATGGTGACGTGCATGTGTTCGTGAGCGGGCGGGTGTCGCTGGACCTGGCCGGCACCCTGAAGTGGCGACGCCACAAGCAGGAGGAACTGCTGTCGGCTGGTCGCGACGTCGCCGAGTGGGTGGTGGAGGCGGGCCTGCTGACGCATCCTCCGGTGGTCGACGACACCGCCGTCGCGGAGGTGCGCCGGTTGCGCGAGCTCGTCTACGCGGCCACGAGGACCGAGCCGGAGCGGCGGGTGCAGGCCGCGGAGCTGCAGGCCCTCGCCGACCCGCCGCCGGTCCGGTCGGTGCTGACGGCGGGCGGCGCGCTCGAACGCCATGGTGACCTGACCGCGGTCCTGTCCACGGTCGCCCGCGACGCCATCGAGCTGGTCGGCTCGGCGGACCTGGCCAGGGTGCGGGAGTGCGGACGGCCCGAGTGCACCCGGCTGTTCGTCGACGACTCCCGCGGCAAGCCCCGCCGCTGGTGCGGCATGACGGAGTGCGGGAACCGGATGAAGGCCGCCGAGTACCGGCGCAGGCAGCGCCGGGAACGGGGCGGGCTAGCGGCGGGCGAGTGAGCCCAGCCGGGCGAGGATCTCCTCCAGCAGCGGGCCGCTGGTCGCGAAGTTGAGCCGCAGGTACCGGCGACCGTCGTCGCCGAAGGGCGCACCGCCGTCGAGCAGGACCCCTGTGCGGGTGAGCACCTCCTTCACCGGGTCCTCGCCCAGCCCGAGGACATCGGCCTCGAACCAGTAGAGGTAGGTCGCCTCGGGCATTGCTGTCACCTCCGCCCCCCAGGAGGCGAGAGCCGCGCTGACCTGCTGCCGGTTCCGGTCGAGGACGCGCATCAGCCGCTCCTGCCAGTCGGCCCCGTACTGCCAGGCGGCGAGGGTGCCGGCCACGCCGACCGTGGAGACCGTGCCGTAGAGGTCCACCGGTGGGGCGTCCCGCAGTGCGAGGAGGCGCTGTGGGCCGAAGTGCGCCACCGAGCACCGCAGCCCGGCCAGGTTGAACGCCTTGCTCGCGGAGGTCAGCGTCACGGTGCGGGCCGAGGTGTCGTCGTCGAGCGAGGCGAACGGGATGTGCCGGTGCGGCGCGTAGGTCAGCTCGGCGTGGATCTCGTCGCTGATCACCAGCAGGTCGTGCCGCCGGGCGATCCCCGCGATCTCGGTGAGCTCGTCGCGGGTGAGGACGCGACCGGTCGGGTTGTGCGGGTTGACCAGCAGCAGGGCCCGGCAGTTCTCCCGGGCGACGGCGTCGGCGAGGCCGGCGATGTCGGGCGCCCAGCCCGTGGGGGTTCTGGTCCACGGCGAGCTCACCCGGCGGCGTCCCATGGCCTCGAGGGTGGCGAGGAAGGGCGGGTAGTTCGGCGTCTGTACCGCCACGGCGTCCCCGGGAGCGGTGCCGAGGTGCAGCACGAGCTGGAGGGCCTGGAGGAGGTCGGTGTGCTCGCGGACGTCGGCCGCCGAGATGGTCCAGCCGTAGCGCTCCAGCATCCGGTCGGCGAAGGCCGCGCGGAGCGGGCTGCCTCCCGGCCATTCCGGGTAGCCGAGGTCGCCGTACCGGACGATCTGTTCGATCGCGTCGGCCACCATCGGCGGCACGTCGAAATCCATGTCCGCCACCCACGCCGGCAGCACGTCCGGGGCAACCCGTTGCCACTTCACCCCGGGGCGTCGGCGCAGCTCGCTCAGGCGGAGCGCGTCGAACAGCGGGTCGCTCAGCCGGAGCGCTTCGCCGGTGCTCATCACGCCCGCTCCCGCTCGAGAAGGTCGCAGGTCAGCTGCACCTGTCCGTGGTGCTGCGCCAGCTCCTCGAGCACGTGCAGGAGCACACCCGCGCTCGTCAACGCATGTTCCGGGCCCTCGTAGTCGCCGGCCGGAGGGTTCTTCGGGCTGCCCGCCAGGTCGGCACCCGCGAGGTCGGCGGCCAGCCGGCGCTGAACGTCAGCGACCTGGCGGCGCAGGTCGTCCAGGCCGCCCGTCGCGCTGAACTCCGCGGCCCGGTTCCGGCTGGTCGGGCGGCCCGCGACCACATGCCCGATCCAGTAGTCGGCCACCTCGACGCAGTGGTGCACGATCGCGAAGGGGCTGTTGGCGCCCCGCACCGGTGGTCTCGCGTTGATCGTGTCCTCGTCCAGGTCGCCCAGCGCGTCGAGCATCCCCGTGAAGGCCCGCGCGAGGAAGTACAGGTACTCGTCGGTACCGGGGACCACTGCCGTACCCATGCCGAGCCTCCTCGGAATCACCGTTCGTCAGGTGACGGAAGTGTTCGCGAGTGAGGCCGTCACTGTCAAGACGGTGATGACGGTGCTCCGGTGCCCGGGTGATCACGACCACTCTTCCGGGAGGGGGACCGGACGGAGACGTTACGGTCGCCGGCCATGCAAGCTGGCGGCGGTCGCCGAGCAGCACGCCGCAGCGGTCGCGCTCGCCCATGAGTGCGGTGTCACCATCGCCATGGGCACCGACATCGGAGCGGGCGACTGGGGACGCCACGGTGAGGAGCTGCCGCTCCTCGTGGAGGCCGGTCTCAGTCCGTTGCAGGCGATCGAAGCCGCCACCGCGAACGGCCCCGACACGCTCGGGCCGCAGGCGCCCCGGTCCGGGCAGCTCGTCGCCGGCTACGACGCGGATGTGCTCACCCTCGACGACGACCCCCTCGACGACATCACCGTGCTCGCCGACCCCGAACAGGTACGCGGGGTGTGGCAGGCGGGCCGCCGGGTCAAGGGCTGACGCTGCGCGGTCGTCAGCGCAGCGCCTCGGTGATCGCGTCGGCATTCCGGTCGATCCACTCGCGCGTCCGGGCGGCCCGGGCCGCGGCCTCCGGCGTCCAGTACTGCACGAAGCCCGGCACCCCGCGCTCGGCGCCGTCGCGCACGATCTCGCGCATCCACTCGTGGCTCGCACGTAGCGCGGTGACGAACTCGGCGCGGCCGGTCTCGTCCAGGCCGTAGGCGTCGACGAAGATCCGCAGGCGCAGCAGTTCCCGGCCGTGCCGGACGTCGGAGATGTCGGCGGGCGCCCGCAGGGGTGCCCACAGCCGGGCCGCCGCGGCCACGTCCCATACCGCGTTGCCGGGGCCTGCGAGGTCGAAGTCGATCAGGGCGACCGCACGGCCGTCCCGGAAGACGATGTTGTCCAGGTTCGGGTCGTTGTGCGCGATGCCGCCGCCGTCGAACGGGGCCGGGGCTGGGTGCGACCACGGGTAGGGCGAGGGGTCGAACCCGGCCGTGGCGTCGTGGAAGCGCCGGAGCAGCCGCCCGACGCTGGCCAGTGCGGCATCGGTGAGTCCCCACGCCGGTGCCGGGGCGATGACGGCCTGGCCGGGCACGTAGCTGAGCACCTCGCGGCCCGCGCCGTCGGTGCCGAGCGCGCGAGGCGCCCCGTCGAACCCCACGTGCTCCAGATGGCGCAGCAGGGCGTGGGTGGCGGTGCTCGTCGGCCGCCACGGCCTGCGCACCGTGTCGCCGACCCGGTGGACGCGGCCACGGTTGGCCGTGCCACCCGGCAGGGGCACCTCCACCGTCATGCCGCCACCGTCACGATCCGGCTTCGCGGATCAGGGCCTCCGCCAGCGTCGAGTGCGTCACCAGGCTGTCGACCAGCCCGCCCCGGACGGCGGCGAGCACCGCCTTGACCTTCGCGGTGCCGTACACGATCGCGATCACCTCGGGGACGGCTCGCATCTGTTCCGCCGTGATGCCGATCATCCGCTCGGTGAGGTCGGAGGCCACGGGTGTCCCGTCGGCGTCGACGAGCACGCCGGAGATCTCGGCGGTCACCCCGAGCCGGCCGAGCTCGTGCCGTTCCGCCTCGCTGGTGGCGTCGTAGAGGGTGGACTGCTCGGGCGCCCACGCACCCACGCCCGCGACGGCGCGGGTGACCGAACCGATGCGGGAGAACGCCCGCGCGACCTCCGGCTGGCGACGCAGGGCCTGGGCGGTTGCGGCGTCCGGCACGGCCATCGGCGCGTAGAAGAAGTAGGCGGGCCCACCCGCGACGCGGGCGACGTCCCGGACCACCTCGATCGAGCTGTCGTCCACGCCGGGACGGGTCAGCGCGCCGGTGAGCTGGATGACCGGCACGGTGGCGAGCCGCTGCAGCGCCGTGGCCATGGCGCTGACCGAGCGGGCCCACGAGAGGCCGAGCACGTCGTCGGGGGTGACGAGCTCGGTCAGCAGTTCGGCGGCGGCCGCTCCCAGGTGCTCACGCAGTGATGCGGGGTGGTCGTCGGGGGTGTCGGTGACGACGCAGTGCTGCAGGCCGAGGGTCTCCATCAGGCGGGCCGAGAGCTCGACGTCGATCACACCCGGGTGGCCGATCTCGATGCGCACCAGCCCGCTGCTGCGGGCGTCGTCGAGCAGCCGGGCGACCTTGAACCGGCTGAGGGCGAACTCCTCGGCGATCTCGACCTTCGAGCGGCCGTCGAGGTAGTACCGGCGGGCGACGGACGCGGTGAGGACGAGGTGGGCCGGCCCGTGTGCACTGCCGCCTCTGACCGCGACCACGGCTCGGCCCTCCTCGACCTCGCTCATTTGAGCGATCTGTCGCCCATTCTTACACGAACCATTGACTGGACGTGACCGTTACCACAGGCTCACCAGTGATCAGGGCGCCGCTCATCTGAGCACGCCCGTGGGTCCCGGGAGGACGCGATGAAGCGAACGGGCATGCGCGCTGCGCTGCTCGCTCTCGCGGTGATGCTGGCGAGCACGGCCTGCGCGGGGTGGGGCGGCGGCGTCGGCGGCGGCGGGGCGAACAGCATCAATGTGCTGATGGTCAACAACCCGCAGATGATCGACCTACAGCGGCTCACGGCCGAGCACTTCACGAAGGACACCGGGATCTCGGTCAACTTCACGGTGCTGCCCGAGAACGACGTGCGCGACAAGATCAGCCAGGAGTTCTCGAGCCAGGCCGGCCAGTACGACGTCGCGTCGCTCTCGAACTTCGAGATCCCGATCTACGCCCGCAGCCGGTGGATCGCGCCGCTCGACCAGTACATCGCCGCTGACCCGGCGTTCGACCAGAAGGACATCCTCGCGCCGATGACCACGTCGCTCAGCGGCGACGACGGCAAGATCTACGGCGAGCCCTTCTACGGTGAGTCGTCGTTCCTCATGTACCGCAAGGACGTGTTGGCGGCCGCCGGGATCACGATGCCGGCCAAGCCCACCTGGCAGCAGGTGGCCGACATCGCCGCCAAGGTGGACGGTGCCGAGCCCGGGATGGCCGGCATCTGCCTGCGCGGGCAGCCGGGCTGGGGGCAGGTCTTCGCGCCGCTCACCACCGTCGTCAACACCTTCGGCGGCACCTGGTTCACGGCCGACTGGCAGGCGCAGGTGAACGCGCCGGAGTTCCGCCGTGCCGTGCAGTTCTACGTCGACCTCGTGCGGGCGCACGGCGAGGCGGGCGCCCCGCAGGCCGGGTTCACCGAGTGCCTCAACAACCTCGTCCAGGGCAACGTCGCGATGTGGTACGACGCCACGTCCGCGGCGGGCTCGCTCGAGGCGGCCGACTCGCCGGTGCGCGGCAAGATCGGTTACGCGCCCGCACCCGTCGTGGAGACCGCCAGCTCCGGCTGGCTGTACGCGTGGTCGTGGGCCATCCAGGCGGCGAGCCAGAAGAAGGACGACGCGTGGAAGTTCATCTCCTGGGCGTCGAGCAAGCAGTACGAGCAGCTCGTCGGTCAGGAGATCGGCTGGTCGAACGTGCCGGCCGGCAAGCGGGCGTCGACGTACGAGAACCAGGACTACCTGGCACAGGCCGGGGCGTTCGCCGGTCCGACGAAGGCGGCGATCGAGAGCGCCGACCCACGCAACCCCGGGGTCCAGCCGAGGCCGGCGATCGGCATCCAGTTCGTGGACATCCCGGAGTTCCCCGACCTCGGGACGCAGGTGTCGCAGGACGTGAGCTCGGCGATCGCCGGGCTGGTGACGGTGGACCAGGCGCTCGACCGGGGTCAGCAGCTCGCTGACGACGTGGCGGAGCGCTACCGGGCCCGGGCGGAGGGCGGATCATGACCACAGCACTCGAACCGCGGACGGGCCCGGCGTGGCGCCGTTCGCCGGAGGAGACACAGGCGCTGCGCCGCGCGGGGAACTGGGCCCGGCGGGCACCGCTCCTGCCCGCACTGATCTTCCTGATCATCGTGACGCAGCTGCCGTTCGTGGTCACGCTGATCATCTCGTTCATGAACTGGAACGCGTACTACCCCGACGAGCGGGGGTTCGCGGGGATCGACAACTTCCGGCGCGTGCTCACCGACGTGAACACGCGTGACTCGATCATCACCACCATCAAGCTGACCGTCTCCGTGGTGCTGGTCAGTCTCGTCCTCGGCCTGCTCATCGCGCTGCTGCTGGACCGGGCATTCCGGGGTCGCGGCGTCGTCCGCACGATGATGATCACGCCGTTCCTCATCGTGCCGGTCGCGGCCGCGCTGGTCTGGAAGCACGCGCTCTACAACCCGGAGTACGGCCTCTTCAACGGGGTGCTCACATGGATCTTCGGGCAGAACGCGCCCCAGCCGGACTGGGTATCCACCATGCCGCTGACGGCGATCGTGGTGTCGCTGGTCTGGCAGTGGACGCCGTTCATGATGCTGATCATCCTGGCCGGCCTGCAGAGCAAACCGCTCGACGTGATCGAGGCCGCCAAGATCGACGGCTGTTCCGGCTGGCAGATCTTCCGGCACATGACGCTGCCGCACCTGCGGCAGTACCTGGAGCTCGGGGCCCTGCTCGGGTCGATCTACATCGTGCAGAACTTCGATGCCGTCTTCACGATCACCTCGGGTGGTCTGGGCACGGCCAACCTGCCCTACACGATCTACCAGACCTTCTACAACGCGCAGGACTACGGCCGGGCGTCCGCCGCGGGCGTCGTCGTCGTGATCGGGACGATCCTCATCGCCACGCTCGCGCTGCGCACCGTGTCGTCGCTGTTCCGTGAGGAGGGGGCCCGATGACCGCGACCCTGGAGGCACCCCGCACCGCACCGCCCGCGGCGCCGGTGCGCCACCGCAACCGGACCGGCACGCTGCTCACCGTGGTCGCGTGGGTGGTCGGCGTCCTCTTCATCATCCCGGTGCTGTGGATGCTGCTCACCTCGCTCCACAGCGAGACCGACGCCGCCACCAACCCGCCGTCGATCTTCGCGCCGCTCACGCTGGAGGGCTACGCCAACTTCTTCGGCGCGCAGACGGGCACGAGCCCGTGGCCGTCGCTGCTCAACTCGCTGACGGCGAGCGTCCTGTCCACCGCGCTCGTGCTGGTGCTCGCGATCCCGGCGGCGTACGCGCTGTCGATCCGGCCGGTGCGCAAGTGGACCGACGTCCTGTTCTTCTTCCTGTCCACGAAGATGCTGCCGGTGGTGGCCGGTCTGCTGCCGGTGTACCTGATCGCGCAGCAGATCGGGCTGCTCGACAACATCTGGCTGCTGATCATCCTGTACACGTCGATGAACCTGCCGATCGCCGTGTGGATGATGCGCTCGTTCCTCGCGGAGGTTCCGGTCGAGGTGCTCGAGGCGGCGGCGATCGACGGCTGCGGGCTGATGCGGACGCTGCGCACGGTCGTCGGGCCGATGATCCTGCCCGGCATCGCGGCCACGTCGCTGATCTGCTTCATCTTCAGCTGGAACGAGCTGCTGTTCGCCCGCGTGCTCACCGCCACCGTGGCGCAGACGGCACCCGTGTTCCTCACCAGCTTCGTCACCAGTCAGGGCCTGTTCCTGGCCACGGTGTGCGCGGCGTCGGTGGTCGTGTCGCTGCCGGTGCTCATCGCCGGGTTCGCGGCGCAGGACAAGCTCGTGCAGGGTCTCTCGTTGGGAGCGATCAAGTGAAGGCCGCAGTCATCAGTGCCGATGCCGTCACCGTGGAGACGGTGCCGGACCCCACGCCCGGGCCCCGGGAGGTGGTCGTCGCCGTCGCGGGCTGCGGGATCTGCGGCACCGACCTGCACATCGCCGACGGGGAGTTCGCCCCCACGCTGCCGGTGGTGCCGGGCCACGAGTTCGCGGGCGAGGTCGTCGCACTGGGCAGTGACGTCACGGAGCTGCGCGTCGGTGACCAGGTGGCCGTCGACCCGTCGCTGCACTGCGGGGAGTGCTACTACTGCCGCCGCGGCCGTGGCAACCTCTGCGAGCGCTGGGCCGCGATCGGGGTGACCACCACCGGCGGGGCCGCCGAGTTCGCCGTGGCACCGGTCGGCAACTGCGTGCGGCTGCCGGAGGGCGTCTCCCCTGCCGACGCCGCGCTGATCGAGCCGCTCTCCTGTGCGGTGCGGGGCTTCGACGTGCTCGCCCCGCAGCTCGCCGACCACTACCTCATCTACGGCGCCGGCACGATGGGCCTGATGATGATGGAGCTCGCCAAGCGCGCAGGCGCCGCGAGCGTCAGCATGGTCGATCTCAACCCGGCCCGGCTGGAGACGGCCAAGGAGCTCGGCTGCTCCGCGGTCGTGGGCAGCGCCGACGAGCTGGACCGCCCGCGCGGCTGGGACATCGTGATCGACTGCACCGGCGTGGTCGCCGCGATCGAGGACGGCCTCACACGCGTCGGCAAGGGCGGCACGTTCCAGCAGTTCGGCGTGGCCAACGAGGACGCCATGGCGCGCTTCTCGCCGTTCCGCATCTACAACCAGGAGATCCGGATCGTCGGGTCGATGGCGGTGCTGCACAGCTTCGAGCGGGCCGCCGAGCTGTTCGCCGAGGGCGCGCTGCGCCCGGACGTGATGATCAGCCACCGGATGACCCTCGACGAGTACCCGCAGGCGCTGGAGCAGTTCCGGGCGGGCGTGGGGCGCAAGATCCAGGTGCGCCCCGGCCACTGAGCACGCCCGGAACTGTCGGGCGGTCTGCCTATCGTGCGCCGGGTGACCGTTCTCGAGCTGCGCCGCTACACCCTCCACCCGGGCCGTCGCGACGAGCTGGTCGCACTGTTCGAGCGGGAGTTCGTGGAGCCGCAGGAGGCGCTGGGCGCGCAGGTGGTCGGCACGTTCCGCGACGTCGACGACCCGGACGCGTTCGTCTGGGTCCGCGCGTTCGCCGACATGGCCGCCCGGCACCGTGCGCTCACCGGCTTCTACGGCGGACCGGTCTGGAAGGCACACCGCGAGGCGGCGAACGCCACGATGATCACGTTCGACGACGTGCTGCTGCTGGAACCCGTCGGCGCCGGGTTCCCCGCCCGCCCGAGAGCTGCAGTGGGGGAGGGCCGCCCCGGCCCGTCCCGCGTCCTCGCCGTGGTGCGCACGGGCCCGGGCGCCGAACCCGAGGTCACCACGGCCGCACACATCCTCGGGGCGGCGCCGGTGGTGGCGCGCACCGCGCCGTACCCCAACAACTATCCGGCGCTCCCGGTGCGCGACGAGCAGGCCGTGGTCTGGTTCGCGTCCTTCCCGCACGCCGGCGCCGCGCTCGCGGCGCGCGAGCGGCTGGCGTCCCATCCCCTCGGCCGCGCGCCGGGCGTGCGGCTGCTGACCCTGGAGCCCACCCCGCGCTCCGCCCTGCGTTGACCGCGCCCGGTCACTCGGCCACGCGGATGCCCATACCAGGCCCGAGTGGCAGGTCGAGGAAGTAGAACGCCGTGAGGATCAGCACCCACGACACCCAGAACGGGACCACGAACGGCACCATCTTGGCGATCACGGTGCCGAGACCGGCCGAGGGCTCGTAGCGGCGCACGAAGGTCAGCAGCACGATCATGTAAGGGTTCAACGGCGTCATCACCTGCGTGGCCGAGTCGCCCACCCGGAACGCGGCCTGCGTGAAGCCGGGCTCGTAGCCGAGCAGGAGGAACAGCGGCACGAACACGCTCGCCATCAGCGTCCAGAGGCTCGATCCGGACACGATGAACAGGTTGAGCACCGACGCCAGCACGATGAACCCGAGGATGGCCGGGTAGCCGGTGAGCCCGATCCCCTCCAGCAGGCTCGCGCCGGACACCGCCAGCCACGCCCCGATGTTGGTCCAGGCGAACAGCGCGATGAACTGCCCGAGGACGAAAGCCAGCACGATGAAGCCGGACAGGTCCTTGAGCGCCTGGCCCATCAGCAGCGGCACGTCGGCGCCCCTGCGGATGGCGCCCGCCACGATCCCGTAGGCCAGCCCGGGCACGAAGAACGCGAGGAACACGAGCGTGACCACCGAGCTGAGCAGCGGTGAGGTGGGCAGGTAACCCCCGGTCTCGTTGCGCAGCGGTGACCCGGGCGCAAGAGCCAGCACCAGCACGGCGGCGGTCAGCACGACCAGGGTGACACCCGCGGCCCGCAGTCCCCGGCGCTCGGCGGTGGTCACCTCGGCGTCCACCGGCGGCGCGTCCGGTCCGGTCCCGTCGCCGGGGCGCTCGTCGCGGGGGAAGCCCGTCCGGACCAGGCCGGGCTCGACGATCTTGTCGATCACCAGTCCGGCCAGCAGGCCGAGCACTATCGCGGAGACGATGTTGAAGAAGTAGTTCGAGACCGGCGTGACGGTTGTGCCCGCGTCGGGCAGCGTGGCGGCCACCCCGTTGGTGATCCCGGCGAACAGCGCGTCCAGGCTCGTGACGAGCAGAGACGTCGAGTAGCCCGCGCCTGCCGCGGCGAACCCACCGAGGAGGCCGGCCACGGGGTGGCGCCCTGCGGCCTTGAACACGATCGCGGCCAGCGGCGGGATGATGATGAACACCGAGTCGGACATCACGCTGCCCGTGACGCCGATGAAGCCGAGCGCGTAGGGCAGCAGCGAGCGCGGGGCGTTGCGGAACGCCAGCCGGATCAGCGCGGAGAGCATGCCGGTGCGCTCGGCCAGCCCGACGCCCAGCATGATCGTGACCACGGTCTGCAGCGGCGGGAAGCCGATGAAGTTGGCGGCCAGCCCGGTGAAGAAGAACTCCACGCCCTCGCCGCTGAAGGCGCCGCGGATCGCCGTGACACCGTCCCGGCCCGGTACGGCGACGGCCACCCCGAAGGCCGCCATGACCGTGGACACCACCGCCACCACGAGTGTGAGCAGCGCGAACAGGATGAACGGCTCGGGTAGCCGGTTGCCCACCCGTTCGATCCCGCCCAGAAGGCGGTCGAGCCGGCCGGGGGGAGCGGGGGTGCTGGTTGCGGTCACGGTCGGCTGCCTCCAGTCGTCCTCGGGGGACGGGCCGGTCGGTGGGGCGCAGTCGGTCGGTGCGGTGGAGCAGGGGTCAGTCGAAGTACGCGGGGACGTCGAGCGGGCCGCCCGCCGCGGCGAACTCCGCGTGCACGGCGTCGCGAAGCTCCGGGTCGGCCAGGTAGTCGACGGCGGTGAGGGCCAGGCCGAGTGCGCCGTCGCGCACCGCCCGGTCACCGGAGGGCCCGCCGGACGCCGCGGCGAACTCCGTGGTGTGCAGCGCGACCGTCGGCTCGGACACCGCGATCATGGGGTGGATGGCCGGCATCCGGTAGCTGAGGTTGCCCAGGTCGGTGGAGCCGGTGAGGAACTCGGGCACCACACCGGTGGGCAGCGGCTTGCGCCCGACCGGTTCCTGGTTCACCGCCCAGCGGCCGGCGAGCGCGTGGTTGAAGCGGATCGGCAGGTACGGGGGAAGATCGTCCCAGTGCAGCTCGACGCCGCAGCCGGTCATCGCCGCCGCCCCGCGGGCGATGTGGTCGACGCGTTCGGCCAGGTCCCGCAGGGTCTCGGGGGCGGCGGAGCGCAGGTAGAACAGGAGCGCGGCCCGATCGGGGACGACGTTGGGCCGGGCACCCCCGTCGGTGAAGACGCCGTGCACCCGGTCGCTGCCGGGCAGGTGCTGGCGCAGCGCGGCCACGCCCTGGTAGGCGGCCACGGCCGCATCGAGCGCGTTGCGGCCCATGAACGGCTGAGCCGAGGCGTGGGCGGCGACGCCGTGGAAGACCATCTCCAGCCGGCGGCGCCCGAGGAACGGGTGCATGGCGATGTCGTGCGAGAACGGGTGCAGCATGATCACGGCGTCGACGTCGTCGAAGACACCGGCCCGCGCCAGCGTCTCCTTGCCGCCGCCGCCCTCCTCGGCCGGCGTGCCGATCAACGAGATGCGGCCGCCAACGCGGTCCCGCACCTGCGCGGCGGCGAGGTACGCACCGACCGCCGTGGCGCAGATGATGTTGTGGCCACAGGCGTGGCCGACGCCGGGCAGCGCGTCGTACTCGGCGAGGACGGCGACGTGCGGGCCGTCCGTGCCGACGGTGCTGACGAGGGACGTCTCCAGCCCCCCGACGCCGATCTCGGCGGCATGCCCGTGCCGCTCCAGCAGCGCCGTCACCGCACGCACCGAACGGTGCTCGGTGAACGCCTCCTCGGGGTGCGCGTGCAGGTCGCGGCTCAGCGCGACGAGATCGTCCTCCCGACTGCGGACGGCGCCGACGACGGCCGAGCGGATGTCGTCCCCCGCGCCCTTGTGGTGGGATCCGATGGGCTCGGCGTCCTGCACGGCCTGTGCCATCGCGACCGTGAGGGAGCGCAGGTAGCTGTCGTCGGGCGGCAGCGGCCTGGTCCGGTCGTCCTCGGTCATGATCGCGACCCTAGTGTCGTGGCGGGCTCTCCGCAGATGCTCACGTTCCCAGCCCGACCGCCCGCACGGGTGCACCGTCGGCCCCGGCGAGGGGGAGCGGGAAGAAGCTCAGCACCGGGTCGGCGAGCGAGGCCAGCTGGGCGACGTTCGTCAGGTTCTCCACGATCACCCCGCCCGCCCCGAGCACCACCCGGTGCACCCGCAGGCCACCCGTGGTGCTGCCGGTCGAGAACGTGGGATCCGGGTTGAGGGTGTCCACGGCCAGTGCGCGCACGCCCGTGGCGACCACCCGCTCGGCCGCGTCCGGCGTCAGCCAGGGATGGTGCAGGTAGGCCGGGGTGCCGAAGTGCGCCGACCAGCCGGTGTGCAGCACCAGCACGACGCCGGGCCCGAGCCGGTCGGCGACCGGGGCGAGGTCCGCCCACGCGATGCCGCTGCCGGGAGCACGGTCGAGCACGTCGGCCGTGACCGCCGGGCCGTGGAACAGGCCGAGGTCGAGCTCGTCCAGCCGGGCGCCGTCGGCGAGCACATGGAACGGCGCGTCGACGTGCGTGCCGGTGTGGGACCCGGAGTGCAGGGCCAGCACGTTCACCCCGTCCCGCTCGAGGGTGGCGGCGGGCGCCGTGCTGACCTCGGGATCACCGGGATAGACCTGCATCCCCGCGTGGACGGGCTGGGACAGGTCGACGATCCGCATGCGGGTCAGTCTGGTCCCGCAGGCGGAGCTCCGGTCAGTGGACCTGGACCTGGTCACCGACCTTCAGGTAGTTGTACCAGGCCGCAGCATTGGTGGCCGAGAGGTGAACGCAGCCTTCCGACTTCTTGTGCACGTTGCCCTCATGGAAGGCGACCCCGTCGGTGGTGAAGAAAACCGAGTACTCCATCGGCGCGTTGTTGAACTCCTTGCTCCGGTGGTGCAGGTCCTTCCATTGCACGTTGAAGGTGCCACTCGGGGTGTTGTGCCCCTGCGCTCCCTTGTTGATCTGCACCGGGCCGCGCATGACGTGTCCGGCCTTCAGGAGCCAGGCCTTGTTGTGGGCGAGATCGACGCACGCCTTCGCCATCGCGGTGCACGGCGTGCCGGGCACCAGCCGTGCCGTGCCAGTGGCCGGAGCCGTGGAGCTGACCGCCGGCGGGGAGTGGGTCGGGGTGGCCGCGTTGGCCACGGCCGGTCCGGCCAGTGGCCCGAGGAACGTCCCCAACACCCCGGCGCCGAGTGCTCCGGCGAGCGTCGCCGTCCGAGCCGGCGTGACCCATCGACGTGTCTTGATCTTGCTGTGCCGCCCCACGAAACCACCCAATCTGCCGTGCTGCACGACCATTCGATCCTGCAATCAAAGACAAACGTACGCGCCCGATTGATGGCGCTGGAATCGGCTGCCGACGGTACCGTTGTGGAAGTATTGTAGGACCCATTTCCCGGAATCGCGCTATTTCTCTGATTATCCGTTTTGAACGGGGTCAGCGGGGCAGGTCGTCGATCGCCTTCTGGATGCGCTTGATCGACACCGGGTACCGGGTGCGCATCGGGTGGGCGTAGAGCCCCACGCGCAGCTCCTCGATCAGCCAGCGGATCTCGCGCAGCTGCGGCGACGGCTCGACGCCCGGCGGGAGCGCCGCCAGTTCGGCCTCGTACTCGTCGGCCGCCACCCGCACCTGTGCGGTCCACTCGGCGTCGCGGGCGGGATCGGCCCGCAGCTTCTCGATCCGCCGTTCCACGGCCTCGAGGTAACGGGCGACGTCGACGAGCCGGGACGCTCCGGCCGCCGTGGCGAAACCGGGCCCGACCAGGGCGTCGACCTGCGCGGTCATGTCGGCGACCCCGGCGGCGAGGACGGGCGCGCGGAGGTCGGCGAGCTGCGCCTGCACCCGGTGCCAGACGGTGAGGACACCCCGCACGGCCTGCAGCACCTGCAACGTCGTGGAGGCCAGTCGCTCGGCGAACAGCTTCCGCAGCCGCGCGTAGGACCGGTCGTCCCATGCCGGGCCGCCCGCGGCGGTGATCAGGGCGTCGGCTGCGGCGGTGACGCAGTCGTCGAGCAGCGCGGCGACGGAGCCGTGGGGGTTGCGCGACAGCGCCAGCTTCGAGGCGTTGTCCAGGCCGCGCTGCACCTGCTTCGCGGGCGAGGGCGTGTCCAGCAGGAGCAGCCGGCGCACGCCGCGCCACGTCATCGGGTCGCGCTCGGCCGCCGTCGGGAACACGCGGACGTCCACGGTGGAGCCGCGGTCGACCAGGCCGGGGTAGCCGGTGACGACGTGGGCGCCGCGGCGGACCGGCAGCTCGCGGGGGAGGGTGCCGAGCGTCCACGTGGTGATCCCGGACCGCTCGATCTGCGCCCCGGCGGCGGCCAGCTCCTGACGCACCTGCGGGGCGAGCCTGCGCCGCAGCGCGTCGAGGTCGGTGCCGGTGGCCACCTCGCGGCCTGCCTCGTCGACCACGCGGAAGGTGACCGTGAGGTGCTCGGGCAGCCGGTCGAGCTCCCACGCGTCGCGGGGGATGTCGACGCCGCGCATGCGCCCGAGCTCGCGCTCCAGGCCGTCCAGCAGTGGTTCGTCCGGTGCGCCGTCGGCCTGCAGCCTGGCGAGCACGGCCCTGGCGTGGTCGGGCGCGGGGGCGTAGAGGCGCCGCAGCTGCTTGGGCAGGGTCCGGATCAGGGCCGTGACCAGCTCCTCGCGCAGGCCGGGGATCTGCCACGTGAACGGCGTGGGATCCACCTGGTGCAGCGCGGCCACCGGCACGTCGACGGTGACGCCGTCGGTGCGGGCGCCCGGCTCGAAGGCGTAGGACAGCGGCAGCGTGAGACCGCCCGCCTCGACGTGGTCGGGGTAGGCAGCGCGGTCCACGTCGGCGGCCTGAGCCGTGCGGAGCATCTCCTCGGTGAAGTCGAGCAGGTCCGGCTGCCGTCGGGAGGTCTTCTTCCACCAGGTGTCGAAGTGGCGGCCGGACACCACGTCGGCGGGGATGCGGTCGGTGTAGAACGCGACCAGCGTCTCCTCGTCGACCACGAGGTCGCGGCGCCGTGCGCGGTGCTCCAGCTCCTCGACGTCCTCGAGCAGCTCGCGGTTGGCGTGGAAGAACCGGTGCCGCGTGTCCCAGTCGCCCTCGACGAGCGCGTGCCGGATGAACAGCTCGCGTGACTGCTCGGGGTCGATCCGGCCGAAGTCCACCGTGCGCCCGACGACCACCGGGATCCCGTACAGCGTGACCCGCTCGGTGGCGACGGCGGCCGCGCGCTTGCGCGACCAGTGCGGCTCCGAGTACGAGCGTTTGGCGAGGTGCCCGGCCAGAGGCTCGATCCACTCCGGCTTGATCCGGGCCACGGTGCGGGCGAACAGCCGCGAGGTCTCCACCAGCTCGGAGGCCATCACCCAGCGCGGCTGCGCCCTGGACAGCGGTGAGCCGGGGAAGATCATGAACTTCGCGCCGCGGGCGCCCAGGTACTCCCGGCCGCCGCGCTCCTTGCCGGAGGGCTCCTCGTGCAGCCCGATCTGGGAGAGCAGCCCCGACAGCACCGCGATGTGGATGCGGTCGGCGTCGGGCTCGATGTCGTTGAGGGTCATGCCCGCGTTGCGGGCGGCCGAGCGGAGCTGGGAGTGCAGGTCCTGCCACTCGCGGATGCGCAGGTAGTGCAGGAACTCCTCGCGCAGCAGGCGGCGGAAGCGGTTGCCGGAGAGGGCCTCGCGCTGCTCGCCGATGTAGCGCCAGAGGTTGAGGAAGGCGAGGAAGTCGGAGCCACCGGCGTCCAGCGTCGAGCCGCCCGAGCTCCATTCGCCTGCGAACCGCGCGTGCTTCTGGTCGGCGGCCTGGCGCTGCTCGGTGGGGCGCTCGCGCGGATCCTGCACCGACAGCGCCGCGGTGATCACCAGCACCTCGCGCAGGCAGCCGGTGCGGTCGGCCTCCACCAGCATGCGACCCAGCCGGGGGTCGACGGGCAGCGCCGCCAGCGCTCGCCCGACGGGGGTGAGCCGGCGATCCGGTTCGAGGGCGCCGAGCTCCTGCAGCAGCGCGAGACCGTCGTTGACCGACCGGGCGTCCGGACGTTCGACGAACGGGAACTCGGTGAGCTCACCGAGCTCCAGGGAGATCATCTGCAGGATGACCGACGCGAGGTTCGTGCGGAGGATCTCGGGGTCGGTGAACTCGGGACGGGCGTCGAAGTCGTCCTCGCTGTAGAGGCGGATGCAGATCCCGTCCGCGACGCGGCCACAGCGTCCCGCGCGCTGGTTGGCGCTCGCCTGCGAGACCTTCTCGATCGGCAGCCGCTGCACCTTCAGCCTGCGCGAGTACCGGGAGATGCGCGCGGTGCCGGGATCGACGACGTAGCGGATCCCCGGCACGGTCAGTGACGTCTCGGCGACGTTGGTGGCGAGCACGACGCGCCGTCCCGGGTGCGGGGCGAACACCCGCTGCTGCTCGGCCGTGGAGAGGCGCGCGTAGAGCGGGATGATCTCGGTGTTGCGGTAGTCGCGCCTGGTCAGCGCCTCCGCGGTCTCGCGGATCTCGCGCTCGCCCGGCAGGAACACGAGGATGTCGCCGTCGCCCTCGCGCTGCAGCTCCGCCACCGCGTCGCCGATGGCGTCGAGCTGGTCGCGGTCGGGGTCGGCGTCGGGATCGTCGGGGTCGACGACCGGGCGGTAGCGGACCTCGACGGGGTAGCTGCGCCCGGAGACCTCCACGATCGGCACCGGCGTGCCGAGTGCCTGCGCGAAGTGGTCGGCGAACCGCTCGGGGTCGATCGTCGCCGAGGTGATGACGACCTTGAGGTCGGGGCGGCGCGGCAGCAGCTGGGTGAGGTAGCCGAGGATGAAGTCGATGTTGAGGCTGCGCTCGTGGGCCTCGTCGATGATCAGCGTGTCGTACTGGCGCAGCATCCGGTCGCCGGTGAGCTCGGCGAGCAGGATGCCGTCGGTCATCAGCTTGACCAGCGTGTTCTCGCCCACGTGGTCGGTGAAGCGCACCTTCCAGCCGACGAGGTCGCCCAGCCGGCTGCCGAGCTCCTCGGCGATGCGCGCGCCGACGGTGCGTGCGGCGAGCCTGCGTGGCTGGGTGTGCCCGATCAGGCCACGGATGCCGCGGCCGAGCTCGAGGCAGATCTTCGGGATCTGCGTGGTCTTCCCGGAGCCGGTCTCGCCCGCGACGATGACGACCTGGTGGTCGCGGATCGCGGCGGCGATGTCGTCCCGGCGGGCGCTGACCGGCAGCGTCTCGGGGTAGCGGATCGCGGGTACGGCGGCGCGACGTGCGGCGGTGCGCTGCTCACCGGCGTCGACGGCCGCGGCGATGCCGGCCACGGCCCTCGCCCGCGCGGTGGTGTCGCGGGTGCGGCGCGCGGTCTCGAGGCGGCGGCCCAGCCGGTGCTCGTCGAGCAGCGAGAGGGCAGGGAGGCGCTCGGCGAGCGCGGCGATGTCGGCATCGGAGACGGGAGCCAGGTCACCGTCATCCGGAACCGGTGCTGTGCCGCCCGGGGCGGATCCGTCGCCGATCTCGCGACCCCGGGGCCGGCGCCGCCGCGGACGCCGGGACCGGCCCCCGCGCCGGACGGTCGGATCGTCGTGGGACGGGGCGTCGGAGCTCCCGTGGCCCGGCCTGCCTGCGCCCTCGCGGGCGACCTGGTCGGACACCTGGGCGCCGTCGCGGGAGGGGACGGCGCCGGCAGGCGGGTCGACCGGCGCGGGGCGCGCATCGGCGGCTCGGGCCACGGGAGAGGACATCGGGAGAGCAGTCTGCCTGTGTCGGCGCTCAGACGGAGCGCAGGGTGGGGGTGATCTCGTCGGCGACGGGGTCGTCGGCGGCGGGATGCTCGACCAGAGCGAGTACCCGACCGGCGAGGAAGCGGGCGGTACGCACCGTGCTGCCCCCTCGGGTGGTCTCGCTGACCTCGACGACGCCGCGGGAATGGGTGATGCCGACCTTGCGGCCTGCCCGGGTCGCCGTGATGTCGTAGGTGCGTGTGGTGCCGCTGCCCGCGTCGATCACGATCTCGACCCGATCGCCCTTCATGGCTGTCGCCGCCCTTCGCTGGTGGGTGAGGTGAGGAGTCCGGACCGGGCGCCGGTCGCCTCTCGGCGCGTGGCGCACCCGCAGGTGGCAGAAAGATGGGACCCGGGGACACGGATCGCCCGGCACGGACAATTTCGTCAACCACCTCGACCGGTCGGATGTTCCCGGCCGAGAGGCGTGGAGTGGCGGCGCTGTCGGGAGCAGCGCCGCCCGGCAGCCGCGTCGCGCGCGGGATCGCGGACGCGGCAGGTCGGGGTGGGTCGGGTGACGGAGGATGGGTGTCCGAACCGAGCACTGGTCGCCTCGCGGCGAGTGGCACACCGCGGCTCCAGCCGAACGGTATTCCGCGGCGGCTCTTACTTTGTAGGACCCGGGGACACAGGACGCTCGGTTCGGACAGCCGGTACAACGGACGACCCGGGCAGATCATTCCCGCCCGCTCGGACGGAGTTCTCCGGCTACAGGGCGGCCAGGATCTTGTCCGTCACGGGGGGCCAGGACTCGATCGCCCACGGACCGAAGTCGCGGTCGGTGAGCACCACACATGCCGCACCCGCGTCCGGGTCGACCCACAGGAAGGTCCCGGACTGCCCGAAGTGCCCGAACGTCCGGGGCGAGCTGTTCGAGCCGGTCCAGTGCGGCGACTTGCCGTCGCGGATCTCGAACCCCAGCCCCCAGTCGTTGGGCCGCTGCCGGCCGAAGCCGGGGAGGATGCCGTCGACACCGGGGAATGCCGTGGTGGTGGCGTCGTCCAGGGTCGCCCGGTCCACCAGCGTCGGGGCCTGCAGCTCGGCGGCGAAGCGGGCCATGTCGGCGCAGGAGGACACGGCGTCGGCCGCGGGCGAGCCGTCGAGTCGCGTGGCGCTCATCCCGAGGGGCTCGAGCACGGCCTCGTGCAGGTACTGCGCGAACGGCATGCCCGCCGCCGCCGCGATCGTCTCGCCCAGCACCTCGAACCCGACGTTCGAGTAGATGCGCCGGGTGCCCGGCGCAGCCTGCACCACCCCGTCGGAGAACGAGAGTCCGGACGTGTGCGCAGCGAGGTGGCGCACGGTCGACCCCTCGGGGCCCGCAGGCGTGTCCCACTCGACGGCGCCCTCCTCCACCGCGACGAGAACGGCGTAGGCGGCGAGCGGCTTCGTCACCGACGCCAGCCGGAACACCCGGTCCTGAGCACCCGCCGTGGCGCCCACGGTGCCGTCGGCCGTGACCACCGCCGCTGCGGCGTGGTCGACCGGCCAGTCGAGCACCAGACCCACGGCGGCGCGCAGGTCAGGCATCGCCGTACACCGGAACCGCCGCGCCGCTGATCGGGGCGGCATCCGGACCGGACAGGAACACGATCACCTTCGCGATCGCGGCCGGGGAGACCGACCGTGCCGAGAGGTCCGCGGACATCCAGCTCCGGTTGGCCGGGGTGTCGATCACCGAAGGGAGCACCGCGTTGACGCGGATCCCCTCGTGGCGCAGCTCATCGGCCAGCAGCTGGGTGAGCCGGACGACCGCGGCCTTGCTCGTGGCGTGTGCCACCGGCGCCGGACCCTGAACGGCGGTCTTGGAGCCGACCGTGAGGATCGAGCCGCCCCCGCGCGCGGCGAGCCGCGGGGCGATCGCCTGCGCCGCCCACAGGACGGAGCCGAAGTTGGAGCGCCACAGCCCGTCCAGGCCCTCCTCGTCCACGTCGGCCAGCTTCCCCGGTGTGAACGCGCCGGCCAGCGCCACCAGCGCGGACGGCGTGACCGGCAACGCGTCGGCCGCGGCGAACGCGGTGTGGACGGTGTCGCGGCTCACCAGGTCGACGGGCACGGCGTACACGCCGTCCCGTTCGCCGAGCTCGTCCAGCCGGGCGCTCGCGCGACCGAGAGCGATCACCGGGCGCCCGGCGGCCAGGAACTCGGTGACGACGGCCTGGCCGAGTGCCCCCGTCGCGCCGGTCACCACCACTGCTGTGTCGTCGTCCACGTGGGCCATCCTGCCCGCCGGATGAGATGCTCGCCGACGTGGCCGGTACCTGGGTCGGCACGTCGGGCTGGCGCTACCCGCCGTGGCGCGGCACCTTCTACCCGAAAGGCCTGGTGCAGCGCCGGGAGCTGGAGCACCTGTCCCGGCAGGTCACCAGCATCGAGATCAACGGGTCCTTCTACTCGCTGCAGCGCCCGGAGAGCTATCGCGCGTGGGTCGCGGAGACCCCCGACGACTTCGTCTTCGCGGTCAAGGGCGGCCGGTTCATCACCCACCTCAAGCAGCTGCGGGACGTCGGGACGCCACTCGCGAACTTCCTCGCCTCGGGCGTGCTGGCCCTCGGGCCGAAGCTCGGGCCCGTGCTGTGGCAGCTCCCGCCGCGGCTGCGCTTCGATCCGGGACGGATCGAGGAGTTCCTCACCCTGCTGCCGCGCAGCACCGGGGCCGCCGCTGAGATCGCCGCCCGGCACGACGAGCGTCTCGACGGGCGGGCGCACACCGAGACCGACGCCGACCGCCCCCTGCGCCACGCCATCGAGGTGCGCCATCCGAGCTTCTGCACCCCGGCGTTCGTCGAGCTGCTCCGCGAGCAGGACGTCGCGCTGGTGGTCGCGGACACGGCGGGGACCTGGCCGTACCTCGAGGACGTGACCGCCGACTTCGTCTACGTCCGGTTGCACGGCGACGCCGAGCTCTACACCAGCGGGTACACCCCGGAGGCGCTGGACAGGTGGGCGGTGAAGGTCCGGGCCTGGCGGGACGGCGAGGCGCCGACGGGCGAGCAGACCGTCGCCCCGGCGGCGCCCCGGCGGCCGGAGGGCCGGGACGTGTTCGTCTACTTCGACAACGACGTCAAGGTGCACGCGCCCTATGACGCGATCGGGTTGTGCGACCGGCTCCGGTCGGATTGACGGGGTGCCAGGCGGGTACCGGCTACGCGTGCAGTCACAGTCGACGATTACGCAGAAGCAACAGGAGTCAGGGCAGCAGGAGGAGAACACCCGCGACCGCCTCGCCCGTGAGGTGTCCGAGCTGGCGCGCCGGCACGGCGTGACGATCGCCGTGGCCGAGTCGCTCACGGGCGGGATGGTGGCCTCGGCGCTCGCCGCCGCGGAGGCGGCCAGCGAATGGTTCCGCGGATCGCTGGTGGCCTACTCGAGCGAGGTCAAGCACGAGGTGCTCGACGTTCCCGACGGTCCCGTCGTCAGCGCCGAGGCGGCAGCGGCGATGGCCCGCGGCGTGCGGCGCCTGCTCGGTGCGGACGTGGCCGTCGCGGTGACGGGCGCAGGGGGGCCGGACCCGCAGGACGGGCAGGACCCCGGCACCGTCTACGTCGGCGTCGACGACGGAGCGGACGGCCGCGTGCACGAGCTCGACCTGGACGGCGACCCGGAGGAGATCATCGTGCAGGCGGCGGACGGCACTCTCGGCGAGCTGCTGGACGCGCTCCACGCCCGGAGGTGAACCCCGTGGGCCGCCGCGGCGTGCAGCTACGCGGCGGCCGACACCTCACGGGCGGCGCGGTGGGCCACGAGCATCCGCCTGCCCACCGCCATCAGGGCTGCCGCGACCACCATCGTGACCGCGCCGGTGAGCCACGCCGCCGGGAACCCCGCGTGGGTGGCGATGGCGCCGAAGCCGAGCGGGCCGATGAACCCGCCCGCGTACACCCCCGCCTGGATGATGGAGGTCGCCGCAGCCGGGGCCGACGGGTTGAGCCGGACCACCGCGAACTGCAGGAGACCGGGCCAGGCCCAGCCGAGACCGAAGCCGAGCACGGTGCCGGCCACGAGCGCGGGGACGCCGGGTACCGCGAGCAGGGCGAGCCCGCCCGCGCCGAGGAGCAGGCTCCCGGCGACCACGGCGATGTGGCCGCCCGACCTGCGGTCGGCGAACCATCCGTTGGCCAGCCGCAGTACCAGCCCGACGACGCTGCCCAGGGTCAGGGTCAGTCCCGCGAGGCCCGGGCTGATCCCGCGGTCCACCGCGGACGCGACCAGGAAGATGCCCAGCGCGTTGGCCGCGGCGGCGGCCAGACCGGCGGCGATCCCGATGACGCTGAGCGCAGCCGTTGCCCGCTCCCCGTGCGTGGCCGGTGTGCGGACCCGGTCCTCGGCGTCCCGGGGGGCGACCAGCAGAGCGGCCAGCGCGAGCCCGGCACCCATCACGTAGGCCCACCGCCAGCCGACGGTCAGCGCGACGGCCGGCACCGCGACGCCGGAGAGCAGCGTCGCCAGCGGGATCGCCGACTGCTTCATCCCGAAGGAGAGACCGAGCCGGGCGGCGGGGACGTAGCGTGCGAGCGTCAGGTTGGACGACAGCTGGCCGAGCACGTTGCACCACGCGCTGAGCAGCAGGATCGTCACCAGGCCCACGTACGAGCCGGCGAAGGTGGCGACCGCGGCCATCGCCGTGGCGGCGCCGGTCACCGCCGCCCGGCTGGTCGGCCCCGAGCCGAACCGCTCGACGAGCCAGCCGCAGGGGAGTGAGGCCAGCGCGCTGATCCCGAAGTAGAGCGCGACGACGAGCCCGAGACCCGCGGGGTCGAAACCCAGCTCTGCGGAGATCTGCACGGCCAGGGCCCCGGTGAGGAACACCGGCAGCACGGCGGCCGTCGTGGTCGTGACGGCCCCGACGGCCGCCCGCGTCGCTTCCGTCACTTGAGCAATGCTAACGGCTGGATGATCCGTCTCGGGTGATTTCTTCGGCGGCCGAAACTGACATGTCAATCTTGACATGTCAGTTCGGGCCAGTGCATGCTCGCGTCATGCCGAACACCTCCCGGACCGACGCAGGCACCGGAGTCGCCGTGCCCGTGGACCAGAACACCGACGATCCGCGCCCCAACCCCACGCTGGTGATGGTCCGCGGTCTGGCCTGGGACGTCGGCCTGCCCGTCGCCGCCTACTACGCGCTGCACCTGGCCGGCGCCACCGACTGGGTCGCCCTCCTCGCGGCGTCCGGCATCGCCGCCGCGAGGACCGTCTGGGGAGCGGTCCGCCACCGCACGCTCAACCAGTTCGCCGTCCTGATGTTGCTGGTCTACGGCATCGGGTTGCTGCTGGCGTTCGTCAGCGGGGACCCCAAGGCGCTACTGCTCAAGAGCTCGCTGGTCACCGCGGCCGTCGGGGCGGTCTTCCTCGTGACCGCGATCCTGGGCGGGCGGCCGTTGACGCTCGCGGCGGCCCAGAGCTTCCTGCCCGCCAGGGCCGAGGCACTGAGCGAGCGGTACCGGAGCGAGCCGCACGTGCGCCGGGGGTTCCGGCTCACCTCCGCCGTGTGGGGGGTCGGCCTGCTGGCCGAGGCGGTGCTGCGGATACCGCTCGTCGTCCTGCTGCCCGTCGACATCGGGGTCGGGGCGTCGGAAGGCCTGTTCGTCGCCACCTTCGTCGCCCTGATGGTCTGGAACGGCTGGTACATCGGCCGGGTCCTCGCCACCCCCGCGTAGGGCGGAGCTCACCCGCGGATGCGGCTCGACTCCATGGACCACTCCTTCTCGCGCAGCTCGAACTTCTGCACCTTTCCGGTGGAGGTCTTGGGCAGCTCCTCCACGAACTCCACGGCCTTGGGCGCCTTGTACCGGGCGATGCGACCCTTCACGTGCTCGATCAACTCGTCCTCGGTGGCGCTCTTCCCGTCGGCGAGCACCACGAACGCCTTGGGCCGCTCACCCCACTCCTCGTCGGGCACCCCGATCACGGCCGCCTCGACCACGGCCGGGTGGGAGACGACGGCCTGCTCCACCTCGATCGTCGAGATGTTCTCCCCACCGGAGACCACCACGTCCTTCGCGCGGTCGCGAAGCTCGATGTAGCCGTCGGGGTGCAGCACGCCGAGGTCGCCGGAGTGGAACCACCCGCCCTCGAACGCCTTGTCGGTGGCCGCCGGGTCGTCGTAGTAGCCGAGCATCACGTTGTTGCCCCGCATGACGACCTCGCCCATCGTGGTGCCGTCGGCGGGGACGTCGTTCATCTCGGTGTCGACCACGCGCACCTTGTCGGCGCAGACCATGCCGACGCCCTGCCGGGCCTGCCGGGCGGCCCGCTCCTCGGGGTCCAGGTCGTCCCACGAGCGCTGGTACTGGTTCACCGAGTACGGCCCGTAGGTCTCGGTGAGCCCGTAGACGTGCACGATCCGGAAACCCATCCGTTCCATCTGCAGGATGGTGGTGGGACTGGGTGGGGCGCCTGCCGTGGTGACCGTGAGGGCGTGGTCCAGCTCCCGCGCCCCGGGCGCCCGCATGATCGTGGTGACCACGGTGGGCGCGCCGTTGAGGTGGGTGACCCGGTGTTCCTCGATGAGCTGCCAGATCGCGTCGCCGCGCACCTCGCGCAGGCAGACGTGCGTGCCACCGATCGCGGTGACGGCCCACGGCGTGCACCAGCCGTTGCAGTGGAACATCGGCAGCGTCCAGAGGTAGACGCTGTCGAAGGTGTGGCCCGAGTGCACCACCTCGCCGAACGAGTTCAGGTAGGCGCCGCGGTGGGAGTACTGCACTCCCTTGGGCTTGCCGGTGGTCCCCGAGGTGTAGTTGATCGAGATGCAGGCGGTCTCGTCCTCGACGGACCACGGGAGCGGTTCGTCGTGGCCGCGGGCGAGCAGGTCGTCGTAGGTGACCCCGCTGCCGCTGCCGTCGCCGGGGTTCGCGGGGTCGACCACCGTGACGATCTCCTCGACGGTCTTCAGCTCGCGCGCGACCGGAGCCACCGTCGGGTGCAGGGCGGCGTCGATCACCAGGACCTTCGCGCCCGCGTGGTCGAGGATGTAGCGCACCTCCTGGCTGGACAGGCGCGTGTTGATCGCGACGAGCACCGCACCGGCGAGCGGCACGGCGAAATGGGCCACGAGCATCTCGGGGATGTTCGGCAGCATGTAGGCGACGCGGTCGCCCGCCTCGATCCCGGATCCGCGCAGCGCGTGCGCTACGCGGGTGGTCTCGGCGGCGAGCTCCGCGTAGCTCAACCGGCGTTCGCCGTAGACGACGGCCGGCTTGTCGGGGAAGACATCCGCGGAGCGGCGCAGGAATGCCAGTGGGGTCAGCGGGGTGTCCCAGACAGCAGTCATCGATGCTCCTCGGCGCGGGGCGATACGGTCATGATGCTCGAAATCGCCCGTCGGCGCGCCGGGAGCGGCACGTCGTTCCCGGCGCGTGCCGCGCCGGGAACCGCTAGTCGACCAGTTTGATGGCCGCCCGCGGGCAGGCAGCCACCGCCTCCTCGAGCGTCGGGCGCATCGCCTCGGGCGGGTTCTCGTCGAGGATGTAGAGGAAGTCGTCCTCCCGCACCTCGAACACCGCGGGGGCGATGCCCATGCAGACGGCGTTGGACTCACACAGATCGAAGTCGACCACGACCTTCATGGCCACATCGTGCACCGCTTCGCGCCGCGGCGATACTCAGGTGACCCTCACCTGACCAGCGCTGTCACGGCGACGGTGTCCCTCCGGTCGTCACTCCGCCGGACTCGGGGACCCATCGGCCGCCCGCACGGTCGGCGACCGTCACGAGCTTCCCGGGAGCGGCCTGCGGAGTGGTCACCGGAGTGGGGGCGACCACGGCGTCCTCAATCTGGTCGCCGACGGCCGGATCGGCAGCCCAGGAGTCTCGGTGCGGCAGCGCCTCGCAGGCCACGCCGTCGCCGGACGTTCCGCTGCGGGCGTCGTCGAGCGGGTGGGAGCGGGCCGGTGCGGCATCGAAGGCGGCCTGGGCGTCCTCCTGGTAGGAGAAGTCGCCGCAGTCGAGGTGGTCGTAGGCGAACGCGGTGCCGGCCATGCCGACGACGAGGGCTGCGCTGAGTGCGGCGGCGGATGCGGCCGCGCGGGTACGACGGGGCAGGTCCATGAGAGTCGGGGGTCCTCTCGGTGCAACGGTGCGGCCGGCGTGGGGGAGCGCCGACCTGCCCGGGTATCTCCGGCTCGGCACCCAGCGTTACCGTGCGACCACGAATGTGATCAAGTCGGATGTATCCGACTACCCGCGCCGCAGCACCGCGCGTAGCGCATCGAGCACCGAGGCGTCGTCGATCGTCGAGGGCACCGGCTCGTCGACGCCGTCGGCGATCCCCCGCATGGTCTTGCGCAGGATCTTTCCGGACCGGGTCTTGGGCAGAGCGGGCACGACGGCGACGTCCCGGAGGCTCGCGACCGCGCCGACCTGGTCGCGCACGAGCTGCACGAGCTCGCCGCGAAGCTGCTCCTCGTCCCGGTCGACGCCGGCCTTGAGCACCACGAACCCGCGCGGGACCTGGCCTTTCAGCGGGTCGGCCACCCCGATCACGGCACACTCGGCCACATCCGGGTGGGACGCGAGGACCTCCTCCATCCCGCCGGTGGACAGCCGGTGCCCGGCCACGTTGATCACGTCGTCGGTGCGCCCCATGACGTAGACGTATCCGTCCTCGTCGACGCGCCCGCCGTCGCCGGTGAGGTAGTAGCCCTCGAACGCGGACATGTAGGAGGCGACGAACCGCTCGTCGTCGTTCCAGAGCGTCGGCAGCGAGCCGGGTGGCATCGGCAGCTTGACGACGATCGCGCCGTCGGTGCCCGGCTCGGCGGGTTGCCCGGCGGCGTCGAGCACCTGTACGTCCCAGCCGGGCAGCGGTTTCGTCGGTGATCCCGGCTTGATCTCCAGCAGCTCGATGCCCGCGGGGTTGGCCACGATCGGCCACCCCGTCTCGGTCTGCCACCAGTGGTCGATCACCGGGATGCCGAGCAGGTCGGAGGCCCAGCGGTGGGTCTCGGGGTCGAGCCGCTCGCCCGCGAGGAACAGGTACCGCAGCGTCGACAGGTCGTACTGGCCGAGCCGCTCGCCCTTCGGGTCCTCCTTCTTGATCGCCCGGAAGGCGGTGGGCGCGGTGAACAGGCTCTTCACGCCGTACTCGGCGACGACGCGCCAGAACTGCCCGGCGTCCGGGGTGCCGACCGGTTTGCCCTCGTAGAGCACCGTGGTGGCCCCCGCCAGCAGCGGCGCGTAGACGATGTAGGAGTGCCCGACGACCCACCCGACGTCGGACGCGGTGAAGATCGTCTCCCCGGTGTCGACGTCGTAGACGTTCGGCATCGACCAGCGCAGCGCCACCGCGTAGCCGCCGCCGTCGCGCACCACGCCCTTGGGTTTCCCGGTCGTGCCCGAGGTGTAGAGGATGTAGAGCGGGTCGGTCGCCCGCACCGGCACGCAGCCGGCGGGCGAGGCCGCCGCCATCGCGCCGGCCCAGTCCACGTCGTTCTCCCCGAGCTCCGCCTCTGCCTGCGGCCGCTGCAGGATCACGCACCGGGACGGCTTGTGTTCCGCGAGCTCGATCGCCTTGTCCAGCAGCGGCTTGTACTCGATAACGCGCTTGCCCTCGATGCCGCAGGACGCGGAGACGATGACCGTGGGGGTGGCGTCGTCGATCCGGACCGCCAGCTCCTTCGGTGCGAAGCCGCCGAACACCACCGAGTGCACGGCGCCGATCCGGGCGCACGCGAGCATCGCCACCGCGGCTTCGGGCACCATCGGCAGGTAGATCACCACCCGGTCGCCCCGGCCGACCCCCAGGCCCGTGAGCACGCCCGCGAAGAGCGCGACCTCGTCGCGCAGTTCTGCGTAGGTGTAGGTGCGCCGGGTGCCGGTCACCGGGGAGTCGTGGACCAGCGCCGCCTGCTCGCCCCGACCGGCGTCGACGTGCCGGTCGAGGGCGTTGTGGCACACGTTGAGCTCCCCGTCGGGGAACCAGCGGTAGAACGGGGGCCGGGAGCCGTCGAGGGCCCGTGTCGGCGCCACGTGCCAGTCGATGGCCTCCGCCGCGCCGAGCCAGAACGCCTCCGGATCAACGGTGGCGGCCCGGAAGATGTCCTCGTACTCGCCCACGACGGCCTCCTCGCGCTGTGGCCCCGTGGCCGTCGCCCCTGCGTCGACGCCGACCGGGCGGGAACCCGATCGAGACCCTAAATGGGTGGCGGGAGCGGTGGGCAGGTTCGCGCCAGGTCGTCGCCGATCTCCACCTGTTCGGGTGGTGAGGTCCCGACCGGGTCGAACCCGGGCTCCCGGCCACGCGGCCGACCGGGTTACGGCGTGACGCGACGTAGCGTCACCACCCGATCGGCCGACTCCCGGACGAGGCGCCGACTCGTTCCACTGCGTGTAACGAGTTGCCTACTACCCGTTCGTGTGGCGCGTCCCGGTGCGCTCCGCAGGCTGCGGGCGATGAAGATTCCGCGGGAGGTTCTGCGGCATCGGGGCGTCGGTCGGGGCCGACGATCCGGGCTGGTGAGCCGGGGTGTGACCGAGGGGGACGGGTGAGCGGACCGGTGCGGTTCGGACGACGGGTGCGGGCTCTGCCGTGGCCCGGCCTGCAGTGGGCATGGCACGCCCCGTCAGGCCTCGCGGTCGCGGTGGCGCTCGTCCTGGCCGTCGGCGTCTCCGTCGGGACCTACGGCACGGGAGGTGCCGCCGCCGACGTCCAACCGGTCGCGGCCCCCGACGCGTGCGCCCCGGACTGGGTCACCGGCTGGCAGACCGCGGCCCAGCCCGCACCCGGCAACCCGGCGCTGGGCGGCACCACGCTGCGCATGGTCGTGCACCCGCAGGTCACCGGTTCGGAGATCCGCCTGCGCCTGTCCAACGCCTACGGCACCGTGCCGCTCTCGGTCGCCGGCGTGTCGGCCGCCCGGTCCGACGGCGCCGCCGGCCTGCTGCCCGGCACCGTCGCGTCGGTGATGTTCGGCGGGCAGCCGTCGGTGGTCATCCCGGCAGGCGCCGACGTCCTGAGCGACCCGGTCCCGCTCGTCGCCGAGGCCGGCCGTCCGCTGGCCGTCAGCATGTTCCTGCCGGTCGCCCCGCCCGTTCTCACGCAGCACTCGGTGGCGCTGCAGACCTCCTACGTGTCCCGTCGCGGGGACTGGACGCTCGGCGACGCGTCCGCCTTCCCCGTCCCCGTCGGCTCGTGGCTCGTCCTCACCGGCGTGGACGTGCTCGTGCCGCGTCCGGTCAACGCGGTGGTCACGGTCGGCGACTCGATCACCGACGGCGTCGGCAGCGGTCCCGACGCCGACGAGCGCTGGTCGGACGCGCTGTCGGACCGGCTCTCCAGGTCCGGCGGGGCCGCGGTGATGTCGGTGCTCAACGCCGGCATCGCGCGCAACCGGCTGCTCTCGGACGGCACCGCGGGCGGGGGTGACTCCCCGCTCACCCGTTTCGACCGGGACGTCGCCTCCGCTGCCGGCGCGACGGACGTGGTGCTGCACATCGGCACCAACGACGTGGCCGCGCGCCGGAGCGCCGCCGAGATCACCGAGGGCATGCGGCGGTTCGCCGAGCGCGCCAGGAGCGCGGGCATGCGGGTGTTCCTCACGACGATCACCCCGTCGGACGCCGGACCCCACGGCACGTCCGCCGCGGTCGCGAACCGCGCAGCGGTGAACGCCTGGGTGCGGGTGCACGGGCGGGAGTACGCGGACGGGGTGTTCGACTTCGCCGCGAGCGTGGCCGACCCGGCGGAACCGACCAGCCTGGCGCCCGAGTTCGACTCGGGCGACGGGCTGCACCTCTCCGCCGCCGGCTACCGCGCGATGGCGGCCGCGGTGGACCCGGAACTGCTCACCGGCAGCCCGTGCCTCGCCGGCACCTCACCGGTGCGCGTGCTGCTGTCGGGCGGCTGACGTCCTACTGCCGCCTGCCGAGCCTGCGCAGGCCGCGCAGCCCGCGGTGGGGGCGGTCCTCCTGCGTCTCCTCCGACCCGCCGTCGACGACGGGGATCGGCCCGGTGGGGGTGTCCTCCCGGTTCAGCCGCTCGATCACCCAGTCGACGGCCAGCGCGCCCGGCGAGACGCCGCGGTCGTCCGCGATGCGCCGGAGCTGCTCGATCCGCAGGGCGGGCAGTCGCAGCTGGAACACCTGGGCCGACCCGAAGCGTCCGGTCAGCTCCGTCTCGTGCTCACCGCTGCCGGCGAGGGCGGCGAGGTAGGAGTTGAGCTCGGGGTCCTCGACAGCCGGTTCCCGGGGAGCCGCCGGCCCGGGGGCAGGGGCACGGTGACGCGAGCGCGGACGGTCGCGGGGCGGAGGCATGCCGGGAGCCTACGACCGCGGCCACCCGGCGCCGGCCGAGCGGGGGTGCGGCGGTGGACGAGGAGTCAGTCGGCGAGGGCGTAGCCGGCCTCGGCGACAGCCGCCTCGATCTCGGGGCGGGTGATCTCCCGGTCCGCCAGCACGGTGACGGCTCCGCTGTCGAGGCTAACCTCGACGGCGTCGACGCCGTCGATCTCGCTGATCTCCTCGGTGACGGATGTCACGCAGTGGTGGCAGGTCATTCCGGTGACGGTGACCTGGGAGCGGAACGGTGCCTCGACGGACATGCAGAGCCTCCTCGGGTGTGGGTCGAATGGTGGCAGAACCGACATCGGGTGCCACGACGGCCCACAGCGCTTCACGGATCGACGGCGACGGTACCCGCAGGGGGTAAGCACGCGTAGTGGCGCAGCGCACTCCCGGGTGTTCGATCCGTCACGTCGGGGCCGGATCTTCCCCCGGGAAGAGGGGTGCGTCGCGGGGGGACGGTAGGTAACGTGCCGGTCACGGCCACGGGGGTGGCTGCGGGG
>NZ_JAAXKY010000071.1 GCF_012911925.1 Pseudonocardia xinjiangensis | reverse complement strand
CTGCCCGCCCACCCCGAGGTGCCGGCCGCACTTCGCGCACTGCGTGACACCGGCCTGACCGCCGTCGCACTCGTGAACTCCGTCGAGTCGGTGGGAGAGGCGCAGCTGACGAACGCGGGTATCCGGGACTGCTTCGACCGCGTGATCTCGGCGGACAGCGTCAAGCGGCTGAAGCCGGCACGCGAGCCGTACCAGGCCGTCGCGGACGCCTACGGCGTCCCGATCTCCGATGTCCGATTGGTCGCAGCGCACTCATGGGACGTGACGGGTGCGCTGGCCGCCGGTTGCCGGGCCGCGTTCGTGGCCCGCCCCGGAATGGTCCTGAGCCCGCTCGGGCGCCGGCCCGACATCGTCGGTCCCGACATCGCCGCGGTGGTCGACCGGATCATCGCGATCGACGCGGGCGAACAGCGTCCCTGACCGCGGTGCACCATCGGCACGACCACGCCGACGAGGAGGTCGTCCGCGACCGCTCGCTGCGGGCCGCCTACCTCCGCGAGGTGGCGGGTCTGGTGGACCGGGCGGCGGCGCTCGTGGCCTCCGGGCTGTCGGAGGAGGCGGTCGCGCGGACCCTGCACGCGCAGCGCCGGGCGCTGGCCGAGCGGTACAAGGGCCTGACCTCTCCCGCCCGGCGCGCGCGCCTGTACCGCCGCAACGTCGAGAGGTACGGCGACCCGCACGGGCCCACGGTCGAGAACCTGCGGGCCGGCGGCAGGTCCTGGGCGGACATCATCCTGTCGTCCTCGCGCGCCGGCGCGCCCCCCGAAAGCTGAGCGGGCCCACGTCCTCGTCTCGTAAGACGCGCACTCCTCGACGCGTGCCACGCTCGTCCTACCGCTGAATGGAGGGCGCACTTCAATGCATGAGTCCACCCCGCCTCCCCGCCGTGCACTGCGGGAACGAGCGGCGACGGGCGTCGTCGCCGGCTTGGCCAGCGGCGTCGTCGTCGGGGCCGTCATGGCTTTCCAGGACATGGTCGTGGGGGCGCCCGCATGGTTCGGCTACGTGATCTACGCCGTGGTCCTGGGGGCGCTGCTCGGCGTGACCACCGGATCGGGCCGCTCCCGGTCACCGATCGCCGAGACGGCGTGCGGCGGGGTGCTACTGGGTTGTGTGGGGTGGCTGCTCTACTCGCTCACGCTCGTCCCGCTGCTGGCGGGGACGGCGCCGACCTGGTCGGCCGCGTCGGCGGTGGCGAGCTACCCACAGCTCGTCGGTGACCTGTTGCAGGGCGGCCTGGCGGGTGCCCTGCTGGCGGTGCTCCTCTCGCTCCGGGCGGACCGGACAGCAGGGGCGGGCTCACCGTCGAGACCGCTGGTCCGGATCGTGATCATCGGTGGAGGTTTCGGGGGCGTCAGCGCGGCCAAGACCTTCGAACGGCTCGCTGTGCGCGGCGCCCCGGTCGACGTGACCCTGATCAGCGACTCCAACTACCTGCTGTTCACCCCGATGCTCGCCGAGGTCGCCTCCGGGGCCTTGGAGGCGCGGCACATCAGCGCGCCGGTGCGGGCATCGGCGTCCCACACCCGGTTCCGGCACGGGCGGGTCGACCAGGTGGACCCGATGGCCCGGACCGTCCGCCTGGCCGGCGAGGCGGGCACGATCTCCTACGACCACCTGGTGCTGGCCGTCGGTTCCGTGCCGCACACGTTCGGCCTGCCGGGCGTCGAGCAGCACGCGTGGACCCTCAAGAACCTGTCCGACGCCACCCGGCTGCGCGACCACGTGATCGGCCTGCTGGAGCGTGCCGAGCAGGAGCGCGATCCCGCCGAGCGGCGACGGATCCTCACGTTCGTCGTCGCAGGCGCCGGTTTCGCCGGCACCGAGACCATCGCCGAGCTGTACGACCTGGTGTTCGGGGTGATCCGGTTCTACCCCGCGATCGGCTCGGAGGACGCGCGGTTCGTGCTCGTGCACCCCGGCGACCGGATCCTGCCGGAGCTCGGGCCGGACCTCGGGGTGTACGCGCTGGAACGGCTGGAGGCCAGGGGGATCGAGTTCCGCGGCGGCGCGCGGGTGGCCGAGGCGACCGCCGACCGCGTCCGGCTCGACGACGGCGACTCGATCCCGACGACGACGTTCGTGTGGACGGCGGGCAACCGTCCCGCACCGCTCGCCGCCGGGCTGTCCGGTACGGGCCGGCAACTGCCCACCGATGCGCAGCTGCGCGTGACGGACCTCGACGGGGTGTGGGCGATCGGCGACTGTGCCCGGATACCCGACCCCAGCAGGGACGGCGAGCACTATCCGCCCACGGCCCAGCACGCCATCCGGGAAGGCAAGGTCGTGGCCGCGAACATCGTGACGAGCATTGCCGGCCGGGAGCCCGGTGCCTTCCGCTTCCGCGCGATCGGTGTGCTGGTGGCTCTCGGGCACCGCACGGCTGCGGGGGAGGTGCGGGGCATCCGGTTCTCCGGGCTGGCTGCCTGGTTCCTGTGGCGCGGTGTCTACCTGGCGAAGCTGCCCGGCGTCGAGAAGCGGATCCGCGTGCTGTTCGACTGGCTGCTCGACCTGGCCTTCCCCCGCGACATCGTGGTCACGACGGACGCGAAGGCGCCCGTGCACGACGACGTCGTGGTGGGGAGCGACCGATGAGCACCGCCACGGTCACCGACGCGATCCTGCATCGGCGGGCGGCGATCTCCGGAGGTCTCGCCGGTGTCGCGGGCGGTGTGGTGTTCGGTGCGGCGATGGCGGTGTTCGGGACGCTGCCGACGATCGCCTCGATCCTGCGCACGGACTCCGCGGTCGTCGGCTTCATCCTGCACATGCTGATCGCGGTGCTCATCGGAGCGGCGTTCGGCCTGCTCGTGATCCGGTTCCGCATCCGGGTGCGGGACATGCTGTTCTGGGGCCTGGTGTACGGCGCGGTCTGGTGGTTCCTCGGACCTCAGACGTTGCTGCCGTTGCTGCAGGGCATGCCGGTGGACTGGAGCGCCGCGCATGCCGAGACCCTGCTCCCGAGCCTGGTCGGCCACCTGTTCTACGGGGCGACCGTTGCCGGGGTCTTCGTCCTGCTCCAGCGCGGCGGACGGACCACGGGGCGCGTCCCGGCGGTGGGAGCCGTCGTGCGGGGCGCCGTGGCCGGGACGGCGTGTGCCGCGCTGTTGACCAGGGTCCCGAACTTCCAGGTCGGCTCGTGGGCCTGGCTGCTCACCGGGCTCGTCCTCGGCGTCCTCTATCCGCTGATCTTCACGGGCCGGCCCGAACCCACCGGACCGGCGCTGGCCCGCGGCACCGTCTACGGGTTCGCGGCCTGGGTCGTGGTCGAGCTGACGCTGCAACCGCTGGTGCGCGACGGGAGCCTCGGCTGGTCGCGGACCGACGCGGCGGCCGTGGCGGGGCGGCTGCCCGGGTACCTCCTCCTCGGAGCCGCGACGGCCGTCGTGTTCACCTGGCTGGGGCTGTGGCTGCGCGGGCTGTTCCTCGACGACGTCCGCAAGATCGAGGTCGAGCCGCCGGGTGCGCGGGGACCCCGCGCCACGGCCTACGGCGTGCTGGCCGGAATCGTCGGCGGCCTGCTGTTCACCGTGGTGATGGTCCTCGTGGGCGCACTGCCCATGGTGGCCAGGATCGTGGGCGGGCAGGGGACCTCGGTCGGGTTGGTCGTCCACCTGGTCATCTCGGCGCTGATCGGCGTGACGTACGCCGTGCTGTTCCGGCGGCAGAGCTTCGACGTCCTGTCCGGCATCGGGTGGGGCGTGTCGTACGGCTTCTTCTGGTGGGTGCTCGGTGACCTCACGCTGCTGCCGCTGTTGAGTGGCGGGACCCTCAGCTGGGACACCGCCACCCTCGCGGCGCAGTTCCCGTCCCTCGTGGGGCACCTCGCCTACGGGACGGGGCTCGGGGCCGTCTACTACTGGCTGGAGGCCGGCATCGACCCGTGGTGGATGACCCGCAGCGGCATCGAGGCGTCCCGGGTGACGGCCCGGCGCGAACAGGTGCTCAGTGCCGCTCCTGCCGTGTGGGTGCTCACGGTCCTGGTCGCGGTGACCCTGCCGATCCTGCTCACCGGCGCGTGATCCGTCCCTCCCTCTCATTCGGCCGGACAACGGCGGGCCGGGTGCCAGAATCCGATCCCGTACCGCGACCGCATCGTGCTGGAGGCACAGTTTGAGCGAGGATCTGCAGACCGACGTCCTGGTGATCGGCAGCGGGCCGGCCGGTGGGGGTGTGGCGCTGGCGCTGGCGACGCTGGGCGTCGAGCACATGGTGGTCACGAAGTACAGCTGGACGGCGAACACACCGCGGGCGCACATCACCAACCAGCGCACGATGGAGATCTTCCGCGACCTCGGGATCGAGGACGACGTGCTCGCCCAGGCCACCCCGCACGACCTGATGGGCGACACGGTGTTCTGCACCAGCCTGGCGGGCGACGAGATCGGGCGGGTCCGGACCTGGGGCACGCACCCGGCGCGGGAGGCGGACTACACGCTGGCCAGCCCGTCGTCGAACTGCGACATCCCGCAGACGTTCCTGGAGCCGATCGTGATCGGGCATGCGGCGTCGCGGGGCAGCCGGATCCGGTTCGACACCGAGTACGTCGGGCTGGTGCAGGACGCGGACGGGGTGACGGTGACGGTGCGGGACCGGGTCACCGGGCACCGGTACGACATCCGGGCGAAGTACGTGGTCGGCGCCGATGGTGGGCGCAGCATGGTGGCCGCGGACGTCGGGCTGCCGTTCGAGGGTCAGATGGACGTCGCCGGCTCGATGAACATCGTCTTCCAGGCCGATCTCAGCCACCTCGTCGAGCACCGGCCGAGCGTCCTGTACTGGGTGCTCCAGCCCGGCGCCGACATCGGCGGGATCGGGCTCGGGCTCGTGCGCATGGTCCGGCCGTGGAACGAGTGGCTGATCGTCTGGGGCTACGACATCACCCAGCCGCCGCCCGAGGTCGACGACGAGATGGCGATCTCGATCGTCCACGAGCTGGTCGGGGACGACACGGTGCCGGTCACGATCCGGTCGACTTCGCTGTGGGGCAACAACAAGATGTATGCCACCCGCTACCGGGCGGGCCGGGTGTTCTGCATGGGCGACGCGGTGCACCGGCATCCGCCGTCGAACGGGCTGGGGTCCAACACCTCGATCCAGGACGCCTACAACCTGGCCTGGAAGCTCGCCTACGTGCTGCGCGGCAGCGCAGGCGAGGCGCTGCTGGACTCCTACGACGCGGAGCGGACGCCGGTCGGGAAACAGATCGTGTTGCGGGCGAACAAGAGCATCGAGGAGTTCGGCGCGATCTTCGACGCCCTCGGGATCACCGGCACGGACGACCCGGAGGTGATGCGCCGCCACATCGCGGCGCGGGCCACGAACACGCCGGAGGCGGCGCGGCAGCGGGCGCAGCTGCGGGCCGCGCTGGAGCTGAAGGACTACGAGTTCAACGCGCACGGTGTGGAGCTGGGGCAGCGGTACACCTCAGCGGCGGTGGTGCCCGACGGCACCCCCGAGCCGGAGTACACCCGTGACGCCGAGCTGTACTACCACCCCACCACGTGGCCGGGTGCGCGGCTGCCGCACGTCTGGCTCGGGCGCGACGGGCGCCGGGTCTCGACGCACGACCTGGCGGGCAAGGGCCGGTTCTGCCTGTTCACGGGCATTGCGGGAGAGCAGTGGGCCGAGGCGGTGCCGAAGGTCGCGGACGATCTGGGCATCGAGGTCGTCGCGTACGTGGTCGGGCCGGGCCGGGAGTACATCGACCTGTACGAGGACTGGGCGCGGGTGCGGGAGGTCGAGGAGGACGGCTGCGTGCTCGTCCGGCCCGACGCGCACGTGGCGTGGCGTTCGGCAGGTCGGGTCGACGATCCGGCGGCCGAGCTGCACCGGGTGCTGTCCACCGTGCTCGCCCGCGGCTGACGATCGGTCGGGTCACCGGTAGGCGAGCGCCGTGCGGCTCGCCTCCCGGAGCACCCGCGCGCTCTTGTCGAGCAGCTCGCGCTCACCGTCGTCGAGCTTCGGGGCGATCGTGCGGACGACACCGGCTGCGCCCAGCACGGAGGGCAATGCCATGGTCACGCCGTAGTCGGCACGGAACGAGGCGACCGGCAGCACGGCGTGCTCATCGGTGAGTATCGCCTCGGCCAGCCGCCCGACCACGGCGCCGATCCCGTGCTGGCTGGCGCCGATGCCGTCGATGATCGTGATGTTGCCGAACCGCACCGTCGACTCGATGTGGCTGCGCATCTCCGCCGGGTCGCGGCCCGAGGCGGCGAAGACGTCGAGGACGGGAGTGCCGCCCACGGTGGCGTTCGACCAGCAGAACACCTCCGAGGTGCCGTGCTCACCGAGGACGTACGCGTCGACGTCGCGCGTGGCGACGTCCAGCTCGCGGGCGAGGTGGAACCGGAACCGGAGCGAGTCGATGACGGTGCCCGTCGAGACCACGCGGTCGTGGCCGGCCAGCGCGCGGGTGAGGTCGGCCAGCGGGTCCGGGGGATCGGTGACGACCAGCAGGGTGGCCTCGGGAGCGGCCGCCACGACCGCGGGGACGATCTCCGCGAAGGCGGCGGCGTTCTGCGGGACGAGCACGAGCCGGCCGCGCGGGTCGTTCCGGTCGGTCGCACCGCCCGCCTTCTCGTTGACGCCCGCGGTGATGATGACCAGCCGCGCGCCGGCGAGCTCCTCGTAGCCGGCCGCCCGCACCGTCGCGCCCGACACGAGAGCGGCGGCGTAGCCCGTGTCGGCGGCAAGACCGGCGGCCTTCGGGCCGTCGCGGTCGACGACCAGGATGTCCGCCGCGGCGTCGAAGGTCCGGATCAGGGCGGTCACGGTCGCGGCCCCGACCGCACCGGCGCCGATCACTCCGATCTTCATGACGTTTCCTCTCTCGGTAGGCAGGTGTAGGGAGTTCCCCGAAGCGAGGGCCGGTCCGCCGCCCCCACGCTCGGTGCACCGACATGAGGGAGCACCGAATGACCGGCATTGGCAGGCCGACCCGCGTCCTCGCGGAGCTGTCCCACGGGGGCCACGCGCTCGTCGACAACAACCCCGAGGCGGAGAAGAGCCTCCAGGAACCCGGCACCGACAGTGCACTGAGCCGGGTCGTGAACGAGTCCGTGAGCACCGCCGAGCACGTCGGAACGACGTCCTTCGGCTACCTGTTCGCCCCGCTCTCCGCGATGTTCCCGCACGAGCACCTGCCCAGCAGTACACCCGAGGAGACCAGAACGACCGTCGACGCGCTCAACGCACTGGGTGACGCGATGGTCGATCACGAGAACAGCCCGGTCGCCGACTCGACGATCCCGCCCGTCTACACCTACTGGGGTCAGTTCGTCGACCACGACATCACCGCGAACACCGACCGGGACACCTCGATCGACATCACGGGCGACCCGCTGGTGCCGATCGCGCCGCGCGAGGTGCTCCGGCGGCTCGAGAACCTGCGCAGCCCCGCGCTCAACCTCGACTCGGTGTACGGCGACGGGCCGTTCGTGGACCGGGTGTCGCCGAACGACGAGGCCGTGCCCTACGACGGCATCACGCTGCGGCTCGGCGAGATCCAGCTGATCCCCGACGTCGTCCCGCCCGCTGACGACCTCGCGCGCGACCTGCCGCGCCGCGGAGAGGGGCCCGATCCGGAAACGCGCCGGACCCCGCAGATCGGCGACGGGCGCAACGACGAGAACCTCGTCGTTGCGCAGCTGCACGTCGCGTTCCTGCGCTTCCACAACGCGGCCGTGGTCTGGGTCCGGGCGAACGAACCGCACTGGGGGTCGGAGGTGGAGGTCTTCCTCCGCGCGCGTGACCTGACCCGGTGGGCCTACCAGTGGCTGACCGTCCACGACTACCTGCCGACGGTGACCGCCGCCGGGACGGTCGACACCGTCCTGACCGACGACGTCGACCTGCTGGCCCTGCAGTCCGACACGGTCTACATGCCGCTCGAGTTCTCGGTGGCCGCGTTCCGGTTCGGCCACAGCATGGTGCGGGCCGCCTACGACTGGAACGCGTTCTTCGGACGCGACGGCGATCCCGGGCCTGCGCCTGCGACGTTCGAGCAGCTCTTCCAGTTCACCGGCCGCGGAGGTTTCGCAGGCCAGCTGGAGCGCCTGCCGTCCAACTGGCCGGCGGACTGGAACCGGCTGGTCCACCAGAACGACCCCGACACCGCCCGGTTCGCCCGGAAGATCGACACGCATCTGGCGTTGCCGCTGAGCACGTTGCGCAACGAGGGCACCATCGGAGACCCGGAGCTGCCGGTCAACAAGCTGCTCAAGCAGCTCGCCCGCCGGAATCTCCTGCGTGGTTTCCGGCTCGCGCTGCCCACGGGACAGGCGGTCGCGGAGGCGCTGGGGGTCCCGGCACTCACGCGCGCCGATCTCGAGAACAGCTCGCAACCGGTCAGGGACGCGCTGGCCGCAGGCGGCTTCCTCGACCGGACCCCGCTCTGGTTCTACATCCTGAAGGAGGCCGAGGTGCAGCGGGACGGTCAGTCGCTCGGGGCCGTGGGCAGCATGATCGTCGCGGCCACGCTGATCGGCCAGCTCCGCGCCGACCGGAGGTCCTACCTCAACCAGACCGGGTGGAGTCCCGCACAGGGGGTGCGGCTCCCGGACGGCTCGCCGGTCCGGTCCATCGTGGACTTCCTGCGCTTCGCGGGGGTCCTCACGTAGAACCCGCCTGACCGGCCCGGCACCTGCTCCCCGGGTGCCGGGCCGTCGGCTACGTATACGTAGTTGTGCGTATTTCGGGCCCGCGGGGTATCCCCGGTCCCGGACCCGGCTCCACCGGAGTGTGGAAGGCGTCGAAGCCCCGGCCGTGTCCCCGCCGGCACGCACCCGTCCCCGACCGGCCGGGTCCGCGGGTCGTCCGGGTTCGCTCCGCTCGGTGGCCCCGGTCGTCGAGGGTCCGTTCGTCGGCCGCGCGGCCGAACTCCGGGCGGTACACCGGATGCTCGGCCTCGTTCCCGGGCGCCCCGCAGGTCGCTGCGCCGGGGTGATCGTGGTGGGAGCGCCCGGATGTGGCCGCACGGCGTTCCTGGCCGCCGTCGCCGGCTCTGCCCTCCGCGCCGTGCACTGGGCCAGTGGCGTGGAGGCCGAGTCCGACCTGCCGTTCGTGGCCGTCGCCGGCCTGATCCGGTCGCTCGCGGCGCACGTCGACCGGCTGCCGCCCGGAGAGCGGGCGGCGCTGCATGCCGTGCTGGACGCCGACCCGGCCGGCCCGTCGATGTCCGCGCTCTGCCGGGGGGTGCTCGACCTGGTCGAGGTCGCCGCCGGGGAGCAGCCGCTGGTGCTCGTGGTGGACGACCTGCAGTGGGTCGACGCCGGGTCCCGCCGGGTCCTGCTCTTCGTCGCGCGCCACGCCGTCCGGGCCGGGGTGTTGCTGGCGTCCCGGATCGGGCCGGGCCGCGTTCCGGTGGACGTCGGCGAGAGCCTGCCGGTCGTCCGCCTGGACGGACTCGACGGCACCGACGCGGCACGATGATCGAGGCGCGCGGGTTCGACGTCGGCCCGGCGGTGGTGGCTGAGGTGGTCGCGCGGACCGGGGGCAACCCGGCAGCGGTTCTGGCGACGGTCCGTGGCCTGGCGACGGCCCGGCCCGGCACCGGGCTGCCGGTACGGCTCGGTGCGGCGTCGGAGCGCGCGTGGGCGACGGTGCTCGACGAGATCCCCGGCCGGACGACGCAGGCGCTGGCCGTAGTCGTCACCAGCGCGTCGGCGCGTCTCGCCGAGATCGAGCCCGTGCTCGGCGCGCTCGGTCTGTCGCTGGCCGACATCGAGCCGGCCGAGCGGGCCGGGCTCGTGGAACGCTGCCCGGACGGTCTCCGGCCGACCGACCCGTTGCTCGCGACAGCCGTTCTCAGCCGGGTCCCGCTGGCCACCCACCGGCTGATCCTGCGGACGTTCGCCGACCATGCGGACGAGCCGGTGCGGTGCGAGTACCAGGCCGCCACGCGCACCGTGCCGGACGACGACGTCGCCTCCGCGCTGGCTGCCGCGGCGCGCAGCGCCGACCGCCGGTGCGACCACCTGGTCGCCGCCCGTCTCTGGACCCGCTCGGCCGACCTCTCCGTGGACGACGCCGACCGTGCCGACCGGCTCGTGACGGCTGCCCGGGCTGCGCAACTGGGCGGCAACGCGGCGCGTGCCCTCGCCCAGTGCGACGAGGCGGCGGCCCTCCGGCCGGATCCCGCGCTGCGGTCCACGGCTGCGCCGGTGCGGGCGCGCGTCCTCGGCGTGCTGGGCTATCCGGACCGCGCGTTGGAGGTGCTGGTCGCGGCGTCCTGCGCGGCTGACGACCGGCAGGCCGCCCACATCGCGGCGGAGGCGTTTCTGCCGTCCCGCCAGACCGGCCGGACCGCTGACCTGCTGCGCCTGCTCGGCCGCCGGAGACCTCGGGGGGTGGCGCTCGCAGCCGCGGACCGGACACCTGCGGCGCGCCTTCTCGCACTCCGGGGTGCCACGACGGAGGCGCCGGACCCGTGGGCCGTCCACCACATGATCGTCCTCGGCTTGGACCTGATCGACATCGAGGATCTCCACGGAGCCCGCGCCGTCCTCGACGAGGCAGGTGTTCTCGCCAGGGGACGGGACCCCTCGAGCGCATCGCTGGCCCTCGCGGCCCGGGCCGAGCTCGGCTGGTGGACCGGTGACTGGGGGCGTGCGGTGGCCGACGGCGAGGCAGCCGTGGCCCGCGCCGAGGCGCTCGGCCAGCCCGGACCGCTGGCCCGGGCACTCGTCGGGTTGGCCAGGATCTCCGCGGCCCGCGGCCGCGGCGGCCCGGCGGGGGACCGGCTCCGCCGGGCACGGGAGTCGGCGGGCGCGGGACAGGCCGCCTTCCTCGACCACGTCGCGTCGGTCGAGGGCTTCGCTGCGCTCACCGTCGGCGACCACACCACCGCGATCGAGGTGTTGACGAGACCCGGCGAGGCCGACGCCGCGGCAACGGGCGACCTCGCCGAGGCCTACATCCGCTCCGGGGCGCCCGCAGCGGCCGCCGAACCACTCCGCACCCTCGACCGCATGGCGTCCACGACGAGCCGGAACCATCCGGCGTGGGCCGCGGCCCGCTGCCGGATCCTGCTCGCCGGCGATGTGGACGAGGTGGCCGCGCAGCGGTCCCGGTGGGACCGGTGGCTGTCCGGTCTCCCGTTCGAACGTGCCCGCGTCCTGCTCTGCGCGGCGGAGACGTTGCGGCGGCTGCGCCGGCCGGCGGCAGCACGGCCGCTGCTGCGGGAGGCGGTCGCCGTGTTCGAGGCACTGGGCGCGACGCCGTGGGCCGACCGGGCGCGCGGCGAGCTCGCCGCGAGCGGTGACCGCCGACCCGCGCCCGGCGGGCGGTCCGCACTCGGGCTCCTGACCCCCCAGGAGGAGCAGGTCGCCCGGTCGGTGGCCGCCGGGCTCACCAACCCGGAGGTCGCGGCGGCGCTGTTCCTCTCCCGCAAGACGGTGGAGGCCCACCTGACCCGGGTCTACCGCAAGCTCGGGGTGCGCTCGCGGGTGGCGCTCAGCAGGCAGATGCGGTCTCGCGAGGGGTGAGCCCGGCGGAACACCCGTGGCCTCGGCCCGCGCACGGCCCGGCGAGTCGCCCGTTTCGCGTGCGCGAGTCGCCCGTTTCCCGCCGCGGACGGCCACGGTGACAGCGATGTGGTCCCGTGTCGCTGTTCCCAGGTGGCCTGGCGCCGCGATATGTGTCCATGACGCGGCAGGGGCGTCACGGGCTACCCGCTCCGGCTCGGGTGAGGCCGGCCGCTCAGAGCAGGCGCACCACGGCCGACGCGACCGCTCCGAGGGTGTAGGCGACCGCGAGGTAGGTGATCAGCGGGAACTGCCGGTAGCGCGACCGGACCGACAGGAGGAACGCGAGGGCGACCACGCATTGCACGACGCTGTAGACCAGGCCCACCACGACCCGGTCGAACCCCGCGTAGGCCACAACCGTCACGGCGTACACGACCGCGTTGATCAGCAGCACGACGAACGCGCCCCCGACGACCGGGCTGTGCGGGTTCCGGCGCTCCAGGACCAACAGGGCGACGTTCATCAGGAGTCCGCCGACGAAGAACAGGATGTTCCCCGTGTAGAAGTCGTCGATGAACAGCCCCCCGCACAGGTTCCCCGTGACCGTGGCGGTGTCGCAGTACGTGTTGAAGGTGAACGAGGCGAGCTCGTGTACGCCGTTTCCGGTGGAGTAGTAGTACACCCCGACGATGAAAACGAGGAACACCGTTGCGCCGCCCCGGGCCGAGAGCGCGGAGAAGTTCCCGGAGACCTCCCGGAACAGCAATGCGGGAATGACGACCGTCACGAGGATTATGGCCACCATCTGCACCAGTTCGTGCAGGCGTAGGAAGTCCGAGGGTGGCAGCAGGATCCGCGTGGTGAACGAGAAGCGCTCGACCGACACCAGCACGACGGACAGCGACGTCGCGGTGAAAAGCCGGTTGATCCGGTTCATGATCCGTACGGTTCCGTCCGGCACGGCGCGACGCTACTGGATCACGTGACAGCCGCGACGCCGATGTCTGTTGTGCGAGATATCGAGATCGATCACCCATTTACGGAAATGCGGTCACTGCGCGGCCGGAGGCCCCGTGAGGCGGTGGATCCGGATCTGCGGGAGCCGGGTCGGCGTGGTCTCGACCGAGCGCCACGTCGCCCGCGCGGCATCGAGGAACTCGTCGGACAGCGGGCGTTGCGGATCGGCGATCCACGCAGCGCCGTCGTCGTCGACCAGCCGGGGGAGCAGGTCGAGCAGCTGGTCGACGTTCCGCTGCCCGTACAGCACGTCGGACGCCAGCACGAGCCGCCACGGTGCACGGGCGATCAGCGCAGCCGGCTCGCTCCACGAACACACGGCGGTCTCGACGACGACCTTGTTGCTCTCGGCGTTCACGGCGGCGAACGCGATCGCGTCGGCCGAGCGGTCGGTTGCCAGCACGCGTCCGCCGGCGAGTGCTGCCGCGATGGCCGGCAGGCCCAGCCCGCACCCGAGCTCCAGCACCGCGGCGTCGTGCCAGTCCTGCGCGGACACGGCATGGGCGAGCTCGACGGCACTCGGCCAGAGCTCCGCCCAGTACGGCGGGTAGGCCTCGTCGGTGGCGGCGTCCTCCTCGTAGAGCAGCGCCGCCGCGTCACGGGGGTGCACGAACCCGATGCGCCCGCGGTGCAGGGTGATCGACCCGGCCACGAGGTCCAGGCGCGGGTCGGCACCGGTTCGGTCCGCCGGCTGCCGGGCCATCCGCGCCGGCGACGGCGAGTGGTCCGTCATCCCCGTCATTGTGCCTGGTGACGGGGACCGTGACGCCGATGCGGGAGAGGTTTCAGGAGCGCAGATCGGTGGCCGGTTCGGCCGCGGTCCTCATGTCGACGGCGAGTGCCTCCAACGGGCGTCGGACCGTTTCGACGTCGGTACTTCCGCGTGCATTCCGGGGCGACAGGTCGACCGGCCGCAGCGCGCTGGCGATGATGGCGCGGTGGGCGCCTCCCGTTCTCCCGACGATCGGGCATTGCTGATATCGGTGTGGACGTCGGCGGTGTTCGCCGTGGTCGCGCTGGCGTGGGGGCTGGCGGCCGGCTCCCAGCTGATCGTGTTCGACGGGTTGTACTCGTTCGCCAGCGTCGGGTTGTCGCTGATCGCCGTACTGGCGTTGCGGACGGCCCGCAAGGGCCCTGACGAGCGGTATCCCTGGGGTCGCGAGGCGTGGGAACCGTTGACGGTCGTCGTCAAGGCGGCTGCGCTCGCCGGGTTGAGCGTCTACGCGCTGGTCGGCGCCGTCGGGGAGATCCTCGCCGGGGGCCGGGACGTCTCCGTCGGATGGGCGCTGGGGTACGGGATCGTCGCGACTCTCGCGGGCGGTGCCGTGTCGGTGGTGCTGCGCAGGCGGAGCCGGGCAGGCGGATCGGACCTCGTGCGCGCGGAAGCCGTCGAGTGGCTGGGGGACACCCTTCTCAGCCTGGCCGTGCTCGCCGGCTTCGCGGTCGCGGCGGTGCTGGTCGGCACTGGTCGCGCCGACCTGGCCCGCTATGTCGACCCCGTGATGGTCGCACTGGTCTCGGCGGCCTTCCTCCCGGTGCCGGCGAAGCTCGTGGTCGGCGCGTTCCGCGAACTGCTGGCGATGGCGCCACCGCCACACCTGCAGGCGCGGATCCGGGCGGTCGTGCGTGACGTCGAGCGCAGCTACGGATTCACGGAGTCGTTCGTCCGGGCGTCCAAGGTCGGCGGCCGGTTGGACGTGGAGGTCGAGTTCGTGGTCGGTGACGACTCGACCGCGCAGACGGTGCACCAGTTCGACGCCGTGCGCGCCGACCTCGAGGAGCGGTTCGGGGAGCTCGGGCGGCTGATCTCCATGTCGGTCGGGTTCACCGCCGACCGGAGATGGGCGATGTAGGCGACACCCCGGCCACCCTGTGGACCGGCGCTTCCACTCCCCGCAGCTCTGAGGTTAGGCTGCACTAAGTTACCCAGCGCGGACAACGGGGGTGGAATGGCCGGCCAGCAGCGCGATGCCGTGGAGATGGTGGTCGTCGATGTGCGACGCACGTCGTCGAGCCTGGCCAGGGTGGTGTTCGGCGGACCGGGCCTCGCGGACTTCGCGGTGTCGGACGTGCCGGACGAGGCGTGCCTCCTGCACCTGCCCTTGGCCGACGGCGGGATCGACGAACACGGCCGGTGGTACACGATCCGCGCCTTCGACCCGGCGGCCGGGCGGCTGTCCTTCGACATCGTCACGCACGAGGGCGGGGTGGGGGCCGGCTGGGCCCGCCGCGCACAGGTCGGCGACCGCGTGCGCATCTCCGTGCGCAACAGCTGGTTCCGCCGCCCCGCGGACGCCACCTGGCAGGTACTGCTCGGTGACGTGGCGGCACTCCCGGCGATCGCCCGCATCGCCGAGACGGCCCCGCCCGGCATGCACACGGTCGCGGCGATCGAGATCTCCGATCTCGGCGACGAGATCCCGCTGCCCTGCACGATGACGTCCTGGGTGCACAACACCGACCTCGGCGCGGGCAGCATGCTCGAGGAGATGGTGCGGGGGATCGGGCTGCCCGACGGCCCCGGCTACATCTACGTGGCAGGGGAGTCGGCGGCCACCAGAGCGGTGCGGAAGTACCTGCGGCATGAGCGCGGGATGCCGGCGGGCAGCTACGGCGTGATCGGCTACTGGCGCCGCGACGCCGAGAAGTGGATGAAGATCTACGAGCAGGCGGAGCCGGAGTTCGAACGCATCTGGCAGCAGGCCGAGGCCGCGGGCGGTGACGAGGAGGACGTCCTCGACATCTACGAGGCCAAGCTCGAGGACGCCGGGCTGCTCTGATCGTGAGTGGCACGGCCCGTCGCCGGCGCTCGGGAGCATGCGGCAGGAGCACGAGGCCTCGTGCTCCTGCCGCACCACGACGGCGTGCGCGATGGCTCAACCGTCGAGCAGGGTGCGCACCCGTGCAGCGAACGCAGCCCGCGCCCCTCGCGGGGTGAGCTGCTGTTCGGTACCGGCGTAGGACAGCACGAACGGGCCGATCTGCTGGACGACGTCGCCGAGGCCGGTCGCGAAGCTGACCGCGGCGTCCTCGTCGGGCCACTGATAGACCGACACCGCGTCGGTCGTGATCAGCTGCTCGCAACCGGTCGGTTCACACGTGCCGGTGTTGTCGCGCTGGTTGCCGACCGGGAACAACGGGCCCAGCGCGTCGACGACGTTCTGCGCGGTCGGCCCGCTCGAGCCACAGCCGGCGAGGAGCGCGGCCAGCGTGGCAACGACCAGGGTGATACGTCCGATCTGCGTCACGCTTGATCATCTACGTGTGCTCTCCGGTTGTTACCGTCCGTGCGTACCCGATCCGCGGGCGGTTCGCTCAGACGGCCTCGACCGCGGCGGTCGCCACCTCGTGGTCCTGCTGGGGGGAACCGCCTCCGGCCCCGACGGCGCCGATCACCACACCCGCACTGTCGGTCACCGGAACGGCGCCGCCGACGAACGCGAGCGGCAGCACCGCGGAGGTCTGGATGGTGTAGAGCGGAGCGCCCGGCTGCACGGCGCCGGCGAGGTCGGCAGTCGGGGCGCCGAAGTACACCGCGGTGCGCGCCTTCGCGACCGACGTGTCGACCGAGGCCAGCGCGGCGCCGTCCATCCGGGTCACGTGCACCACGTTCCCGCCGCCGTCCACGACCGTGATCGTGTAGGGGACGCCGATCGCCTCGGCCTTCTCCAGAGCGGCGAGCGTGAGCTGGTGCGCGGTCTCCAACGGCAGGGTCACCGGAGAGATCTGGGACATGGTTCTGGTCATTCGAGGTTCTCCTTGTTATTGATCCGGTGGATCGATCGGTTCATGGGCGAGACTCGGTTGAGGGTGAGACTCGGGTTCAGGACGAGACGTCGACGAGCACCTTGCCGACCCAGTGGTGCTCGACCGCCTCGTGTGCCTCGCGGGTGCGTTCGAGCGGGAAGCGCGCGAGCGGCAGGCCGTGCTGCTCGCCGACGTCGAACGCGCGGGCAGCGACGGCGGCGCTGACCGCGGCGACGGCATCGTCCTTCTGCTGCACCGACGTCGTGTAGGTCAGGATGAACTGGAACTGCACGTTCTTGACCATGCTGGGGAACCACGGGATCGGGATCGTCGGTTCCCGGCCCGCGGTGTACAGGGCGATGGTCCCGCCCGGCGCGACCATCTCCACGTCGAGATCGAGGTTCTCCGTCGGCGCCACCTCGACGATGACGTCCAGGCCGTCCTTGGTCATCCGGCGCACCGCCGCGCCCACGTCATCGCTCGCGCGGATCACGTGGTCCGCCCCTGCCGCCGAGGCCAGGGCCGCCTTGGCGTCGCTGGTGACCGTCGTGAGCACCCGGGCGCCGGCCCATGTGGCCAGCTGGACGGCTGCGTTGCCCACGGCGCCCGCCCCACCCACGACGAACACCACCTTGCCCTTCAGGGCGCCGGGCTCCAGCCGGGCGGGCCCCTCCGCGGCGGAGGTCAGGGCCCGGTGCGCGGTCAGGGCCGGAATTCCCAGCGCGGCGCCGACGTCGAACGACACCCCGTCCGGGAGCGGCACGACGTGGCGGCGGGGCAGGACGACGTACTCCTGGGCGGTTCCGTCGGAACGCAACCAGGCCGCGTCCCACATCCAGACCCGGTCACCGACCGTCAGACCGGGGACACCCGGGCCGACGGCGTCGACGATGCCGGCCCCGTCCTGGTTGGGCACGTGCGGGCCGAGGGTGCCGTCGGTGGTGCCCCTGCCGGAGCGGGCGCCGACGTCGGTGGGGTTGACTCCGGACACGACCACCCGCACGCGGACCTCTCCCGGTCCCACGACCGGGATCGGGCGCTCCACCAGGTGGAGCACGCTGGCCGGGCCGGGGTCGGTGAACATCACAGCTCGCACTGGAGTGTCTCCTCGACGGGGTTGACGACGTGGTGCTCCTCCGAGTCTCGGTGCGGCAGGGCACCCGGCCATCCGTCGTTCGACTGGTCACGTGAGGACCGGTCCGGGGTGCGCCGACTACGGTCGTCACCAGGGCTTACGGGAGAAGCAGCAGCGCCGGAGGGAGAAGACATGGCGGAGTCGGCGGAGCTGGGAGAGCTGGTGCGCGGGTTCCGGCACACCGCCGGCCTCACGCTCGAGGATCTCGCGGAACGGTCCGGCGTGAGCGTGCGAACGGTCAGCGACCTGGAGCGGGGGCGCAGCCGCAACCCGCACGCCCGCACGGTGACGGCCATCGCCGGCGCGCTCCGTCTGTCCGAGGACGCCCGCGGCCTCCTGCTTGCCGCGGCGCGGACCGGCCGGCCTCGGCCCGCGCCTGCGCCGTTCTGCGAGCTTCCCCCCGACATCCCCGACTTCACGGGACGCTCCGCCGAGCTCGCCGCCGTCATCGCGGCGCTCGCCGACGGCGGCGGCCGCCCCGCTCCCCTCGTCATCTGCGGGGCCGGTGGCCTGGGGAAGACCGCACTGGCGGTCCACAGCGCACACAACACGTGCGACCGGTTCCCGGACGGGCGCCTGTTCGCCGACCTGCGGGGGAACGACAGCGAACCGCTGGACCCGTATGTCGTGCAGTTCCGCCTGCTGCGGGCGCTCGGCGTGGACGCCGACGAGATCCACACCCATCGCACGGACCGGGGCGAGCTGCTGCGCCGCATTCTCGCCGACCGGAAGGCGCTGCTGCTGCTCGACAACGCGGCGGACGAGGCACAGGTCCGCGGCTTGCTGCCGGGCCCGGGAGGTAGCGCGGCGCTCATCACCAGCCGGCGGGCGCTCACCGGGCTCGACCACGTCCGCCGGGTGACCCTCGGTCCGCTCAGCGACGCGGAGGCCGATGACATGCTGCGGGCCGTCATCGACTCCGATGCCGGCATCGACCGCTCGCCCGCACTGATCCGATCGGTCACCCAGCTGTGCGGCAACTACCCCCTCGCGCTGCGGATCACGGGCAACCGGCTGCTCAGCAGGCCGGGCTGGACTCTCGCCACCCTGGTCGACCGGCTGACCGACCAGGAGAGCCGCCTCGACCGGCTGTCGGCGGGGGACCTGCAGATCCGGGCCGCCTTCTCGGTGTCCTACGGGCAGCTCGACCCGACCACCCGGCTCGTGTTCCGGCGGCTGGCGCTGGTGCCGGGCCCCGACACCGGAGCCGCACTGGCCTCGGTCCTCACCGGGTTGCCGGCGCCCGAGGTCGACCAGCGCCTCGACGATCTCATCGAGCTCGGTCTGCTCGTCTCGGCGGCGGACCAGCGCGCCGGGTTCCACGACCTCATCCGCCTGTTCGCGCGTGAGCAGCTGGTGGCCGACGACGGCGCCGAGGCCGTCGAGCAGGCCCGGCAGCGGCTCGTCTCCTGGCTCCTCGCCACGGCACGCGGGGCGGCCGGCCGCTTCCGGCCGGGCGAGCAGCCCGGCGACGTGCTGCCGGAGCCGCGGATGGAGTTTCCCGACCAGGCGGGCGCCCAGCGATGGCTGGAGGTCGAGAGCGAGAACTGGCTCGGTGCGCTGCGGCTGGCCGCGGCAGCAGGCGACGACTCCGCGGTCGTGAGCACCGCCGAGGCCCTCCACGACTTCTCCGGCAGATGGCTGGGCTGGCGACACTGGCCCGAGGTGTTCGCCCTGTCCGTGGCGGCCGCGCACCGGCTCGGTGACCGGCACCGTGCGGAGACCCACAGCCGGTACCTCGCCCGGGCGGAGGCCGCCGGACCGGGCGACCGGACCTGAGACCGTCAGTCATCCGACGGGTGGCCGGGAGCGCGTCGCGCGCCACAGTGGGGGCGTGTCCACACCAGTCGTCGAGATCGCGAAGGCGTTCACCCCGCTCGGTCATTCCGACCAGGGGGGCCGCCCGGACGCGATGCAGATGCAGTACCGCAACGGCTACGTCTACGTCGGTCACCTGTTCTCCTCGGGGTTCTCGGTCATCGACGCCCGCGACCCGCGGGACATGACCACCGTCGGCTTCCACCCGGCGCCCCCCGACACCTGGAACATCCACCTGCAGGCGGCCGACGACCTGTTGCTCGTCATCCACGCCAAGGACCTGTGGAAGGAGTTCTCGGCGGAGCAGAGCTACTACCAGGGTTCGGTCGGGACCCGGCTGGCGGGAACGCGGCGGACCTGGTCGGCAGGCGTGGCGATCTTCGACATCTCGAAGCCCGCCGAGCCCCGGCAGATCTCCTTCCTCGAGGTGGACGGGGTGGGGGTGCACCGGCTCTGGTACACCGGGGGTCGCTGGGCCTACGCGTCGGTGCTCGCCGACGGCTTCACCGACTACGTCTTCCGGGTCATCGACCTGCAGGACCCCGCGAAGCCCCGGTGGGCGGGCGAATGGTGGCTGCCCGGCATGAACACCGCTCGCGGCGAGCACCCGGACTGGGACACCGACCGGTGGCGGTACGCCCTGCACCACGCGATCGTCGACGGCGACACGGCGTACGCGTCCTGGCGCGACGGCGGCCTGACCCTGCTGGACATCCGCGACCGCGAGGCGCCCGAGCTGATCGTGCATCGCAACTGGTCACCTCCGTTCGGCGGCGGCACGCACACCGCGGTGCCGCTCCCGGCGCGCGACCTGCTGCTGGTCGCCGACGAGGCCACCGCCGACAACCTCCAGGACGGCCTCAAACACGTCTGGGTGTTCACCATCGCCGAGCCGGCCAACCCGGTGTCCATCGCGACGCTGCCGACTCCGACCGACCAGGCCTACCCGGTCAAGGGTGGCCACTTCGGGCCGCACAACCTGCACGAGAACCGGCCGGACAGCTTCGTGTCCGACACCCTGATCTTCGCCACCTACCAGAACGCCGGTGTCCGGGCCTTCGACATCACCGACCCGTACCAGCCGAAGCCGGCGGGCGCGCTCGTCCCGGGGCCGCCGTCGAGGCTCATGGACCCCCGCCCCGGACGTCCGCGCGTGATCCAGACCGCCGACGTCCACGTCCGGCCCGACGGTGTGGTGTTCTGCACCGACTACAACGCCGGGCTGCTCAGCGCCCAGTACGACGGCTGACCGGCCGGGCCGCTCCCGCCGGGCCCGTCAGGTCGAGGGCAGGTCCGGCGGAAGGATCATCCGCCGGAGCTGGTGGCGCTGGTTGATGCCGAGCCGGAGATAGACGTTGTGCAGGTGCGTGCTGACGGTGCGCGGCGAGAGCTGCAGCCGGTCGGCCACCTCCCGGTTGCGCAGGCCCTGGGCGGCGAGCAGCGCGATCTGGTGTTGCTGCGCCGAGAGGACGGCACCCCGCGTGAGCTTCCCGGTGTCGTCCGGGTCGCCGCCACTGGCCCTGAGCTCGACGCGCGCCGACTGCGCGAACGGTTCCGCGCCGAGCCCGGTGAACGCGGCGAGCGCCTCGGACAGCTGCGATCGCGCGTCGCCCGGTCGGCGTTGCCTGCGCAGCCATGTCCCGTAGTGCAGCCGGGCGAGCGCGAGCAGCACGGGCCACCGTCCGGCGCGGGGATCGGAGACCGCGAACCGGAACCGTCGTTCGGTCTCGGCGTCGTCGATCAGGAGCGCATAGGCGTGGCTCAGCGTCAGCTGCGTCCGGATTCCCGGCCGGGGCCCGCAGGACCGTCGCACCGAGTCGACGGTGGGCAACACGTCGGCGGCGGTGTCCGCACGGTGGGCCGCGATGGCGAGAACGAGCGCGTCCGTGCTGTCGTGCGGCATCGGCCAGGAGCGTGCGTCCGTGGCGATCATGGCGAGGAAGTTGCGGGATGCGGTGTCGAAGTCGCCTGCGACGAGCGCCGAGTACCCGAGCGCGCGCAGCAGCCAGGAGTGGGCACTGCGGTTGCTGTCCAGGTCGAGGTCCGGCCAGGCCTGCTCGACCAGCGCCCGTGCGGTGCCTGCGTCGCCCCGGAGGGCGACGAGGATGGCGCGTAGCGCCGCGAGGTGTACGCGCAGCACCGGGAGGTCCTGTGCAGCGGCGACCTCGTCGGCGGAGTCGAGGGTGTGCTCGGCGGCATGCCAGCGTCCGGTGCTGAGCAGGCCGCGGATCATTGGCGGCCATGCCTCGGGAAAGACCGAGGTCCGGTTCCCGGTCCGGGGCCGGTCGAGGACCTCGGACCGCAGCGTGGCCGCGAGCTCGCTGTCGTCGAGCGCTTCGGCGATCGTGGCCATCGCCAGCGTGTCGACCACCGGTGTCCGCCCGACCTGCTCCCGACGGCTGGGAAGCAGGCTTCGGTGGTCGGGTGCGGACCGTGGGTCGACGCTCACGGCCATCCACGCCTGGTGGAGAGCCGGGTCCGCCTCGTCCAGGTAGGGCGTCGAGCTGGGGAGGACCGGTCGGTCGGCCGCCGCGGCCAGGAGAGCTGCCGCCGCGTCCCGATGGGGGCCCAGCCCGGAGTGGGCGGCCACCACGGCCGCGCAGACCGCCAGGCCCAGCGCGGTGACCCGGTCGACGGACGGGTGGGTGCGGGCGGTGTGGACGAGGAGGTCCATGGCCTCGCACTGGTGTCCCGCGCGGGACAGCGCCGTGGCGGTGGCGCTCGCGGCACTGCAGCGCAGGTCGGGCCGCTCGGTGAGCCGGTCGACGTGGGCACAGAGCGCGCGGGTCCAGGCGGAGTCGCCCGCCGCCGCCGCTGCGAGGGTGGCGAGCACGTAGCGCCGGGCCGCGTGCTCGGAGTCGCCGGACAGCTCGGCAGCCCGTTGCGCGGCGACCGCCGCCTGCGTCATGCGGCACTCGGTGCGGGCCTTGCGGCTCTCCGACTCGAGGAGGGCGGCGGTGGCTGCGTCCTCGCCGAGCGGCAGCATCGCCAGGTGCATGGCGCGTTCGAACGAGGGCTGCTCGATCGCCACCGCGAAGTCGTGGTGCAGCCGCCTGCGGACCACCGCGGGGGCGCCGTGGTAGACCGCGACCGCGACCAGTGGGTCCGGGAACACCACGTCGTCGCCGACGAGTTCGACGAGGCCGGCGGCCACGGCGGGCTCCCACACCTCGGCGGGAACGGACCTCCGGCCGGCCGCGTCCAGCACCGTGGCGAGCGGTTCCTGCCCGGCCCGTCCCGCCGCGTACAGGAGCGCCCGCCGGGTCGGTGCGGGAAGCGCGTCGAGCTGCCGTGCGTACCTGGTCCGGATCCGCATCGTGTCGGGCACGTCCTCGCTGCCGAACGCGTGACTGAGCTCGACGAGCGCGCGAGGGTTGCCCCGGGCCCGCCGCAACACCTCGTAGGCGGCGATCCCGGTGAGCGGGCCGGGCTGCCGGCGCAGGAGCTGCGCCGCCGTGGGCATGTCCAGCGGCAGCAGCCGGTGGTGCTGCAGGCCCTGCCACTGCAGGTGCCGGGCCGCCGCAGGGCGGGCGGCCATCAGGAACACGACCGGCTGCGCCGGGAGCGTCTCGACCAGTCGCCGCAGGCCGTCGGTGGACGTGGGGCCGATGCGGTCCGCGTCGTCGACCACGGCCAGCACCGGTTGCCTCCTCGCCGCCCGGCTCAGCCATTCCGCTGCGCCTGCCGCCGGTGCCTCGTCGACCCCGTCCGGGGCCGGGCCGGGTGCGTCCGTCCGCTGCCGGTGGGTCGGGCACGGTGCCGCGGGCACGATGAGGTAGCCCGCCGATCGTGCGCGGTCCACGACGGCCTGCAGGAGCGTCGACTTGCCCGTCCCCGGGTCGCCGACGACCAGCGCGGCGGCTCCGGTCGTCCGGGTGGGGGTGATCAGGTCGAGCACCGGCTCCCCACCCGGCGGGAGGGTGCCGGCGCGTACGGTGTGGTCCCTGTGCGCTGATGCGGTCATGTCACTCCGAGATGACGTCCGGGAGCTGGCGGCGGCTCACGACGCCGAGCTTGGGGTAGATCTGGTACAGGTGCGATCCGACCGTGCGGGGTGAGAGCACCAGCCGGTCCGCGATCGCGCGGTTGCTCAGGCCCTGAGCGGCCAGCTTCGCGATGAACTGCTGCTGGGGCGTCAGAAGCGCGAACCCCTCGACCGTGCCGCGCAGCGAGACCCCGGTTGCGCGGAGCAGCTCGCGGGCGATGCCCGCGTCGTGGGTGGCGCCGATGCGGGCGAACGTGTCGTGGGCCGCGCGCAGCAGTGGGCGGGCGTCGACGAACCGGCGGCGCGCGCGCAGCCAGTCGGCGTAGTCGACCATGGCTACCGCCTGGTCGTGGGGCCGTTCGCCGCCGGTGTGCCCGGTGGCGGCCGCGTGCAGCGCCGACTCGACCGCGTGCTCGTCATCGACTGCGAGCAGCGCGGCGGCCCGGTCGATGAGCACTGCCCGGTGAGCGGAGGGTGCGCTCCCCGCGCTGCGCCGGACGCGGTGGAGAACCCGCAGCGCCGGCCCGTGCCGGTTCGCCTTCGCCGCCGACCGGGCGAGCTCGGCGACCGCCCGGTAGGACCATGCGAAGTGCTCGGGTTCCCCGTCGGGTCCGAACATCGCCAGGTAGTGCCGGCAGGCGAGCGCGTGGTCCCCGGCAGCGGCGTGGACGCGCCCCGCCGCGCGATGGACGAGGCAGCGCACCATCGGGTTGTCGTCCTCGGCCCGGTTCGACCAGGGGTCGAGGGTGGCCAGAGCCTGCTGGGCCGCGGCGACGTCACCGCGCAGGACCTGCAGGGCGATCCCCTGGGCGGCGACGGCCCGGCCCAGCACGGGCAGCCCCCCGGCGGCCGCGACGTCCGTCGCCTCGGCCTGCACCGCCGCCGCTTCCCGCCACAGCCCGCAGTCGGCCAGCGCGTCCAGCAGCATCACGAAGGCGAACGGGTGGGCGCCCACGGCGTTGTCCTCACGGAGGAGCTGAACGGCGCGGCGCAGGTATCCGCTCGCGACGGTGGGGCCGTCCGCCATCCAGGAGGCGGTCCCGACCGACAGCAGCCGGATCAGCTCGGCGCGCCCGCTCTGCGGTTCGTGGAGGCCGGGGTCGGCGTCCTGCGTGCGCTGCCATCCGCCCGGGTCACCGATCGACCGGACCGAAGCGGCCACCGCTGCGTCGGCCGGCCCGGGGCACAGCTCGTCGCCCAGCGCCGTGCGGACCGGCAGGCTCTCCGCGCGCTCGACGATTCCCGCCAACGCCGCCCGCATCGCCGCGTCCCCGGTGACCAGGGCGGCCATCCCGGCCGCCGAGGCCAGTGCCATGGCCACGCCGCGGTCCTGCAGTCCGCTGTCGAGCAGCCGGCCGATCGGGAGAACGGAGGCGGACGCGGGCTCGTGCAGCGGAAGGTGCTGGCCGGCGGCCGCCGTGGCGACACCGAGCAGGGCCGGGTCGCCGGTCAGGTCCCTGACCCGCTCCCACAGCTGCCGGCACCAGGCGTGGTGACCTCCCCGGGCGGCCAGGAGAGCCGCGCGGGCACAGCGCCGGGCCGACCGGCCGGCGTCGGAGGTGCAGTCGGCTGCCCGTTCCAGCGCCCCGGCGGCCTCGACGTGCCGGCCCTGCCTGCACGCGACGGCGGCCGCGGTCTCGAGGAGGAGCGCGACGTCCTCGCCCGGCTCTTCGGCGGCGTTGGCCAGGTGCCAGGCGCGCCGCCCCGCGTCGTGCGACGGGAAGGCGGCCAGCGCCCGGTGCGCCTGGCGCCGGTCGTGCTCGGAGGCATCGGAGTAGCAGGCCAGGCGAACGGTGGGATCCCGGAAGCAGATCCGGTGGCCCACGATGGTGATCAGGGCGGCGTCCTCGGCCGGTCCGCAGTCGGCCAGGTCGGCCCCGGCGGCGGACAGTACGGCCTGCAGGTCCCCGCGGTCCTCGGCCGCCGCGGCGACGAGCAGCACCCGGCGGGTCTTGGCGGGCAGTTCCTCGATCCGCGCGGTGTGAGCGCGGCGAATCCGGGCCGGGACGGTCAGCCCGAATCCCTGCCGCGGACGGTGGTCGCCGCCCGCCGCGCTGTGCGCGAGCTCGATGACGGCCCGCGGGTTGCCGCCGGCGTGGCGGAGGATCTCGCCCCGGATCCAGCCCCGCGGTGGGGACGGCTGACGAGCGAGCAGGACCGTCGCTTCGGTGACCGACAACGGGCCGACGTGATGGACGGGCAGGTCCGTGTCGAGCTGCTCGGGAGGCAGGAGGCCGCGCGCTGCGAACAACAGCAGGATGTGCTCGCTGGTCAGCCGGTGGCCGAGGAAGGCCAGCAGGTCGAGCGAGCCCTGGCCTGCGGACTGCACGTCGTCGATGACGAGGGCGAGAGGTCTGTCCCGCGCCGCCTCCCGGACCAGCGACGACACCGCACCGTGCAGCGTCCCGGGATCGCGCACGGCGGCGTCGTCCGTACCGGAGACCAGCCCGTGCAGGGGAGTCCGCAGGGAGTCCGGCAGCCGGTCGGCGACCGACATCAGGGGCGTGACGAGCCGCCGCAGCAGCGCGCAGCCCGGCAGGCTGGTGCCCGATCCGGCGAGGACGCGGAAACCCTGCTGCCGTGCGTCGTCGACGGCGGTCGCCAGGAGGCTCGACCTGCCGATGCCCGTCTCGCCGAGGACCAGCAGCCGAGCCGGCCCGGTCCTCGCCTCCTGAACGGCCCGCGCGAGACGGCTGCGTTCGGCGGTCCGGCCGATGAGATCCGGTTCCCGGCGCAGCGGTGCCACTGTCTGCACGCGACCTCCGTCATTGCTGAGCATCGTCCTCCGATCGCTCATTCCCCGGTCTCCGAGGAAACCCAGCAGCCTCGGCGCTCGCCATGCGGAATACAGGCAGGACTGCGATCGGAGTCATTTGACTGATGGGCCGAACCCGACCAGTGCCTCATAACAACCAGGAAGGACGCCGCAGCCGGCCATGGGGGAGAACGCCGCGTCGTCCGACTCCCGCTCGGCTGCCGGTCGGCCAGTCGTTCTGTCGATGGCGGCCCGCGGTTCCCCGGGCACCGTCGCGGGGAGGTCGACACGACGGAAGGGCTGCGATGACGGGGAAGGCTGCGATGACGCTCATGAAGGCGATCCGGTTGTACGAGTTCGGTGGGCCGGACGCACTGCGCTACGAGGACCTTCCTGTTCCCGAGCCGGCCCCGGGCGAGGTGCTGGTCCGCGTGCACGGCACCAGCGTCAATCCCGTCGACGGCAAGACCCGGGAGGGGGTGAGCCGGCTGCGGGAGCTCCCGCTCACCCTCGGCTGGGACGTCGCGGGGGTCGTGGCGGGGCTGGGCGCCGGGGTCGACCGGTTCTCGGTGGGTGACGAGGTGCTGGGCCTGCCCCGGTTCCCCCGCGCGGCGGGGGCGTACGCGGAGTACGTCACCGCGCCGGCGCAGGAACTCGTGCGCAAACCCCCGGATATCGACATGGCCCATGCCGGTTGCCTGCCGCTGTCCGGCCTCACGGCATGGCAGGCACTGGTGACCACCGGGTCCGTCGGTGCAGGCCGGCGGGTTCTGATCCACGCCGCAGCCGGGGGCGTCGGGCACCTGGCCGTGCAGATCGCCAAGGCGCGCGGCGCGTACGTCCTCGGGACCGCGGCCGCCGACAGCCACGAGGCACTGACGGGACTGGGCGCCGACGAACTGATCGACTACCGCACGACGCGTTTCGAGGATGCGGCAGGCGAGGTCGACGTCGTGCTCGACCTGATCGGTGGGGAGAACTCCGTCCGGTCACTGTCGATCCTGCGCGCCGGTGGTGTCCTGGTGTCGGTTCCCGCCGGCACCACCCGGGACCTGAGCGCGGCGGCGGCCGATCGCGGCGCCCGCTGGACGGATTTCCTGGTCCACCCCGACGCGGCCGGGCTCGACGGTCTGGCGGGGCTGGTCCGCTCGGGAGAGCTGCGTGTGGTGGTGTGTGACCGGTTCGCGCTCGCCGACACGGCGGAGGCTCATCGTGCCTCCGAGCGCCCCCACGCTCTCGGAAAGATCGCGATCACCCCCTGACCCATTTCGCGCCTTGTCGTGAGTCGTTCATGAGCTCGGGAGCTGCGCAGAACCGGCGGGGTTCGACGTGAACAGTCATTCGACCGATGGCCCGTCCCCCGGTCGTGAGGAGAGTGGACGCCGTCCCACCAGAAAACCAAGGGAGGCTCGCGCATGGAAACGGTCGCCGACCACATCATCGATTCGCTCAAGGCCAGCGGTGTCCATCGCGTCTACGGACTGCCGGGCGATTCACTGAACGGATTCACGGATGCGCTGCGACGCGACGGGACGCTGGACTGGGTACATGTGCGGCACGAGGAGTCGGCTGCCCTCGGTGCGGCTGCGGAGGCCGGGCTGACCGGCGAGCTGGCCGTGTGCGTGGGCAGCTGCGGGCCGGGCAACCTGCACCTGATCAACGGACTGTTCGACGCCTACAAGAGCCGGGTGCCGGTGCTGGCGCTCGCCGCGCACATCCCCGGGGACGAGATCGGGTCCGAGTACTTCCAGGAGACGCACCCCCAGAAGCTGTTCACCGAGTGCAGCGTCTACACCGAGCTGGTGAGCACGCCGGAGGCGGCGCCGCGCATCCTCGAGATGGCGATGCGAGCGGCGGTCGAGAACAACGGCGTGTCCGTGGTCGTCGTGCCGGGGGAGGTTCTTCTCGGCAAGGTCGACAGCCACGTCCGGCCGACGGCCGTGCGCGCGACGCGCTCGATCGTCCGGCCGGACGACAGCTCGCTGCAGCAGGCGGTGGCCTTGCTGAACTCGGCCCGGCGCGTCACCGTCCTGGGCGGTGCGGGCGCGGCAGGCGCCCACGACCAGCTGCTCGCGCTCGCCGAGGCGCTGAAGGCGCCGATCGTGCACGCCCTGCGCGGCAAGGACGCCATCGAGTACGACAACCCGTACGACGTCGGGCTGACGGGCCTGCTCGGGTTCGCGTCCGGGTACAAGGCGATCGACGAGGCCGACACGCTCCTGATGCTGGGCACGGACTTCCCGTACCGGCAGTTCTACCCGAGCGACGCGACGGTGATCCAGGTGGACATCCGCGGCAGTCACATCGGCAGGCGCACCCACGTCGACCTCGGTCTCGTCGGCACCGTGAAGGACACCATCGAGGCGCTGCTACCCCTCGTCGAGACGAAGACCGAGCGCCATCACCTCGACCGGGCCCGCGCGCACTACGAGAAGACGCGCAAGTCGCTCGATTCGCTCGCGGTGAACGACCACGAGCGCACCCCCATCCATCCGCAGTTCGTCGCGAGCAGGGTGAACGAGCTCGCCGCCGCCGACGCGGTGTTCACGACCGACGTCGGCTCGCCGGTGGTGTGGGCGGCCCGGTACCTGCACATGAACGGTCAGCGGCGGCTGCTCGGCTCGTTCAACCACGGGTCGATGGGCGTGGCGCTGGCGCACGCGCTGGGTGCACAGGCGGCCTACCCCGGCCGTCAGGTGGTCGCGCTGGCTGGCGACGGCGGCCTCACGATGATGCTCGGTGAGCTCTTCGCGGCCGTCCAGAACCGCCTGCCGGTGAAGATCGTCGTGTTCAACAACTCGTCGCTCAACTTCGTCGAACTCGAGATGAAGGCGGCCGGATTCGTCAACTACGGGACCGACCTGGAGAACCCGCGGCTGGCCGACGTCGCGGCGGCGGCCGGGGTGTTCGGGCAGCGGGTCGAGCGCCCGGGTGATCTCGACGGTGCCCTCAAGGCGGCTTTCGCCCACGACGGCCCGGCCCTCGTGGAGGTCTTCACCGCACGCCAGGAACTGTCCGTTCCGCCCGCGATCACGGTGGAACAGGCGAAGGGTTTCACCCTCTATGCGATCCGGACGATCCTGTCCGGGCGCGGTGAGGAACTGCTCGATCTCGTCACGACCAACGTCGCCCGGCGAATCCTCCAATAGGACGCCGAGTACCACGCAATTCCGATCATAGGAGAGCCATGTCCTCCGAAGCTTCTTCTCCCGAATCCGCCGCCACTCCGTTGGGTAGCTGGGTGGCCCCCTACTACGACGTGGTCGCCGAGATCGACGACCTGATGCCCACCGGGGTCACCGTCACCGACGACGGCCGCGTCTTCGTGTCCTTTCCGCGGTGGGGCGACGACGTGCCCTACACCGTCGCCGAGATCGTGGATGGGAAAGCGGTGGCTTATCCCGACCCCGCGATCAACGAATGGAGCGAGAAGAGGAACGCGGACCAACTGGTGTCGGTGCAGAGTGTGATCACCGACCCGGTCGGTCACGTGTGGCTGCTCGACACGGGCAGCCTCTCGTTCGCGCCGTGGCTGGAGAACGGCCCGAAACTCGTCGAGGTCGACCCTGCGACCGACGAGGTCGTCCGTATCGTCCGGCTCGACCCGGCCGCGGTCACGGCCACCACGTACCTCAACGACGTCCGGTTCGACCTCTCCCGCGGCACCGGCGGGTACGCCTATCTCACCGACTCCCAGCCCGAGGGCGCGCTGATCGTGGTCGACCTGGGTTCGGGGGAGAGCTGGGCACGGCTGCGTGGCCACGCCACCACGGTGGCGACGACGGGGTTCCGCGCGGTCGTGCAGGGTGTCGTCCGGGAGAACTACCAGGTGGGTGCCGACGGCATCGCGATCAGCGCGGACGGCAGCCTCCTCTACTACTGCCCGCTGTCGAGCCGGCGCCTCTACAGCGTGGAGACCAGCGCCCTGCTCGACCGCTCGCTGGACGACGACCAGGTGGCCGCCACCATCGTCGATCTGGGCGACAAGGGCGCATCCGACGGCCTGGAGTCCGACACCGCCGGCGCGGTCTACTCGACGGCCTACGAGCACAGCGCGGTACTCAAGCGGGACGCCGACGGCACGTGGTCGACGGTCCTGCACGGCCCGGCGTTGCTGTGGCCGGACACCCTCGCGCTCGCCGCTGACGGCTATCTGTACGTCAGCGTGAACCAGCTCCCGCGGACCCCGCTGTTCAACGACGGGGTCGAGACGCGGGTCCCGCCCTACCAGATCATCCGAGTGCACGTCGGTGCCAGCCCGATCCGGCTGACCGGCGCTGCCTGAGAGGAACTCCCAGTGTCAGAAACCCCCAGCTCCGAGAGCACGCCACCCACCTTGAGTGCGGTACGTGCCCGCCCGGTGATCGTTCCGCTTCGCCGGCCGGTCATCGCCGACATCGGCCGCTTCGACCGCTGGCCGATGGTCCTGGTCGACGTCGAGACCAGCGACGGTGTCGTCGGCAGCGGCTACATCGCCCCCTACCGGGCGGCCGCGATGCCGGCGATCGTCGCGGAGATCAACGACCTCGGCGAGGTGTGGCACGGAAAGCCCATCGCGCCGGTGGACGCCTTCACCCAGTTCGGCAAGTCACTGAACGTGGTCGGCATCGCCGGCATCTCGCTGATCGCCCGCGCCGCCGTGGACATGGCGATGTGGGACGCGCTCGCGAAGACGGCAGGCCTGCCGCTCGTCCAGCTGCTCGGCGGCACGGTGGGGCCGGTACGCGCCTACAACAGCAACGGGCTGTGGCGCCACGAGATCAGCACCCTCGCGAAAGAGGCGGCCGACCTCCGCGACGAGGGCGGCTTCACGGCGATGAAGCTGCGCCTGGGCCACCCCCGGCTGCAGGACGATCTCGACGCGATCACGGCCGTGCGCGAGGGCGTCGGACCCGACGTCGACGTGATGGTGGACTTCAACCAGGCTCTGGGCTACGGCGACGCGGTCCGGCGGTGCCACGACCTCGACGACCAGGGGCTGTACTGGCTGGAGGAGCCGATCCGCTACGACAACGTCGAGGGGTACGGGAAGCTCGAGCAGCGGGTACGCACCCCGTTGCAGTTGGGGGAGAACTACTACGGACCTCGGGACCTGTTCAACTCCATCAAGGCCGGGAGCGTCCCCTACGCCATGGCCGACCTGATGCGCATCGGCGGCGTCACCGGCTGGCTGCAGACGGCCGGACTGGCCGCCGCCGCGGGAACGCAGCTGTCGAGCCACCTCTATCCCGAGATCGCGTCACACCTGCTCCGGGTGAGCCCCACGGCACACTGGCTGGAGTGGGTCGACTGGGCGAATCCGGTGCTGGCCGAGCCGACGGTGCCGGTGGACGGGCACATCACCGCGTCCACCCGCCCCGGCACCGGAGTGGCCTGGGACGAGGCCGCGGTGAACAAGTACCTGGTGTCGACCTGATCCGGCGGTATCTCACAGGGGAGCTCCGGGGATGCTCTCCTCTGGAAGAGTCCGCTGTCATGATCCACGTGAGGGTAGCCCGCGTTCGCCCCGACAAGCTGGACGTGCTCAAGGCCTGGTTCGCCGAGGCCGAGCAGCGGGCCGACGAGGTCCGCGCCACCTTCGAACAGGAGGGCGTCACGCACGAGCAGGCGAAGCTGATCTCGACCGCGGACGGTCCGCTGCTCGTCTACGCGGTGGAGTGTGCCGACTACGAGGCGGCCGGGGAGGTGTTCCGGAACTCCACGCTGCCGATCGACGCCGAGCACAAGCGCGTCATGGCCGAGGTGCTCGACGGCCAGGTGGACACGCCGGTGCTCCTCGACATCCACATCTGACGCCGCCTGCGCCGCGAGATCCGGCTGTCCGCCCTTCGCGGGGCCGACGGGCCGGATCTCACGGCGATCAGGTCACGACAAGCCCTTGAGCGCCTCGGCGATCGAGTCGGCGATCGGGGTGGTCGGACGGCCGATGAGCCGGGCGAGGTCTCCCGGCGTGGCAGCGAGCAGGCCACGTCCGATCGCGCCTTCCATTCCCACGAGAATGGAGGCCACCGGCTCGGGCAGCCCCGCGCCGGTCAGCATCGCCAGGCGGGCCTCCCAGGAGACGTCGTCGTAGGTGATGGTGCGACCGGTCCGCCGGGACACCTCCGCCGCGAACTCCGCGAACGACCATGCCGTGTCGCCGCTGAGCTCGTAGGCCCGGCCGAGGTGACCCTCGCCGATCAGGACGGCGGCTGCCGCGGCCGCGAGGTCGGGGCGGGACGCCGAGGCGAGACGTCCGGTGCCTGCGTGGACCGCAACGGCACCGTGCTCCAGCACGAGGCCGAGGTTCTCGGTGAACACCTCCGAGTACAGGCTGTTGCGCAGGAACGTGTAGGGCAGTCCGGAGTCGAGAATCAGCTGCTCGGTGGCCTTGTGCTCGGCCGCGAGCGCGAAGTCGGCGGCCGGGCCGCCCAGCATTCCGGTGTAGGCGAGCTGGGCCACGCCTGCCGCCTCGGCCGCGTCGATGACGGCAGCGTGCTGCGGCACCCGCCTGCCCACCTCGTAGGCGGAGATCAGCAGCAGCCGGTCTCCTGCACGGAACGCGCTCGCCAGGGTCTCGGGGCGGTCGTAGTCGGCCGTGCGCACCTCGACGCCGCGCGCGGCCACACCGGCGGCCTTGCCCTCGTTGCGCACGACGGCGGCGATGTCGCCGGGAGGGACGTCGGCCGCCAGCAGGGACTCGACCACCAGGCGACCGAGATGTCCGGTTGCTCCGGTGACGACGATGCTCATGATTTCTCCGGGTCCGTGAGTAGAAGATCGAACTCACCGACGGTATGGCCGGTACCGGATCCGGAGCCAGTACCCACTTCGACGTAAGGTACTGACGTGAGCGTAAGTGCGCGGGCAGTCACATCTGCCACTGACAATCAGGTCTGTCCCGAGCGACTGGTCGTCGAGCACATCACGAGCCGCTGGGGGATGCTCGTGCTCACCGCGTTGCTCGACCGTTCGTATCGTTTCAGCGAACTGCGGAGAGAAATCGGCGGCGTCAGCGAGAAGATGCTCGCCCAGACGCTGCAGACGCTGGAACGCGACGGATTCGTCCATCGCAACGCCAGGCCCGTGATCCCGCCGCACGTCGACTACACCGTCACCGATATGGGCCGGGAAGCCGGGGAACGGATGCGCGCCATGATCCAGTGGGTGGACGACCGGATGAGCGCCGTCGTCGACGCCCGCGCGGCGTACGACCGGGTGCGAGCGGAGCGCGACGCCGCCACCGAGGCTCCCCCGGTGGCCCGAACCCGTTAGGGCGTGTCCTGTAAGTCGGTGCGCAGCCATAACACGATGGCGGCGATGGTGATCTCGCTGCGGTAGTAGGCGGCGCGTTTGGCGTAGCGGGTGGCCAGTGCGCGGAACTGTTTGAGCCGGTTGAAGCAGCGCTCGACGACGTTGCGGCCTGTGTAGATGGCCGGGTTGAAGGCGGGTGGGCGGCCACCTCGGGAGCCCTTTGCGTGGCGGCGGGAGATCTGGTCTGTCCGCTCGGGGCTGGTGAACGGGATCTTGCGATGTCGCAGGGCGGCGCGGGTGGAGGGGTGGGAGTAGGCCTTGTCGGCCAGCACGCGGTCGGGTCGTTTCCGGGGTCGGCCGGGTCCATCGCGGCCGACCGCAATCTGGTCAAGTAGCGGGAGCAGTTGCGGGTTGTCTCCGGCGTGGCCGGGGGTGAGGATCACCGACATCGGCAGGCCGCGGCCGTCGACGGCGAGGTGGATTTTGCTGGTCAGTCCGCCTCGGGATCGTCCGAGGGCTTCGCCGTCGAGGGCGAGGTGTTCGACCCACTCGGTGGTGCAGCCCCTTTTTTCCGGGCCCCAGCCGAATGCTGGTGGGCCCGGACGTTGCTGGAGTCGATGCTGATGCTCCATTCCACGTTCCCGACGGAGTCGTCCTTGACGATCACTTCGTCGAGGATGCGGTCCCAGGTGCCGTCCGCGGTCCAGATCCGCAGCCGCTCGTGTGCGGTCTGGTCCGTAGCGCTCGGGCAGGTCCCGCCACGGCGCGCCGGTGCGTAGCTTCCACAGGATTGCGTTGATCACCTGCCGGTGATCACGCCACCGGCGCCCTCGACCCGCGACCGGTGGCAGCAGCGGTTCGATCCGCGCCCAGGCCTTGTCGGTCAGTTCCCCACGCCCTACCACCCGAGCATGATCATCGACCGCAGGTCATGACCCATACAGGACACGCCCTAGTCGCTCCGCGCGGACAAGCGGACCGGGCCTCCTTCAGGCCGGAAGGCGGAATCGCCTGCCCGAGGAGGCATGTGCGGTCCGGCGCCCGATGGACGAACACGATCGTCGTCGCGGATCATGCCGGGGGGATACGGGCCGCGATCTGTTCCCGGGCGTGCGGACACTCGTCGAAGCTCAGGGGGCAGTCCAGCGCGTGCTCGATGAGGTCCTTCGCCGCCTGCGCCTGGTCGATGCGGCGTTCGAGCACCGCGATGTGATGGCGGAGCAGGTCAGGATGATCCAGGGGGCTGTCGGTGGACAGCAGCTCGCACAGCGCCCGCAGGCCGAATCCGGCGTCCTTGCCCATCAGGATGAGGGCCACCCGAGCGAGATCCGCCTGACCGAAACACCGCTGCCCGCCTGCCCGCCTGCCGGGCGCGAGCAGTCCCACGCTCTCCCAGTGGCGCAGGACGTGGGTGGGAAGTCCGAACCGGCCGGCCAGCTCGCCGATGCTCAGCTCCGCATCCGCGTCACTTGACTTCATGTGCACATTAACCGGCACGGTCGCCGGCATGAGCAACAACCACGTCAGCAACCCCGGCCGGCCGCCGGTGTCCACGGATCTCGCCGTGACACGGGTGGCCAACGCCTGCGTCCTGCTGGAGCTGAACGGTCACACGATCCTCACCGACCCGTGGTTCACCGAGCGGTGGTACCTGCGCCGCGGTGAGCCGCTCGGCCTGAGGGTCATCGACCTTCCGGCGTTGACGGCGATCGTCGCGACCAACTTCGCGGTCAACCACTGGGACCTGCGCGCGTTGCGGGACTACCGCCACAAGGCCACCACGCCGGTCTACGTGAGCGCCGCCCGGATGGCCCGTCAGGCGCGCGCACTGGGCTTCCGGACGGTCGAGCACCTCGGTTGGGGCGAGACGCGGGATCTCGCCCCGGCGCTCTCGATCGAGGCGGTGCCGGCGGGGCGGACCCTCGCGTGGCGCAACAACGCCTACGTCCTCACCAGCGGGCGGACGCGGGTCCTCTTCGGCGGGGAGATCCAGGACGTCGCGCTGTTGGAGCGCTACCGGGCACACGGGTCGCCGGTGGCCGTAGCGCTGTTGCCCGTCAACGGGCTGCGTGCGGTTCTCGGCCGGCCGCTCGTGATGGGGCCGCGAGAGGCCGTGGCGGGGGCGAGGGCCGTGGGAGCGCGTGTCCTCGTCCCGGTCCACGACGCCCACGGCGCCGACCCGCTCTCCCTGGTGTTCCGCCGCCACGGATCGGGGGAGGACGCCAGAGCTCTGGCTGCCACGGACCGGATCGGGCTCGAGGTCGTCTGCCTGGTCCCGGGGGAGCGGTGGGAGTACTCGACGGCGGGTGCCGGATGAGAGTGGGCGCACACGACGGCGCCCCCGACCCGTGGAGCTCGGCTCCGCAGGTCAGGGGCGCTCCGCCGCGCTCAGGGAAGCGGCCTCCCGGTCACCGGGCGGCCGAGCCCGCCCTACGCTTGGTCCAGATGTCGTAGGCGACGGCGGCGAGCAGCACGAGACCCTTCACGAGCATGACGCGCTCGCTCGGGGCGCCGATGAGCGACATGCCGTTGTTGATCACGGCCATGATCAGTCCGCCCGTGATCGCCCCGACCACCTTGCCCACACCGCCCTGCACCGCCGCACCGCCGATGAACGCCGCGGCGATCGCGTCGAGCTCGAAGTTGGTGCCTGCGGTCGGTCCCGCCTGGTTGAGCCGCCCGGCGAAGATGACGCCGGCCAGCGCCGCCAGCACGCCCATGTTGACGAAAATCCAGAAGGTGACCGACTTGACCTTCACCCCGGACAGCGTGGCCGCCGAGAGGTTGCCCCCGACCGCGTAGATGTGCCTGCCGAAGACGGACCGGGTGGTCAGCAGCGTGTACCCGAGCACGAGCACCGCGAGCAGCACCAGCACCCACGGCAGGTTCTTGAACCGGGCCAGCTGCACCACGACCGCGAGCACGACGACCGCCGCCAGCGCGATCTTGAGGACGAAGATCGGCAACGGGTCGACGACCTGGCCGTAGCCGAGCCTGCCCACGCGCTGGCGCCACTGGGTGACGGCGATGCCGGCCACCACCCCGAGCCCCACCAGCAGGCTCAGCAGGTCGGCGCCGCCGAGCGGGCCCAGCCCGATGTTGCCCAGGTAGCCCTCGGTGAAGCCGTTGGACAGCGTGCGGATCGGGTCCGGGAACGGGCCGATGCCCTGGTTGCCCAGCACCGTGAGGGTGAGGGCACGGAACAGCAGCATGCCCGCCAGGGTGACGATGAAGGCCGGGATGCCGAAGTAGGCGATCCAGAATCCCTGCCAGGCCCCGATGACCGCGCCCGCGATGAGCGTGACGAGCACCGCCAGCGGCCACGGGACGTTCAGGTTGACCATCAGCACCGCGGAGATCGCCCCGGTGACCGCCACGACCGATCCCGCGGAGAGATCGATGTGCCCGGCGATGATGATCAGGATCATGCCGATCGCCAGAACCAGGATGTAGGAGTTCTGGACGATGATGTTGGAGATGTTCTGCGGCTGCAGCAGCGCGCCGTCGGTGAGCACCGAGAACAGCACGATGATCAGCACGAAGGCGACGTAGATGCCGCTCTGCCGGGGGTTGATCGAGAACCGGCGCAGCGCCGGCGACCGGGGCGGGAGC